>JARKUW010000080.1 GCA_029851965.1 Bacteroidota bacterium | reverse complement strand
CAGGACTTTCCCATTCGCGGCCACAAGGTCTTTCTTCATATTAAACGTCGTCGGTGGCTTAATACCAGCACAAACAAGGTTGCTTACCGAGATTGGAATATTGTTGCTGAAGGAACGCGAATAACAGAGGGATTCGCGGCTTTTTTAAAAGAAATCAGTCGATACCAACCCTAACTCAACCCAAACTGTGGGTGATTTCTATGGTGTAAAAGGGAAAACCCTACAACGCAACTATCGTGAATCATTAAGCGGATTCAAGGACTGGAGTCAAAGATCACATGCAAAAAAGTGGCTATTATATCCGGAGAACTTAGGCACTCAGCTGTCCATTGATGAGACCTCGTTATCTCATGGCGAACTTTATACAATACTCACTAACAAGGCTGCTAAAGGTAAAAAAGGCGCTATTGTCGCCATCATTGCTGGTACAAAGGCTGATACTGTTATAGAAGTACTTCAGAAAATTCCCGAAAAACTAAGAAGGAAAGTCACGGAGATTACCTTGGACATGGCAGGTAATATGGAGCTTATAGCAAAGCGCTGCTTCCGCTCAGCAGTTCGGGTAACTGACAGGTTCCACGTTCAGAAACTAGCAACTGAAGCCTTGCAGGAGATGCGTATAAAGTATCGCTGGAAAGCTTTAGATGCGGAAAATGAAGCTATTGAACAAGCCAGAAAATCCAAGACCAGCTTTAGGGCTGAAGTACTATCAAACGGAGATACACTAAAGCAACTATTGGCCAGAAGCAGATATGTCTTGTACAGAAGGCCTGATGCCTGGTCTGAAAGCCAGAAAGAGCGAGCTGATCTACTGTTTGAAAGATATCCTAAACTTAAACAAGCTTACAACTTAAGCCTTAATCTGAGCAACATCTTCGAGAATACCAACGATAAACTTTATGGTCTGGCAAGACTTGCCAAATGGCATGAGGCGGTAAGACAATCAGGCTTTAAGTCGTTCAACACTATCTCAAGATCTATTCAATACCATTACCAAACAATCCTGAACTACTTTGATGGCCGCTCCACGAATGCTTCAGCGGAGTCTTTCAATGCCAAGATAAAGGCATTTAGAAGCCAGTTTAGAGGAGTAAGAAGCACTGAGTTCTTCTTGTATCGCCTGACACAACTCTATGCTTAAAAACAACCGTAGTCCACAACTTTTTGACTTGATCCTTGGCTAACTGGTGTGCATTGAAACCGTTTTACGGGTCGTTGTAAACGAAGAAAGCCTCACATTTCTGTGAAGCTTTCTTGTGATCCCGCTGGGATTCGAACCCAGGACCACTACATTAAAAGTGTAATGCTCTACCAGCTGAGCTACGGAATCATTTCCTCTTTGTTTCTGAAGAGGCTGCAAAGGTAGAATTAATATTTATATATGCTAAATTTATTTGAAATAAATTTTCAGACTACTTCTTTTCAAGAAAATCTGCCCGCTGCGGCGTAAATGCATCGATCAAAATTCCAGCATCCAGGCACACCACACCATGGATTACATTTGGCTCTGCGTAAAAGCCGTCACCTTCCTTCAATATTTGCTTTTGCTCACCAATAGTAGCCTCAAACACGCCACTATGTACGTGCGTAGCCTGTACGTGTGGATGATTGTGCAGGGCACCAACCGCACCGGTCTCAAACTTAACCTTCACCAGCATAATTTGATCGTCATAACCCATTATTTGCCGCTGAACCCCGTCACCCAGGTCTTCCCATTTTGTTTCTGCTTCCAACTGGAAGCTTTTTGACTGTTCCATCCTGTAAAATTAAGACTTTACGGCATTTTCCCAGTCTATTGTTTTACAATTCGGGCAACGCGTACGTGCAGTAGAAATTAAGGTGTCTGCTACTCTTCCGCAATTTTTACACACAAACAATTCTGTTTTCTTGAGCTTTCGGGCCTGAAACTCCGGGTCGATGGAAGAAAGTACCGACAGCCCCGGCTTTGGGCTTGGGTCTTCCACCAGACTAAACATCCCGTTTGCCTCGAAATACATTCGCTTAACCATACCCAGGTGGGTCTTATTCAGCATCCGCAATTGTGCGAACAAGCGCTCCCGGGTAACGCGGGTACGTTCCATAACGGGCAAATTTAGGATCCCATCCACAACCAGGGCACCATAGTCATCTTGCGTCAGGGATTCAAAGTGCTGGTTCTTAGCCGTTCTTCTGGATACATAGTTGGTAAAAAATACAATGACTATCGTAATAATGATGGGCGGCAACAACCCGCGATCCGGGTTCATCAATGGTATACCTACTGCCGCTGCAAGGGATACAACTGCGGCCATTTCATTCCGGCTGATCTGTGCAGACATCCTTTTTCCCATCAACCGCATCGAAACAATAAGCAGCATGTAGATGATGAAGGCTCTGAAGATCAACTCGATAAAAAAGAATCCTGGAATTTCGCCAATTAATATTCTGTGGATGTCGCTTAATTTAAGTTCTTCTGGTTTCATAAATATTGAGGTCGTTTATCGTTAGAAACTACTGCAATCTCCCAATCTTCACATCCGCAATTGTTGCAATGCGCTCGCCTGTCCTGATCCGCGTCAGCGATTTTCCCGCACATCCGGCAAACGTAAACATCATCATCCCCGGTGCTTTGAATGTCGTGTACCTGATCATCATTAGGGGGGAAGAGAGACAATCCAGGTCTTGGATGCTCTGATTTAAATACGCTGAAGATGCCACAGGCTTCCATATATATGCGCTCAACATCCCCAAGATTATAGATATCCTGGCTTCTCAGGACGCCATATAGCTGTTGTCTGGAAATACTTGCTCTCTCCAGTTCCTTGACCATGATTACACCGTCTTTTACCAGAACAGCCTCTGTACCCTGAATGAGGTTTTCCCATTTGCTGCTGCGGAATCCAAGATACGTGAAACCCCGTTGGAAGATCAACGCACAAACCATAACGAATATCCCCTGAACAATGCCTTTGTCCGGAATCTGCATCGGAACGCATATGATCGCTCCTAAGGTTACCATTACAGCCAATTCAGAAATGGTGAGTTGTCCACCCATCCGCTTGCCCATCAGTCGTAGAATGACGAGCAAAACCAGGTACATAACCACAGTTCTGATTAAAACTTCCAATAAAAATTCATTAGGGGCGGAGCCGATCAATATTCTGTGCCAGTCGTCCCAAAGAATGTCTTCTTTTTTCATAGAAAGATCGGTTTAGGGTTAAGCAATTCTCAATTTTTATTCCATCTACCGGAATAAAAGGTAACGCTCAATGATTTACGTAGTTGTAACCACCGGCCTCGTTATTAAATACAAACTAAATGGGTATATACCTCCAAACAATCCCCCCGAAATCAAGGTTTTATTAGCAAACAGATTTTATAACCCAGGAAATTAAACCTTGCCCTTGTTTGCCGGTGAAGAAGAGCTGAGTTAATTAACAATTATCTTAACAAAAGTATTTATGAAAAACTACGTAGAAATGCCGACAAAAAGTCTGATTTGCTTCTCACACCTTAGATGGGATTTTGTATTTCAGCGTCCGCAACACCTATTAACCAGATTTGCTGAAAGCGCCAATGTGTACTATTTCGAGGAACCCGTTTTTGATGCAAAAGATGACGCGTATTTATCCTTGTCTCCAAGAAGCTCATCACTGACGGTCATTGTGCCTCACTTAAGGGAAGGTCTATCCGCTACAGCAGTCCATTCTACGCTGATGGCTTTACTCGATAAATTCTTTCAGAACACGGAACTACAAAACTGGACATTCTGGTATTACACACCTATGGCACTTTCATTTACGGATAAATACAAACCAAAAATGATTGTTTACGATTGCATGGACGAGCTTTCTGCCTTCAAATTTGCACCAGAGGAGCTCATTACCCTGGAACGTAAGCTTATGGCCAAAGCGGATATCGTATTTACAGGCGGACACTCCCTTTTTGAAGCGAAGAAACAGCAGCACTCCAATATTTATCCTTTTCCAAGCAGTATCGACAAAGCGCATTTTGCACAAGCAAGGAAACAAGTTGCCGAGCCAGCAGATCAAGCCGGTATAGTCGGCCCTAAAATCGGCTTCTATGGCGTAATTGACGAACGATTTGACCTGGATCTAATCAGAAATATAGCTACATTGAAACCAGAGTGGCAGATCATCCTAATTGGCCCTGTTGTTAAAATAGACGAAAGTACGCTTCCCCGCAATGAGAATATTCATTACCTCGGACAGAAATCGTACGCAGAGCTACCTGGCTATCTGTCTGGCTGGAATATGGCTTTAATTCCGTTCCAGTTAAATGAGTCTACTCGTTTTATCAGCCCAACCAAGACACCTGAATACCTTTCTGCCGGAATTCCAGTCGTTTCTACGCCAATTCGTGATGTTGTGAAGCCATATGGGATCAAAAAGCTTGTTCACATCGCGTCAACTTGCGAGGAGTTTATAGAAGCGATAGAAGCAGAATTTAACAGGGAGAATGCAGCGGAGTGGCTTAAAGAAGTGGATGGCTTTCTTAAAGACATCTCCTGGGATCAAACCTATATGACCATGTTAAAACACATTCAGGGTACGCTTAACAACGATAAGAAAATTTCTATCGCCAGTTAGTACAGCTAATCTTGTAAACGGGATATGTGAATATCCTACTTAAAACGCTGATGTTATGTTTATACCAATTATCGTCGGAATCGTGTTTATCGTAGCTATTGTGATAGCATATTCCGCTTACAAAAAGAAGCACAGGTAAATGGTGAGACTGCTGATCAAATATACCGAGCAGCAGCCTTCACGAAAATACAACTTTTGTAAACCGACAGGAAAACTGTGTGTTGTGTAAAAATAAACCGAATTAAAATCAATGTTATGAGTACGTCTAATCAAACACATGATCATCATGTAATTCAGGAATGGGTAGAGGAAAGAAAAGGAGTTCCCGCCAGAGTTAAGGGTACCGGTAAAGATGAAGATGATGGAGTTTTAAGAATACATTTCCCTGAATTTAGCAACAACAGTAATCTGGAAGAAATGGAATGGGACGACTTCTTCGCGGACTTCGAAGCCAACAAACTTGATTTTTTGTATCAGGACAAGAAAGCGAACGGCGAGATCAGCACCTTTCATAAGTTCGTAGAGCGAAAGTAGCTGCGCCGGTTTTCCGTAATATGAATATGAGCCCTTTTTCGTAAGGGCTTTTTCATTTTACGGAATGGCGATCTTTCACTTTTCGCGTGTACAAAAGATGAAGAAAAGGTCCCATGGCGGCAGGAGTCGTAACGACATCCGACAGGCACCTTACCCGCACCTTACCCGCACCTTACCCGGGCAAAGTCCCGCTTTGGTCCGGCTAAGATGCGGCTAATGTTTGGATAAGGCCGGCAGGAATTCCTACGCTTTTATAACCGGGCACATACCGCGTTTCGGTATATTTGCAACCACACCAATCACAACTCAATTTTGTTTTCTAAAAGTCAAGCATCCGCCATCAAACATTCTTTCTGGACAGCCTTCGGAAAATACATGAGTTTGCAACCTGGTCCATGGGGTGAAAAAATCAACTGGATCAACTACAAAACCGGTATCAGGCATCTTAACTTTAAAATGGAAGCCTTGCCCAGGGGAGCATACATAGCGATAGAGATCGCTCACCCGGATCCTGGTATTCAGGAATTGATGTTTGAACAGTTTAAGGAGTTTAAGAACATTCTGAACGGCTATCTGGATGAAGACTGGGAATGGACTTTACATGGACAGGACGAGAACTACAAAGTGGTTAGTACCATCCGAAAGACACTTCCGGATGTTAGTATTTACAAGCAGGAAGATTGGCCGAAGCTGATCTCCTTCTTTAAACCAAGGATAATTGCACTTGATACGTTCTGGAACGATGTGCGGGACGGGTTTGAGCTTTTTAAATAGGCATACTATGGGATCTAAAGATGACCCTCAATTCGGCCACTGGCTTATCGGGTATAATGTCTGATTTCCAATACATTTTCTTAGCAGCACATAACCTGGTGGCTACAATCGTTATGATCGTTAAGCTGGCATGTATGCTTCAAGCATATGCAGAAATGTCCAATTCTTGAGGTAAATGTGTGTTTCTGGCTGCGATAATTTCTCGTGATCAGCAAAATGCGAATGTTAAACAGCAAAAATTTCTCAAGGTTTCAGGGCGGTTAGTCACACAAATAGATGCAATTTCTCACTGATAACCACGAAGTTACACGAACACGAAATTTTTTCTTTTATTAAATGTACTTGCGCTAAATTCACTTCCACAAAGCCAACAAGGAATTAACTAATAGATACAGGCCCAGCAGAGTAAAATGTCGTGACTGACAAAGGGCGAAGCCATGTAAAAAGATAAAGCCGCTCCTCTGACCGACAAATATCACCTCGGTTTTCTTCTATCAAATACTAAGCCAAACACAATATTTTTCTAACTTTTCCTATATGAACGCGCTCTACAAGCCACTAGGCATCATTGCATTTAGTCTTTTGATGTTATCCTGCACTTCATATAAGAAGTCCATTTATTTTCAGGATGTAAACCGGTCGGTTCCTTCAAAGGAACGGATCCAAAATTTCAGCCCGATCACGATCCAACCCGAGGATATCTTAGGCATAAGCATTAGTAGCCTCAATCCGGAATCTTCTGCCGTTTTTAACTTTACCTCAAATTCAGTAAACGGAACAAATGAAAATTATGGCGGCTATCTGGTTGATCAGAAAGGAGACATCCAGCTTCCGATTATCGGGAGCATAAACGTAGCTAACCTGACGACCTCGCAAATTCGTGACGAAATCAGGCTCCGGCTAATGCCTTATCTGAAAGAACCTGTCGTCATCGCAAAGCTGATCAATTTCAAGATCTCCATTCTGGGCGATGTGAGCCATCCCGGCCTCTTTAAAGTGCAAAGTGAAAAGCTCTCCATCCCTGAAGCGTTAAGCCTTGCCGGTGACCTGAATATCACAGCCTTGAGGAGACTAATGATCATCAGGGAAACCAATGGCGAACGCGAGTACATCACTGTTGACCTAAGAAAGAAAAGCTTGTTTAACTCTCCATATTATTATTTAAAAAACAACGACGTCATTTATGCGGAGGCCGGCAAGAGCAAGTTTGCCGGATTGGATCAAACCTATCAGAGAATAGGATTGCTGCTGTCCATTGTCTCTGTAGCCGGTATCTTTCTAACCCGTTAATCCAAAGCTCATCTATAAACCGCTAACGCTCAAACAAACCTTATGGAAGCCAAATGGTATGCCGTGTACACCAAGTCACGTTGGGAGAAAAAAGTTGCAGATCAATTTAACAAAGCCAATATTGAAAACTACTGCCCGTTGAACCGGGTACTGAAACAATGGAGTGATCGAAAAAAAGTTGTAGAAGAACCACTGTTTACTTCCTACGTTTTTGTGAAAATCACAGAACGTCAGATGACACAAGTGAGAATGATCATGGGGGTCGTAAATTTCGTCTATTGGCTGGGTAAGCCAGCGGTAATTTTGCCCGCCGAAATTCAGACTATTCAGGAGTTTTTGATCGACTATTTTAATGTAAAATTGGAATCTGTACCGCTACATGTGCGGGATACGGTGCGAATATTAAACGGACCCTTTACAGAGATGCAGGGGAATGTCATTTCGGTGAAGAAAAAATCGGTGAGGGTGTTGCTTCCTTCCCTTCGGTTTTTCATGACTGCCGAGGTCGAGATTGAGAATGTCGCCAAAGTTTAAATATTGCTCAGAGGAAAGATCATTTTAGATTGATATGGATCCGAAAACACCATTAATACCTTTTCACGGGGTAAGAGAAGATGATATTGCTGAAAATATCCAGGATAAACTAAGGGCTTACCTGAGGTACTGGCCATTGTTCCTGGTTAGTGTTGGCATCTGCCTCGGACTTGGGTATTTATTTCTTCAGTCTGCAATTCCGGTATATACGATATATGCAAAAATTCTCATCAATGATGAAAATACTGGTCAGAATGTGAAACAGGAAAGTCAGCCATTCTCAAATCTCAAAAAGGTTGATGATGAAATTGAAATTCTCAAGTCACGAACCATAATGGATAAGGTAGTCAATGATCTTCAGCTATGGACACAATACCATCTGGTTGGAGAACTTAAACCCACAGACCTGTATAAAAATTCTCCGGTTAAATTCACTTTAATTGGATCCGCGCAGGGCATTGGCAATCAGTCTATTGAAATTACGATACAGGATGAGAAAACCTTTCTGCTGAAGCAGGCACACTCTGTAAGTACCTATAACTTCGGCAGGCAACTGAAAAATGAATGGGGGTCATGGAAATTGGAACCCACTGAGCAGCTCCGGAAATACATTGGCCACACGATAAGAATTTCAGTTAGTGATCCCCGGGAGGTAACCAGCAGGTACCTACTTGCCTTCAACGCACTTTCCCAAGCTCAACAAAGTGCTGTTGTTCAACTAAGTATTAAGGAAACGGTGCCGGAAAGAGGTACAGATCTAATCAACAGTGCCATCCGGGCTTACAACATGGCGTCAATTGAATACAAGAACAAAGTAAATCACAGCACGCTGAACTTCTTAAATGACCGTCTGGATTCCATCACTTCAGAGTTGAACTACGTTGAAAAAAAGGTGGAGAAATATAAAAGCAGCAGAGGTATTACGGACCTTTCTGCGGAATCTCAATACTACCTCGAAAATGTAAAATCCAATGACTTGCGTCTTAACGAGGTGAATGTTCAACTGCAGATCATTAATGAAATTCAAAAGTACATCAATTCACCTGTAAGCGACGGCAATGCACCCGCAACAGCTGGCATAAGCGATCCCGGATTAATATCGCTCGTAGATCAGCTGATCCGTCTGGAGTCCCAACGCGACAAGCTTCTGTCCAATACGCCCGAAAGAAATCCGGTGTTTGTACCCCTGAATCGCCAGATCAGCACGACAAAAAGCGCCATTCGTGAGAATATCAAAGGCATCAAGCGTTCCTTCATCGCAACCCGAAACCAGCTCCAGAAATATAACAATAGCTTTGAGGCGTCCATTAAGAAATTACCCGGACAAGAACGGGAATTCATCACGATTAAACGTCAGCAAAGCATTAAGGAAGAACTATATATATTTCTTCTGCAAAAAAGAGAAGAAGCGGGTGTAACCAATGCATCTAAACTACTGGACAGCAGGATTATTGACCAGGCACACTTCGGCCCGCCGGAATCACGAAATGCCAATTTTACTTACGCGCTGTCGGTGATTTTCGGTTTGGTTTTCCCCGCTGGCCTGATCTTCGCAAAAGGTGCTTTAAACAATAAAGTCAGTTCGGTCAAAGAGATTGAGACTCGTGTTTTTGCACCCGTTTTGGGAGAACTTTCCTTTCAAAAGTCGCTGCTTCCGATTTCCACATCAGAAGGGTCAAGGACAATGATGTCAGAACAGTTTCGGACCTTACGAACAAAGCTGAACTACATCAATGGCAAATCTGGAAATGGAAAGGTCACTTTGTTAACGTCGGGGATGCCAGGGGAGGGTAAAAGCATGATCTCCAGAAACCTGGGTGCCGTGATGGCTGCTGCCGGTAGAAAGACCGTGATTATCGATGCCGACTTTCGTAAACCACAGCTCGCTGCTGCTTTGAACCTGCCAAATGATGTCGGCCTGAGCAATTACCTTAGTGGCACCGCATTCAAAGAGCAGATCGTTCAGGCATCCATGGTGCACGCACAGCTATTTGTTATTTCCACAGGTTCTGAGATCATCAATCCTTCAGAACTACTTGAAAAGCCGGCGCTATCGGATCTATTTGAGTGGCTGAGGCTATACTTCGATGAAATTATTATAGATACCCCACCGGTGCAGCTGGTCACTGATGCGCTTATACTTGCGGCATTCAGCGATACAAACCTCTATGTGATGCGGGAGAACCACACCTATAAATCCCAGTTCAAGTACATCAATCAGCTTTGCCAGGACGGGCAACTTAAAAACTTGCACATCGTCTTCAACGGCGTTTCATCGGGCGGAGGATACCATTACGCCAGCAAGTATGCCAATCAGTACTATACTACAGACCGGCCTAAATTCCCCCTTTCATTACTAAGAAAGAACTGATCTGGTTTGGGCAAATGCCTACCACAAGTTCAAGCTTCTCCAGAGGCATGCTATCGGCAAAGTCGACAGCATCCAAATAAACGACGGGATTTTGAAGATTTCTGTTTACGGATTTGGCGACGCACCCCCCTGTAATTTACACGCGGGCCACGTGAACTTCAAGACCAAGCAAAAGATTAAGAATAAGCAAATCATCTAGAAAATTTCGTTATGATCAATGTAGGTATTATCGGCTATGGGTACTGGGGTCCCAACCTGGTCAGGAACTTCAGCATGGCAGCGAACTGTAAAGTTTTTGCAGTAGCAGATCCACGATTTGACCGGCTCATCCATCTGGCAAAACTCTATCCTGGAATTAAGGGATATAAGGAGGCTGATGATCTGATTAATTGCCGCGACATAGATGCCGTAATTATTGCAACTCCAGTGTCCACCCATTTTGAACTCGCAGAAAAGGCCTTGCTTCAGGGGAAGCACGTGCTTCTAGAGAAGCCAATGACAACCTCGGTGTTAGAAGCAGAAATACTAATCAATCTTGCAAAGGAAAAAAACCTTTTGTTAATGGTTGATCACACATTCCTCTACACGGGAGCAGTAACCAAAATGAAGAGCCTCATTGATGACGGGGAACTTGGAAAAATTAAGTACCTGGACTCTACCCGCATAAACCTTGGGCTGTTCCAGCCCGACATCAACGTGTTGTGGGATCTGGCACCTCATGACATTTCAATTCTCAACTATTTGATCAACGAAAAACCATATAGCGTAAACGCGACCGGCATTACACACACAAACAACGAAATCGAGAATATTGCTTATCTCACGATCAACTACCAGTCGGGATTTATCGCCCATTTCAGCTGCTCCTGGACGAGCCCGGTTAAACTCCGGACAATGCTGATTGGAGGCGATCAAAAAATGATCTTATACAATGACCTGGAGCCTACTGAAAAGGTAAAGATTTACGATTCTGGTTATCACCACTCCAGAAACGATGATAAAAAGAGGATTATGGTTGACTACAGAATCGGAGACATTCATGTTCCAAAGCTAAATACAGGCGAGGCACTCCTGGAAATGGCTACCGACTTTGTCAGCTGTATAGCAAATGGCAAGACTCCGAAGTCATCCTGTTTGATCGGCCTTGAAGTGGTTAAAATTTTGGAGGCCTCCAGCAAATCTATAAAACATAATGGTTGTGAAGTATTGCTCGGTGTTACAGAACGAAACACGAAAGCCGTTGAAACACAAATCTTAATCGTTTAAAATGAAGAAAATTACCATCAATAATGACAGACAATGCCTCGTCGACGTAAAGCTGGGAAATGGGGTTCAGATTTACAACTTTGTGAATGCCTACGGGTGTACCATCCAGGATGGAACAAAAATCGGGGCTTTTGTTGAAATTCAAAAAGGCGTCACCATAGGTAAAAACTGCAAGGTATCCAGCCATTCCTTCATCTGTGAAGGGGTGCACATTCAGGACAACGTTTTCATCGGACATAATGTGACCTTTATAAACGATAAATTTCCAAGGGCTACGAATGCAGAGGGCCTACTGCAAACTGAAGAACATTGGGAACGTGTGGAAACATTTATTGATGAAGGTGCATCATTGGGCTCCAGTGTAACCGTGTTATGCGGGGTCAGGATTGGAAAAAATGCGGTTGTCGGAGCAGGTTCTGTCGTGCTCAGGGATGTACCTGAGAACACCATCTATGCAGGAAATCCTGCAAAGTTCATCAGATCATTAGACCAAATTACTGTTTAGATGGAAACATTAGCAATTCGGGAACCTATTTCCTGCCTGGACTTACGGAAGCAACATCAGCAAATCAAAGAAGAGATCTTCGAAGAATTTGAGAAGGTTTATGATCATTCCGCCTTTTCCGGTGGAAAGTTTGTAGAGGCATTTGAACATGATTTTGCAGCCTTTTGTAACAGCAAGTACGCAGTAGGTGTAAACAATGGAACATCCGCTTTGCATCTTGCCATCCTGGCGCTGGGCATCGGAGCAGGGGATGAGGTCATTATTCCTGCAAACACGTTCATTGCAACGGCATGGGGGGTATCGTATAGCGGAGCAACTCCGGTATTTGCAGACTGTACCGCGGATACCTGGCAGCTTGATGTAACAGGAATAGAGAGGTTGATTTCACCCAGGACAAAGGCTGTCATCGGCGTACATCTTTATGGCCAGCCGTTTGACGTAGAAGGCGTTAAGGCAGTTTGCAAGAAGCACAACCTGTTCTTTATCGAAGATGCTGCACAGGCACAGGGCGCAAAATACCTGAATGCACCTGTTGGCAGCTTTGGAGACCTTGCTTGTTTCAGTTTCTATCCAGGAAAAAACCTTGGTGCCTGTGGAGAGGGAGGGGGACTTACAACAAACAGCGAAAGTTACTTAAAACATCTGCATAGCTTAAGAAACCACGGTTCAATGCTGCGCTATTACCACGATGAAATAGGGTTTAACATGCGGATGGGCGGGCTTGAAGCTGCCTCCCTGAAAGTAAAACTTAAATATTTACCGGCTTGGAATGCACGGCGGCAAGAAATTGCGTTGAAGTATCAAGATCGCCTGAGCAATCCAAAAATCCAGATGCAGGCGCAGCCCGTTTGGGCGGAATCTGTCTACCATTTGTTTGTGATTACTACAGAAAACCGGGATGAGCTGATCTCTTTCCTGGCTGCCAAACAAATATCCGCAGGATTGCATTACCCGGTTCCTTGTCACCTTCAAAAGGCATACAGCCATTTGGATTATAAACCCGGAACGTTTCCGAATGCCGAATACCTTGCGGCTCACTGTCTGTCGTTACCCATGTACGCGGAATTGACCGATGATGAGGTCGGCTATATCATAGATGCAGTCAATTCATATTAAATGAAAAAGGAGAGGCTAGTGATTTTTCCATTCAATGGAAATGGAATTGAAGCAGTTGACTGTCTGGATTTCGAGAAATATGACTTTCTGGGATTTGTAGACGATGATGCGAGCAAAAAGTCACTTCAATTTGACGTCTTCCCACGGTCGATCTTGGAGAGATACGAGGAACTTCTGGTGCTTGCTGTGCCAGGAAGCCCAACATCGTACAGTCAAAGGGAAAACATCATCAGCACTTTAAATCTCCCGGCTAAGAGATATGCGAGGGTTATTCATCCGGGGGCCCACATCGGCAGGCAGGTTCATATCGGATACAACTGCTTGATTATGGCAGGCGTGGTAATCACCAGCAACGCACGGCTGAACAACCACATTTGTGTCCTGCCGAACGCTGTGATTCACCATGATGTAGTGATTGGCGATTATACGCTGATCGGAAGCAATGTGGTCATCGCCGGGGGTACAGCAATCGGTAAAAATTGCTATATCGGCAGTGGGACGAACGTCATAAACGGTATAGAAATCGGCGATCATTCCCTTGTAGGACTAGGCAGCAACGTCGTTAAAAACACGGCCAGTAATTCAAAAATTGCGGGGAATCCTGCGAAAGATATGGGTGTGCGGAGACCAGATGAAACCCGGAATCGCATTATCAATGGAGAAAGTAAATAAAATTGAACTAGCATGAAAGTATCTGTCATCATTCCGCTGCTGAACGAACAGGAGAATATTGATTATCTGGTTGATCAGCTGAATGAATATTTTCTGGCGAACGACAGTTTTAGGGCGGAAGTCATTTTCGTCAATGATGGCTCTCAGGACGGTACCGTAATGAAGTTAAAGGCATCGGAACACATTGCCTACCAGGCTAAAGTAATTAGTTTTTCTAAAAACTTTGGGTCACATGCGGCACTAAGAGCCGGGATTCAGGTGGCGACCGGTGACTTTATTACCTTCATGTACGCTGATCTGCAGGATCCATTGGAGCTGATCAAAAACCTGTTCGAAAAAATTGTGAGTCAAAACGCCGAAATATGCTGGGCATTCAGAGATGCAACAGATGTTTCCAGGACAGAAAAGGTCTTTTCAAAGGCTTACGCTTATTTGATGCGCCGGTATGCAGTCGCAAACTTTCCTAAAAATGGCTTTGACATTGTAATGTTTAGCAGGAAAGTTCAGGACTGCCTCAATCAGAATGTAGAGAGCAACTCATCCGTATTTATCCAAATATTGAGCCTTGGCTACATGCAAACGGCCGTAACTTATGCAAAGAGGGCCAGATTGCTTGGAAAATCCAAATGGACAGTTTCAAAGAAGATCAAATTGCTGATTGATTCGTTTGTCGCCTTTTCTTTTGCACCTATACGGCTCGTCTCACTGATCGGTATACTCTTTTTTATATCCGGAATACTATGGACCGCATATATAATTTTCAGAAAGATAATGTTTAATGACCTCGAAAGTGGCTGGCCAGCATTGATCTCCATTCTAATGGTCGGATTTGGCATTACAAACATCTCTCTTGGTATCATCGCAGAATATCTCTGGCGTACACTTGATGCGAGCAGAAAAAGGCCGGTGTTCGTAATTGACGAGATCAGCGATCTTAATAAGATACCGGAAACACCGGTGATCGCATATCATATTTATCAGTAAAATGGCAAAATCTTTCTTGTATATCGTATTGTATGCTGTCCTGAATGTTTGTGGCGCAGCAATTATAAAACACCAGTTGAAGGGCATTAAGCTGGCGGAATGGAATGATTGGTTGAAACTATTGTTTAACATACCTTTTGTTGCAGCCTTTTCACTTATCATACTTTCTGCATTGGCACTCTTCAAAGCCCTTTCTACAAATCAGTTTTCCGTAGTCATCCCCATGGCAACAGGTTTAAATTTCATTTTAACGATAGCGGTAGGCTACTTTATGTTCCAGGACAAGCTGTCATTATTGTCTTATGTAGGCTTTTTCTTAATCATCGGCGGCATACTGATTTTAAGCATTAATAATCAAGCTCATGCGTAACATTAGCAAAATAGGCGACATCCTTATTACCGGCGGTGCCGGCTTCATTGGCTCTCACTTAACGGACAGGCTTCTTGCGGAAGGATACCGCGTTCGTGTCCTTGACAATCTGTCCAACGGTTCTCTCGATAACCTGGCAGAAGCGAGTGCCTATCCCGGTTTTGCCTTTATGGAAGGAGATATTCTAGATCCGCTGGCTTGTGAGCAGGCAACATCAGGGGTTCAGTTTGTCTTTCATCTGGCCTGCCTTGGTGTCCGGAACTCAATTCACAGTCCATTTGAAAATCACCGCGTGAATGCAGAGGGAACACTTCGGGTATTGGAGGCGGCAAGGCGTAACGGTGTAAAACACTTTTTTTATATATCGACCTCTGAAATATATGGTCGTACCACGGAGTTCCCAATAACGGAAACTGCACAAACAAATCCTCTGACAGTGTATGGCGCAAGTAAACTAGCCGGTGAACACTATACTAAAGCGTACATGGAATGCTATGATTTGCCGGTGACGGTTTTGAGAATATTCAATAATTTTGGACCGAGGGCGCATCATGAAGGAGACGCCGGAGAAATTATACCGAGAAGCATCGTTAAAATTCTATACGGCGAGCAGCCGGTCTTGTTCGGGGACGGTGGGATTACACGCGACTTTTTTTATGTTAAAGAGACCGCGAGCGTACTTTCGAAGCTGCTGTTGCTGGCTGCCGACGAAACACAGACCGAAATTCTTGGTAAAACATTTAACATCGGCACAGGCGTTGAAATATCGATGAAAGACTTGCTTGAACGGTTACTTACCGCAATGGACAAAAAGGGGCTTGGGATACACTTTCTGCCCGACAGGCCGGCAGACGTTCCGCGTTTGTGGGTACAAGCGGAGGAGTTTAAAAAATGGATCGATTTCAGTCCTTCCTACACATTTGAAGAGGGACTCGCGGAGACCATCTCTTATTACACAAATAAATTAGAAGATACAGATTTACTTACAGCAGTCCAGGAAATTAACTGGCTTAAATAAAAGTGATGATCGCAATAGCTAAACCATACTTAATCGAAGAAGATGCCCAGGCGGCTTATGAAACCATCCTCAGCGGATGGATTACACAGGGACCAAAGGTGCAGGAATTCGAGGAGAAATTCGCAGCATACGTCAACTCGAACTTCGCCGTAGCAGTGTCCAATTGTACCACGGCCTTGCATCTGTCGATGATCGTTGCAGGGATAGGTCCCGGAGATGAGGTAATCTGTCCCTCGTTAACCTATATCGCCACAGCAAACGCAGTACGCTATGTTGGTGCAACTCCTGTTTTTGCTGAAGTACAGCGGGATACCTACAATCTTGACCCACTCGACGTAGAACGTAGGATTACCGAAAAAACAAAGGCGATTCTGGTTGTACACCAGATTGGACTACCTGCAGACATAGATGCATTCAAAGAACTATGTTTAAACTATAATTTGCAGCTCATCGAAGATGCCGCTTGTGCGGTCGGATCCAGCTACAAAGGGGCGAAAATAGGAAGCCATTCAGAGCTGGTTTGTTTTTCACTGCATCCAAGAAAGGTTATCTCCACAGGGGATGGTGGTATGATTACGACGAACCGTGAAGATTACTACGAGAGATTGAAGCTCTTGCGTCAACATGGAATGTCAGTTAACGACCGTGTGCGGCACGAGTCAAAATCCGTCGTCTTTGAGGATCATGTAGAGCTTGGTTACAACTACAGACTGACTGATATCCAGGCCGCAATCGGAATCAAACAGCTGGAAAAGCTGGACTGGATTGTCCAGGAACGAAGAAAAATTGCAGCAACATACAATAAAGCTTTTGGCCAATTGCCTTATTTGCGTTTGCCCGCCGAACAAGCAGGATATTTCAGTAACATTCAGTCCTATAGTATCTATTTAAAAGCTGATTGCCCGATAAAAAGAAACGACCTTATGCAAGGGTTACTCGATGCCGGCATTTCAAGCCGAAGAGGTGTAATGACAACACATCGCGAAACCGCCTACAGGCTGTGGAACAATGAAATTGGCTTACCCGTATCTGAAGACTTGCAGGACAACTCCATTATCCTTCCTTTATATGTACCTATGGACCAGGTCGATATTGATAGGGTTGTCGAAACGTTCTTGAAACTGGTTTCAAAATCATCTGTCGTAAGCCCTGTAAAGATGCTTTCAGAAGCAGTGAAATAACCTGCCGACGACTATGAAAACATTAGTTCAACGCATATCTATTGGTGCAAGATATGAGCGACTATTCGAATGGGGCAAACTGATCACCATTACGGGTTCAACCCAACTCGGGATACAAGTCATTGGCTTTATCAGCGGAATCCTGGTCATACGGCTCTTGTCTACAGGAGAATATGCGTTGTATACGCTGGCCAATACGATGTTTGGCACCATGCTGATTCTCGCTGACGGCGGCATTACAACAGGTGTTCTCGCAGAAGGAGGAAAAGTTTGGCAGGACCGGGCTAAATTCGGCGCCGTGATTGTTACCGGCTTTGGACTCCGGCGACAGTTTACGATAGTCAGTTTGTTGCTGGCGGTACCCGCGTTATTCTTTCTTTTGATTGACCACCAGGCGGGATGGAAGATGGCAACCCTGATTATTATATCGCTGGTTCCGTCATTCTTTATGGCATTATCGGGATCACTTCTGGAGATTGCACCGAAACTTAAACAGGATATCGCGCCCCTGCAGAAAATACAGCTGTTTACCGCTTTCGGGAGGCTGTCACTCTTAAGCGCCTGCCTATTTAGTTTTCCACTGGCCTTTACTGCGGTGCTGGCATCGGGTCTTCCGCAGATTTATGCCAATCGCGCACTTAGGAAGATATCCGAGACCTCTGCTGACTACACCCAGAAAGCGGACAAGAAAGTAGAGCAGGCGATATTGAAGATCGTAAAACGCGTTCTCCCTGGTTCGGTATACTATGTTATTTCCGCACAGCTGACGGTCTGGCTTATATCGACATTTGGGTCTACCGCCTCAGTCGCGCACATCGGAGCACTTGGCCGGCTCGGAATGATGCTTACACTTTTTACAGCGCTGTTCAATACCCTGATTTCACCCCGATTTGCCCGGCTTCCCGAAACAGCAAGCCTTCTTTTAAAGCGATTTCTACAGCTACAAGCTGGCTTGTTCATCTGGGCGATATTAATTGTAGCCGTATTCTGGATCTTCTCGTCGCAGGCATTATGGCTTCTTGGAGATCAGTATTCCGGGCTGAACCAGGAAGTTGTGTTAAGCATCATTGGGACCTGCCTGAGTCTAATCGCCGGCGTGACCTACACTTTAACGATCAGCCGGGGTTGGACAATTAACCCGGTATTATACATTGGGTCGAATATCGCTCTAATCGTTCTTGGAATACTCTGCTTAGACGTTTCAACATTGCGGGGAATTTTGTACTTCAATATATATATAGCTGGATGTCAGGTTGCGATGAACACCATCTACAGTTTTATCAGACTGATATCTCTAAAGAATAAGCAACAGAATACACTTAACAGAGCAAACGAATCCGAAAGCAATGAAGATACTGATGTCTCATCCAACAGGTAATGCCAACGTCAGGGCGGTTATTTCTGCACTGGTGTGTTCTGAAATGCTGGTCGAATTTAATACAACCATTGCGGTCAATCCGAAAGCAGGTTGGCTGAATTTTGTTCCCGGTAATATAAAAGAGCAACTCCTGAGACGTCAATTTCCGATTGCGCCGGACCTGTTGAGAATACATCCTTTACCAGAAATGGCACGAATGATCCTGCCGAAACTTAGATTGGACAAATTTGTCCAGAATGAAAGATCCTGGGCAAGCATCGATTCCGTTTACAGAATATTAGATAAAAACGTAGCTAGACGCGTGCAGGCAATATCAGCACGAGATCAAATCACAGCCGTATACGGCTACGAGGACGGCTCACTGGAAACCTTTCGAGCCGCAAAAAAACTTGGCTTAACATGCATCTATGACCTGCCTATTGCATACTGGGAAACCGGGCGGAGGCTGATGCAGGAAGAAGCTGAACGTCTGCCTTCATGGGCACCAACATTGGGCGGTGGAATAAAGGATTCGGCAGAAAAGCTGGACCGCAAAACACAAGAACTGGAACTTGCGGACATCGTCATTGCACCGGGAGCATTTGTTGTCGACTCAATTCCAAAGTGGGCAAGGGGAAAACATGCAGTTACATCTCCGTTTGGATCGCCGGTCAGCGCGCCACACCAGAATAGTAAAAGCAGTATTTCCAAATCCCCTAAGCTTCGGGTACTATTTGCAGGCTCAATGAGTCAGCGGAAGGGATTAGGTGATCTGTTTGCTGCGATGAAACTGCTAAACAGTAACCAAATTGAACTCTATGTTATGGGATCAGCGATCGTTCCGATGGAGTTTTACAAAAGCCAGTTACCGGCTTTCCATTACTTGCCGAACAGACCACACCACCAGGTCCTGGAACTCATGCGCTCATGTGATGTGTTCTGCCTTCCATCCATCGTTGAAGGAAGG
>JARKUW010000058.1 GCA_029851965.1 Bacteroidota bacterium | reverse complement strand
GATTACGGCAGCAGAAACCGTCTCCTTACGCCGGCGCCCGAGCTCCAGAGCCGCTACAATGGTAATGGATTTGGCTTCACCAATCCCCTTGAACTTACTCAGATCGGTTACAGAGACCTTAGCAAGCGCATCAAGATCATTCTGGTAAAAGGTGAGTATCCGCTTGCTGAGGTCGACAGCCGTTTCATTTTTATTTCCCGAGCCGATCAGGATCGCAATGAGCTCTGCATCGGTCAGATGCCTTCTTCCATTCTGTACGAGTTTCTCCCGCGGGCGGTCGGCTTCCGCCCAAAGTTTGATACCTATCTTCTGTTCATATGATTCCATAGAAACAAAAAAAACGGGATAAGCAATGCTCATCCCGTTTCAATATCTTAAAGCTCTATTTATTTTAAGCTATTAACAAATTTAGTTAGTTTAGATTTGTTGTTAGCTGCTTTATTCTTGTGAATAACGTTTTTCTTAGCCAAACGATCCAACATCGAAATCACTTTAGGTAATAACTCTTGTCCAGATTTTTTATCTTCAGATGCACGTAACCTTTTGATAAAGGTTCTTGTGGTTTTTGCCTGATATCTGTTACGTAAACGTTTAGTTGCGTTTGCTCTTATTCTCTTTAAAGCTGATTTATGATTTGCCATTGTTCTTTAGCCTTTATTTTCTATTTTTTTCGGACTGCAAATATATAACTAATGTTTTTAAAATGCAAAATCATATATGAATATTTTTACTTCGCTCCCAGCCGTAAGGCGAATAGCCAGAGGTAAATGGCAGCGCGAGGCCGCGATCCTGACAAGCGCAATATAAGAAAATGCGCAGAGAATCCTTTGTATAAGGCATAAAACACTATTTTTGGAAAAACTGATTTTCTGTGAAAAAACGAATTGCCATCTTCGCTTCTGGTTCCGGATCAAATGCCCAGAAATTAATGGAGTATTTTAAAGGTCACCCGGATGCCGAAATTGCACTTGTCCTGACCAACAACCCGGACGCTTTCGTACTGCAACGTGCCGACAACTTCGAAATTCCTTCCCATATCTTCGACCGGCAGGAATTCTATCAAACCGAGGATGTTCTTGACCTGCTGAAGACCCTCAAAATTGACCTGATCGTACTTGCAGGTTTCTTATGGCTTATTCCCGAAAACCTGATCAATGAGTTTCCCGGCCGCATCATCAATATACACCCCGCAATTCTTCCGAAGTTTGGAGGAAAAGGTATGTACGGAGACCATGTACACCATGCTGTGCTTAAAGCAGGAGAACGGGAAGGCGGCATTACGATTCATTTTGTGAACCCACGCTATGATGAGGGAGAATTCATCTACCAGGCCAAATACCGTATCGACAAAGGTGATAACCTGGAGATGCTGAAATTCAAAGGACAACAGCTGGAACACCTGCACTATCCCCGCGTTGTGGAGGCCATCGTTAAAAAGTTAAAGAAGTAAGCGTAGTAGCTGATCTATTTGTGGCAGGGTATCCGAATGTAAAAGGTTGTCCCGACATTCTCCCTGCTTTCAAACCAAATTTCCCCGTGGTGCCATCCGATTATCGTTTTTATAATTGACATACCCAAGCCCTGGGAGGCTTCACCATGTAGCCCTGGCCGTCTTGCATTGGTAAACTTGTCGAATAAAGCCGCATGATGCTTTTCAGGAATACCGATCCCGTTATCGGACACCGTTATAAGAATATTCTTATCTTCTTCCTTCAGTGCGATGTCTATTGCCCCGTTCTCCCCAGTGAATTTGAGTGCATTGGAAACAAGATTGTTTATTGCCTGCACCAACTTCGGCTCGTCGATGTCCACCAGAATGGAATCTCTGGTTGTTGAAAAGCCAAAGGTTCTTTTTACAGTTTCTTCAGACTGCTTGTATTGTTCAACAATCTCCCTTAGTGCAGCAACAATGTTTGTTCTTCTTAAGACCAATTCTGCGCCGGCGGTTTCAAGAAATTCCCGGGTTAACAAGTTTCGGATCAGAGACACGCTGTGTTTGCTAATCTTCTCAATGGAATTTACGAAGCGAAGTATTTCCTGGGTTTCGGGGGTAGTAAATTTCCGGCTTACAATCTCGGAGAGGTTCTGTATCGTTCCTAACGGGCCCAATAAATCATGAGAGAGAATGTTTAAAATAGAATTCTTTTTATTGGAAAAAAGGTTCAGTGTATCACTATGCTCTCTGAAGGCAGTAATATCCTCCATGATCCCTGTGATTACTTGCCGGTGATCATCCACAACGGTCTTGAAAGCCTCTACCCGGATTGTTTTTACAGATTTATCCGTCAGGACGATACGAAACTCCACAGTGGTCCGCTCTTCTTTGCGCATTAATTTTTCGTAGCATTCCTTAACCATCCCGGCGTCTTCGGGGTGAATCAACAGGTTTACATTTGCATCTGATAAAGCATCCTCATCAAGCGGCACGTGCGCTTTGAAAGCTGGATTACAATAGATGAATCTTTTTGATTTCACATCGAACGAAAAAATTGCTTGCTTGGAAAGCTCCGCTAAAGCAAGACAGGAAGTAGCAGCCTCATTGATCATAACACTCGCTAGACGGTTTTACCCCTTAGGCCGCATAGGCGTCAAGGTATGGAAATTGATTTATACCTGCTGCAGCCGTACTTACCACACATTTAATCTGTCCGTGCGGCTAATCTGTGCAATCGCAGCAAGCATCTTCAAAGCTTTTCATCCGGTTACAAAACAATATTCCCTGTTTTATTATTATAGCTATTAGTAAACATCATTATAGTTGTACGTAAACATTTAAATCTATGAACAGAACAATCGGATTAGTACTCATCGTAATTGGAGCAATCATGCTTATCTGGACCGGATTTTCTTATACCAAAAAAGAAAAAGTGATCGATGCCGGCCCGATACAAGTATCCGCTGACAAGCAAAAAAGCGTGAACTGGCCGCCGTATCTTGGTGGTATTCTACTCGTTGGAGGCATAGTCGTGGTTGCAACGGCAAGAAAGCAGTAGGCTGTAAAAAGCGGCCACCTGATCCATGGTAATTTTGGTGCTGACACTTTCTAAAATCATCAGGTTCAGCATTTGTCATTAAGAGAAAAATAGGTAGCTTTGCGGCTCAAAATTATCCTTCAATGAGTCAACCGATAAAGATCAAAAACGCTTTAATTTCAGTTTATTACAAAGACGGCTTAGAACCTTTGGTTCGCCTGCTTAACCAACAAGGTGTACAGCTTTTCTCTACAGGCGGCACGGAGCAGTTCATAAAAGACCTGAATATACCAGTAACCGCGGTTGAAGATTTAACTGGTTACCCCTCTATTCTAGGTGGTCGTGTAAAAACACTTCATCCAAAAGTCTTCGGTGGAATATTAAACCGCAGAAATCTGGCCGAAGACAAAGCGCAAATTGAATCTTTTGAAATTCCGGAGATTGATCTGGTAATCGTTGATCTTTATCCGTTTGAGGAAACCCTGAAAGCAGGAGGATCTGCAGAAGAAATCATTGAAAAAATTGATATCGGTGGTATTTCCCTCATCCGTGCAGCAGCCAAGAACTTTAACGATGTCGTGATCATCGCTTCTAAAGACGACTACGGCGTACTTCAGCAGCAACTCGAAACACAAAACGGAGAAACCACCATTGAGCAGCGTAAAGCGTATGCAAAAAAGGCATTCCATACTTCATCACACTACGATACCGCAATCTTCAACTATTTCAATACAGAAGAACCATTAAACGTCTTTAAGCAAAGCATCACGCAGGCACAAACCCTTCGCTACGGTGAAAATCCACATCAGCAAGGTGTTTTCTATGGCACCCTGGACGACATGTTCAATAAATTGAACGGCAAGGAGCTTTCTTACAACAACCTCGTGGATGTTGATGCTGCAGTTGCCTTAATTGATGAATTTACAGCACCTACATTCGCCATTCTAAAACATACCAACGCTTGTGGCGTCGCATCAAGAGCAACCATATTTGAAGCCTGGACAACCGCACTTGCCTGCGACCCGGTTTCAGCATTTGGAGGCGTATTGATCGCAAACAGGGAAATCGACCTGGCGACCGCGACAGAAATCAACAATTTGTTTTTTGAAGTGCTTATTGCACCATCTTACCAGCCGGAAGCTGTAGAATTGTTCCGCAAGAAAAAGAACAGAGTTATTCTGGAGCGCAAAGATATTGAACTTCCAAAAAAACAGTTCAAAACCTTGCTGAATGGTGTTATCGAGCAGGATAAAGATCTAAGCATCGAAGGACCGGAAGCAATGGTTCCCGTAACAGATAAAAAACCAACAGAACAAGAACTTCAGGATTTGTTTTTCGCCAACAAGATCGTGAAACACACTAAATCAAACACCATTGTTTTTGTGAAAAACGACGCACTTCTTGCAAGTGGTGTCGGACAAACCTCCCGCGTTGACGCTCTGAAACAAGCCATCGTAAAAGCGGAGTCTTTCGGCTTTCCGTTACAAGGTTCTGTGATGGCTTCTGACGCCTTTTTCCCTTTCCCGGACTGCGTGGAAATTGCGGCTGAGGCGGGAATTACAGCGGTTTTACAGCCAGGTGGATCCATCAAAGATGCCGACTCCATCAACATGGCAAATGAAAAACAAATCACGATGTTAACCACTGGAGTACGCCATTTTAAACACTAAATTTTTTATCTTCTTATACAATAAAAAGCTGTAGTTTTACATTACTATAGTACACAGAATTTTTTATATATAAATCATCACCTATAAATGGGTCTATTTAACTGGTTTACACAAGAGGTTGCTATCGATTTGGGCACCGCTAATACCTTGATTATACATAACGATAAAGTGGTTGTTGACGAACCCTCTATCGTTGCCTTCGACAGACAAACAAACAAAATTATAGCTATAGGACGCCAGGCCATGCAAATGGAAGGTAAGACCCACGATAATATCCGCACCGTAAGACCCTTGAAAGATGGCGTTATTGCCGATTTCAACGCTGCCGAAGCAATGATCAAAGGAATGATCAGAATGCTTAACGGTGGAAAAGGCTGGATGTTCCCCTCTTTAAGAATGGTTATCTGCATTCCGTCCGGAATCACCGAGGTAGAGAAACGTGCCGTGCGTGACTCTGCGGAGATCGCAGGCGCCAAAGAAGTTTACCTGATTCACGAGCCCATGGCTGCAGCAGTAGGTATTGGCATTGATGTCGAGGAACCTATGGGGAATATGATCATCGATATCGGTGGTGGTACCACTGAAATCGCTGTTATTGCTTTATCCGGTATCGTGTGTGACCAAAGTATCCGCGTTGCGGGTGACAACTTTGACTCCGATATCGTGAATTATATCCGCCGTCAGCACAACATCATGATCGGTGACCGTACTGCGGAAAAGATCAAAATTGAAGTGGGTGCGGCTTTGCCAGAGCTTCAGGATCCACCTGCCGACTTCGCCGTGCAGGGAAGGGATTTGATGACCGGAATTCCAAAACAAATTACCGTTTCTTATACCGAGATCGCACATTGCCTGGATAAGTCCATATCGAAGATCGAAGAAGCGATTTTAAAGGCACTCGAAATCACTCCTCCCGAGCTTTCTGCTGATATCTACCAGACTGGTATCTATCTGACAGGTGGTGGTGCCTTGCTGCGAGGTCTGGACAAACGTGTTGCTGCCAAAACCAAATTACCGGTGCATATCGCAGAGGATCCATTGAGAGCTGTAGTTCGCGGTACCGGCATTGCCCTTAAAAACATTGGTGGTTATAAATTCTTAATGCAATAATCATCCCCGTGGAAGTAAATTATGCGTAACCTTTGGATTTTTTTAAACAGATATAACGCATTTTTCTTTTTCATCATCTTCTTCTCAATCAGCCTGGTACTTACGGTAAACAATAACATTTATCAGAAAAGCGCGACGGTAAATTCTACCAATGAGGTCATTGGAAGCGCATATCAGCGGCTTAACATCATCAACCGATACATCAATCTTGGTGGGGTAAACGATAGCCTTGCCCGGGAGAATGCCCGTTTAAACAGTGAACTGCTGGCGTTAAAGACGGTAGATACGGCAAAGAACACCGTCGTTGTTGATACGACGACCAATGTGCAGTACACCTACCTGGCAGCCAGGGTAATCAAGAATTCGATACGCCTGAGGAACAACATCATCACCATAAACAAGGGCTCAGCGGACGGCATTCGAAGCGGAATGGCTGTTATTTCCATTGGTAAAGGAGTAGTTGGTTTTGTAAGGGACGTTTCCCCGCACCTGGCAACCATCCAGTCGCTGCTGCACAAAGACACCAGGATCAGCGTAAACATTAAAAAGAACAATGCTTTGGGTTCCCTGGTTTGGGGAGAACGCAACGCTGATTTCCGGAAGGCCTTTGTAAAGGACATACCAAATCAGTATAAGATCAACCTGAGGGATACCATTGTGACATCCGGATTCGGATCCTTTCCTCCAGGCATCCTCGTGGGGCGCATCAGCAATACCGGCATCGCCACGGGAGACAACTTCTTAACCCTGGAGGTTGATTTATTTAACAACTTCAGCACCCTGCAATATGTGTATGTCATCAAAGACAAGTATGCACAGGAAGAAAAAGCATTAGAATCAAAGCTTCCAAATGAATAGCAAACTGATAGCAATCAACATTGTGAGGTGGTTCATCTTACTTTTCATCCAGGTGATCTTACTGAGAAACCTGGGATTCTACAACCTTGCGACACCTTTTGTGTATGTTTTGTTCCTGCTGCTCCTCCCTTTCAGTACCCCCAACCTGCTGCTGTATCTCATTGCATTCGCAACAGGCTTAACGCTTGATGCCTTTTACGACACCATTGGCGTTCATGCTGCAGCCTCTGTTACCCTCATCTACGTACGGATATTGTTCATCACCGTCAGCGTAAATCGCGATGGCTTTGACGAACCCGAACCCACCCTCGGTAACATGGGATTTAAGTGGTTCTCTATTTACGCGTTACTATGTATCTTTGCACATCATGTAGTGCTTTTCCTTTTGGAAGCGTTTAAATTAACGGAGCTCTCCTACACGCTTTTAAGATGTTTAAGCAGCGGAGTGTTTACAATGGTCGCCATATTGGTGGTAGAGTTTATCTTTTACAATAGGAAATTACGATAAAATGGACAATTTGTTCGATAGGAAATACACTATCCAGGGGTTATTTCTTGTTGTATGCCTGATCCTGCTGGCAAAGCTGTTTTATATTCAGGTGGTGAGCGACAAGTATTTCCTTTCTGCGGAAAGCAATGTATTGCGTAAGATTTATACATTCCCTGCACGCGGAGTTATATTTGACCGTAAAGGGCGGGTACTGGTGCAGAATGAACCCGTATACGACCTCCTGATCATCCCAAATCAGGTGAAGCCTTTTGACACCTTAGATCTTTGCAATACAATTGGCATTGACATGCCTGGATTCAGAAAACGTTATCAGAAAGCATCCAATCAATCCAGGTACCAGCCGTCCATCTTCGAGAAGCAATTGTCGGTGCAGATCTATGCTGCGCTTCAGGAAAAGCTCGCACGCTTTCCCGGCTTCCTGGTTCAGAACAGAACCATCAGGCATTATCCCGACAGTGTAGCCGGACAGTTCTTTGGCTATGTGAAGGAAGTAACTAAGAAAGATATCGAGGAACATAACGGATACTACAGACCGGGTGATTATATCGGTAAGGCCGGAATTGAGCGGCAGTACAACGATGTGCTGCGTGGAGAGCGCGGTGTGATCAACATGCTCTATGATGCACGGAATGTCCCTCAGGGGAGTTACGCAGAAGGAAAGTTCGATACGCTGGCACGCTCAGGAGAAAGGGTAATTTCTTCTCTGGACATGGAAGTTCAGAAGCTCGGTGAGCAGCTGATGCAGAACAAAGTTGGAAGTATCGTCGCAATAGAACCTTCCACGGGAGAAGTTCTCGCTTTTGTGAGCAGCCCGGGTTACGACCCCAACCTGATGGTCGGCAGAAACCAGGGAAACAACTATATGGACATCTTTGGCCGGCCGAACAGGCCGTTTCTGGTAAGGCCGACGTCCGGGTATTATTCTCCGGGTTCCGCATTTAAGCCGCTGGATGCGCTGATTGGCCTGCAGGAAGGCGTCATCGATCCGGAAACAATCTTCAATTGCCCGGGCGGATACTGGGCGGGAAATCACCAGGTAAAATGTGAGCACGTCGATGGGCCGATCAGCCTCAGGAGAGGTCTTGCAAGGTCCTGTAACACCTACGCCTGTAATGTATTTGCCCGGATCATGACACAGAAGAAGTTCAAGAATCAAAAGGAGGCATATGCAAACTGGGAACAGCGCGTAAGAAAATTCGGCATTGGGCAACCCCTGGATATTGATATGCCTTTCGAACGTAAAGGAACCTTATTCACCTCCGAGGAGTATACCAAACGTTTTGGCAAATACTGGGGATATACAACTGTAATTTCACTTGCAATCGGGCAGGGCGAGATCAACACAACTCCCTTGCAGATGGCAAACATCATGGCCATCATCGCTAACCGGGGATATTACATAAAACCACACCTGATTCAGGCCATCGGCGAAAAGAAGATCATCAAAAAGGATTACGTCACAAAGAACTATGTGGGCGTAGACAGCAGGCACTTTGAGCCGGTGATTGACGGCATGGAACAGGCGGTGAATAGCCCCTGGGGTACCGCAGTGCTGTCCAGACTGCCAAACATCATCATGTGCGGAAAGACAGGTACTGTTCAAAACCCGCATGGTAAAAATCACTCTGTATTTATTGGATTTGCGCCGAGAGACAATCCGAAGATCGCCATTGCCGTTATTGTAGAAAATGCAGGGTATGGAAGTACCTATGCGGCACCAATTGCCAGCTATATGGCAGAAAAGTACCTGACCGACAGCATCTCGAAGCCGAGACAGGCACAGGTGGAATGGATGAAAAAACAAGTGGTACTGCCGCAGATGCCAAAACCTAAAGTTAAAGTTCAGGAAAAGCCATCGGACACCACAAAAAAATTAGAGCCTGCTACTCTGGATGCTTTACCAAAAACCAGCATCCCTACGGCAGACTCAAAACCTATCGAAATCAGTAAATGAGTACAAACCAGGGCAACAGATTCTTTTTTAATGTAGACTGGATAACCATCCTGATATATGTTGCCATTTGTGCCATTGGCTTCGTAAACATCTATGCTTCCATTTACAATCCAGATACTGCGGACGTCTTCAGTTTCGAAAGCAACTACGGGAAACAGCTGATTTTCATATTCACCGGTCTGATCCTTGGATTCTCCATTCTCCTGCTGGATGCAAAATTCTTCAGCGTCTTCTCCCCCATCATCTATGGGATAACGATCTTCCTGCTACTGGTTGTACTGGTCGTAGGCCGAAAGGTGGCGGGTAATCAGGCCTGGATACCGATTGGGAGCTTTCGCCTGCAACCCTCGGAGTTTGCGAAGTTCGGTACGGCGTTGCTGATGGCCCGCTATGTCAGCAGCTTTACGCCTAAATTCCGGGATGTTAAATCCATCTTTTTTGCGGGCCTTATTCTGATCGTACCGTTGTTTCTGATCATGCTGCAGCCAGATGCCGGATCTGCGCTCGTGTTTTTATCGTTCATGTTCCCGCTTTACCGGGAAGGACTGTCCGGCTACTGGCTCCTGACTTTCCTGGGCATGATCATCCTGTTCATCGCGGAGTTCCTGTTGCCCATGCCACTGGTTATTTCTGTGGTGGTGTTGACGGGTGCCTTCTTCATCTATCAGAACAGGAAGAAGCAGAAGATCATGTTTAGTATCGGACTGGCAACGATCGTCGCCATTGTCTATCTCTTCGTGGTAAAACTTACCTACACTAAGGTTCTGGAGCCACACCAGCGTACCCGCATTGAAATCATGTTAGGCCTTAAGACAGACCCTAAAGGTGCCGGATACAACGTGATACAGTCTAAGATCGCCATTGGCTCTGGTCAGGCTTTCGGACGTGGCTTTTTACAGGGTACCCAAACCAAATACGGCTATGTACCGGAGCAAAGTACCGACTTTATATTTTCGACCATCGGAGAAGAATGGGGCTTTGCCGGCTGTACACTGGTCATTGCCCTATACGCGTTCCTGCTCTTGCGGATCATCAATCTTGCAGAGCGGCAGCGCTCCACTTTTTCCAGAGTTTATGGATACTGCGTGGCCAGCATTATCTTTTTCCACGTGTTCATCAATATCGGGATGACCATCGGGATCATCCCTGTAATCGGGATACCGCTTCCTTTCGTCAGCTATGGTGGTTCTTCCCTGTGGAGCTTTACCGTCCTGCTATTTATCTTCCTAAAGCTCGATTCCAACCGGATGGGCTTTATTTAGGAAAGCGTTGGTGCAACAATTCATAGAATTGCTCTACCGTACTCTGTTTGGCGCCCCAGTTGTGCTTCGCCGCATAGTTGCTTTGTAGAAACTTATCCGCACTATTGAAGTCGGGCATCTTGTTTACGATATCAATGGCCTCGGAATAGGCTAAGCTGTAGCCCTCAAAGAGATCCTTAACAAACAATAATTTGGCGTTCAGGTTAATTGCACTCTTCAGGTCGGAGATGGCGGGTTTGGCGTTTGCCGTATGGGATGGCGCAGCCTGGCCGGCCAGCAGCTCGTTTAAGGTTGGCTGATGTTTGCTTGTCAACGGTTCCTCAGCTGCCCTTACCGGGATGACCAATGGTTCTTCAGGAATCCGTTGCTCAGAAATCTTTTGCTCAGGGATCTTTTGCTCAGGAACTTTTTCTTCAGGGATGCTTTGCGCTGGCGCAACAGGTTCCGCTTCTCTGGACACCAGGAAAGGCTCCGGACCGATCTCATCTTCTTCCGGCCCCGGCACGACCTCCAGTTCCGGCTCGGAGAAGAACACTTCATCATCATCGACGTCCGGTCTAAGGTCTGGCAATGTAGAGCCGCTGTCATGCTGCAGCACTGTCTCCGGGACGGTTTGGCTTACCGGACTGCTATCGGAGATGATCGTCTCGTCCTGCGCTTCAACAATTGCTTCGTGCTCCGGATCCTCCGCCCTCGAAATCCAGGTTTCTTCTTCCTCCGGGGCCACCGGTAATTCTGGTGCAGATTGTTTCAGATTTTCATTCACGATAAACTCAAACGTCGGACTGTCATTGTCGGGCTTAAACAAGTCGTCGTATACCTTTACAGGCGTCGGTTCCTGTATCTCACTGACATGGACAGGCGTATGTTCCGGAAGAACTTTTTGCGTCTGACTGTTCGCCAGCTTACGCAAAATCTGAATATGGTCGGTTAGAAAATTTGCATTTGCAAGAAACAACTCGAGTTCCAGCTCACTTAATTTCTGAGCGTTGTTCGTCAAAAATTCAAATTGTTCCTGAAGTTCTTTAAGAATACTGCCTGTTTTTTTTAGAAGATCTTCCTGGTTCATCATTATATATTAACGGAGAAATATAGGTTTATGTTTGTTACTTAAATCAAACTTACATAATAATTTAGAACGAAACACGGACAACAATTAATCAAATTCAGGGACACGGAAAACCGGAAGCAGTTGCGAGCCTGCCACCGGCATCATTATCCCCCGAAATTTGTAAAGACCGCCGGTCTTTACAACCAGATCCCTTAAAACTGAAGCAATACGTCTTCAATAATCTTGCAACTCTCTTCCATTTGCTCGGCATTGATGACCAATGGCGGTGAAAACCGGATGGTATGCTGATGTGTTGGCTTGCACAACAGTCCTTTTTCCATTAAAGCCAGACAAACATCATAAGCAGATCCGGAGGTCTCGTTGGGAATGATGTCTATAGCGTTTAACAAACCCCGGCCGCGCACTGCACCGATCAGATCGGGGCGCTGTTCCTGTAAGGACCGCAGCCGGCTCCGGAACACCTCCCCCATTGCAAACGCGTTCTCTGTCAGCTGCTCCTCTTTTACAACTTCAAGTGCGGCAATGCTCACCACTGCAGCCAGCGGATTACCCCCGAAGGTAGAACCATGTTCACCGGGTTGAATGCAAAGCATGATCTCGTCGTCACAGAGCACTGCAGAAACAGGCAGTACGCCGCCCGACAAGGCCTTACCTACAATCAGCACATCTGCACGCACGCCATCATAATGACTTGCCAGCAGCTTGCCGGTACGGCCGATGCCCGTTTGAATTTCATCCGCAATAAGCTTCACATTGTGCTGCCGGCATAGCTCCGCGGCCCTGGAGAGGTATCCATCCTGAGGTACGATCACCCCCGCTTCACCCTGTATGGGTTCAACAAGGAAGCCACAAATGTTCGGATCACTTTTTAAACAGCGCTCAAGTGCTTCCAGATCATTGTAAGGAATCACCTGGTAGCCAGGCATCATCGGCCCGAATCCGGTGGTACTATCCGGATCAGTCGAGAATGATATAATTCCCGTGGTACGGCCATGAAAATTGTCATCCACAACAACGATCCTTGCGGCGTCTGCTGGAATCCCCTTCTTCTGGTATCCCCACTTCCGTACCAGCTTTATCGCCGTTTCCACGGCTTCCGCGCCTGAATTCATAAACAACGATTTCTCATAATTGAAAAACCTGCAGATAAATTCCTCCGCTTCTCCGAGCCGGTCGTTGTAGAACGCCCTGGAGGTCAGTGTGAGCTGGCTTGCCTGGGTAACGAGTGCTTGTACAATTCTGGGATGGCAGTGTCCCTGGTTGACGGCACTGTACGCGGAAAGAAAATCGTAGTATCGCTTTCCATCAACGTCCCATAGATATACCCCCTCACCTTTTGCTAATGCTACCGGCAGCGGTTTGTAGTTATGCGCTCCATATTTTTCTTCCTGGGCGATAATCGCCTCTGTTCTTGAACTTTCTCCTTTTACCATGTTATTCATCTACTGTTTTATGTGGTATACTGTTTTCCGGCGTCAGGCCGTAAGGTCGCAAAATGGCGCCATACTTGACCAATTTTTCTTACTTTTGCGGGTATAAGCTACGGTTATCCAGTTAAAACGCGGCATCAGAAATTCCAACAAACATGTTATTTAGTGAGCAAAATCACAGGCGGGGAGAATACTGCGGAAGCATTGAAGTCATTTGCGGCTCCATGTTCTCCGGCAAAACTGAAGAACTGATCAGAAGATTGAAAAGAGCACAGATTGCGAAGCTGAATGTCGAAATATTCAAACCAAAAACGGATATACGTTACGATGAGACCGC
>JARKUW010000049.1 GCA_029851965.1 Bacteroidota bacterium | reverse complement strand
GCATGCACTTGCAATCCACACAGCAGGGACAAGAAATTCAAAAAAGCGGTAAGCACCAAAGCCCTGGAAAGTTCTGACATCGCTACAAGTAATATTCAATAGTAGCGATTTCAAGGGGAGCGGGCCGAAGAAAGATTCGGAACTTAAAATATCAGATATACGCCACGCTAATTTTGAAATATTCGTTAGTAATTTCATTATATCAGCCGGTACATTTACCTTTAAACATGCATACAGAAGAGCAAATTAAAAACATCGCAGATGCCCTGTTATCCAGCTTTCTGCCCAAAGACGCCAACGAAACGGAACTTACCTTCCATTTTACCATTCCGCCAAACCAGAGTTATAAGGTATGGTACAAGCGGAAGAAGGCAATTTGGTCTTTCGAGAAATTCGAAGCGGATAAAAAATAAAATCCCCTGCATCATCGATAGCGATCTGACACAGGGGCTTTAAATGGATCTGGTTGGATCCCTATTGTTATTTGTAGGTTGCAGCCAATTTTAGTGCGTTGTAAGCGTTTACAATACCACCTGTAACACAAAGGTCTGAGAATGGCATGGAAACTGGCTCCTCGTTAACCGTTACTGTTACCGAATGATCCACTTTTACAACGGACTTCATAATGATTTCTTTAACCTGTAAAGCCGTTAATTTCGGGTAGTAAGAGCGGATGGTTGCTGCTAAACCTGCAACAACTGGCGCTGCCATACTGGTACCATCATATTTCGCGTAAGCATTTCCATCAGGAATGGTTGAGTTGATCTGACGACCTGGTGCAAATACATCAACGCTGGTTTTACCATAGTTGGAGAAGCTTGCTTTTAGGGTTTCATCATCATCCCAGCTTGAAGCACCCACAGAGATGTAAGCACCAGCGGTGCCACCATCCTCGTAATTACGGTTTGGATAGTTTTTCTCTACATCCGTGTTCTTGTTGTCATTTCCTGCGGCATGTACCAGCAATACGTCTTTAGACATCGCATATTTTACAGCATCATCTACAAGTTTTTTGTCCCATGAGTATGCTTTACCAAAGCTCATGTTGATTACCTTAGCGCCATTGTCAACCGCATAACGGATCGAATTTGCAACGTCTTTATCGCGCTCATCTCCACCAGGTACCGCACGCACACCCATGATTAACGCCTTATCGGCAACACCTTTAATACCAATGTTGTTGGTTCTGTTCGCGCCAACAATACCTGCAACGTGGGTACCGTGACTAGCGTCAGGACCTTTAACGTCATTGTTCCCGTAAGACTTCTCAGAACCATTTGCATAGTCGTCGCCAACCAGTTCTGGTCTTGGATCATATTCAAGGTTCAGGTTGTATTTCAACATTTCCTCATAATGATCTACACCTTTCTGGATTTGATTCTTGTAGAAATCCTTAAAAGTATCATCTTTAAGCGCACCAACCATGATGGTTTTCAGACGCGTCTCCATTGCATCAGCAGCTTTGTACTGTTCGAAGTCTGCAGCAGTAGGTTCTGCTTTACCCAGCTTCGTTACAATACGATCCAGTACAGCTTTAAAGCCCTGAATACCGGCAAGACTTTCTTTAGCCTCATCAACTTGTTTGTCGAAATCAGCCTTCATGGTTCTGAATTGTGCATATGCAGCCTCATCTTCCCTGGCCACATCCGTAACGTTCGCAAATTTCTTCATGTCACGTCTGATCAGACGTGTAAGCTCCAGCGCTTCAAATTCCACAGAACCCTTTTCATTACCTAGGAAGTTCCATCCATTCACATCGTCCTTGTAACCGTTTTTGTCATCATCAATACCGTTACCAGCTTTTTCTTTTTTGTTCACCCAAAGCACGCTTTTAAGGTCTTCATGGGTGATATCTACACCACCATCCAGAACACCAACGATCACCGGGGTTGCTTTTTTGCCTTTCAGCAATTCTTTGTACGCACGTTCTGTGCTGATTCCAAATACAGAATCCGTCTTTAAATCTAAATTCTGCCAGTTTGCTTTCTGAGCAAACGAAAATAATGGCGCGCATGCAAGGACAACAATAAGCCTCACTCGTCCTGAAAAAAATCTGTTGATCATAGTTTTAATAAATTGTTTTATCGTACGCTGCCGCTAAGACCAAAGCGCGTTTTCTAAAAAACAGCGTTACTGCTCTCCTTAACGCAACAACATAATTTCAAATATAGCCGACTTAAAAATTAAAATAGTCAGGAGACAAACACCTTTCCGTAAAAAGGCCGGAACACTCCTGCTCCGGCCCTACCTAACCTAACCTATCAACCTGCTCATGTCAAACCGTACGTGCAGTGTAACAAACTTCGCTCCTGATCATACAGGGTCTGTTCCGTTTGTTTGAAGATAGGACTATGTCGAATCAAAAAAGTCTAAGCTCCGATATGTTAAAAAATGTTAAACCGATCGCGCTTACTTCAGCACATGGTGAAGCACCTTCTTTTTCCCGTCAATCTTTTCCGTGTATTCCAGTCCCAAAATCTCGGTGATTAAAGGATAGACATTCACGTTTTCGAAAGTAGGAATTTTGAGCCCTGACTTAAACGCTGGGCCCCATGCAAAAAATGTGGCATGCATGTCTTTAACTTTTGAAGGATCGAAACCATGCTGGCCAGGGCTCGGCGTCCGACTTGAGAATACGCGTGGCCATTCCGGGATTAACAAAATATCCCCGATGCGGTTAAACTTGTCATCCTTAGCCCCATAGTGGAACTTCCGGGGCATTTTTGTTTTCAGGTAAACTTTATAGTCTACAGCTTCTTTTCTAAGTTGCTTGTAAAGCGGTTTAATGTCCACCTTATTCTTCGCATGGATGCTTACGGTCGTACCGGATGTGGGTACAACAAATTTCTCAGGATCTATGCTTTTGGGCACCGTCAATGGACGTCTACGGTCCACACTGGTCATGCCATGATCGGCAAGAAAAATGAAGTTCACGGGCAATCCGGTAGCTTTAACGACTTCCGTTAATTCCAGGATTGCCTCATCTACCATTTTCACTGCCTTTGCTGCTTGCTCAGATTCCGGACCATGATCGTGACCGGAATGGTCAGGTTCAGAAATGTAAAAGGTAATCAGGTGTGGTCTTTTTTCCTCCGGAAGATTCAACCAATCTTTAACCACCTGAATACGATCTGCCATCGGGAACTTTTCTGTGAAATCATAACTGTAAGTCGGCCGCACCCCTTTCACATCAGCCTCCGAACCTACCCAAAAGAAACTTGCAGAGACCATTTGCTGCTGCTCGGCAAGCACCCAAAGCGGCGTGCCACCATACCAGGTACCATCCTGCACTTTAGTTTTGGCCGACATGCTGTACCGGTCGTTACGGGCGCGGTCGTAAAAGGTATTGTTCACCAAACCATGATGTGCCGGATATAAGCCAGTCACCAGTGTATAATGGTTCGGGAAAGTAAGTGTCGGGTAACTTGGAATCAGGCTTTCCGCCTGAACCCCTGCAGCACTAAGTCTAAGCAGGTTTTCCGCCTGATATTTCTTCGCATAATCATGGCGAAAGCCATCCGCAGAAATCAGGATGACATAAGGTTTTTGTTGTTGTGCAACTGAGTTTTTGCGGTCGGGAACGATACGTTGTGGAAACTCAGCTTGAGCAAATAAGCATTCGGGCGCTGCAATCGTGGCGATTAGCAGCATACATTTAACCAATTTAGAAATCATATGTTAAGATCATTCGTGTTCATTCCAGCCCATAAGCGACATTACCCGGGTAAATTCAGGATGGTAGCCTGCTTGAAGGTTTAATTGTTCCCCGGTAACCGGGTGTATAAAATCCAGTGATGAGGCATGTAGTAGCATAGTGGTCATATCCCACTGCTCCTTGAAGAAACGGTTTTGTTTGTTGCAGCCATGCTTGCGATCGCCAATTATGGGATAGCAGATGTGCGCGAAGTGCTTCCTTAACTGATGCATCCGGCCTGTTGTTGGCGTTGCTTCCACCAGAGAATAGCGGGAGGTCGGATGCTTTCCCAATGGGATATCCAGCTCTGCTCTTTTAATCGTAACAAAGGAGGTAAAAGCATCCTGTATGGCGCCATTCTCCTTCACCAAGGGATAGTCGATGTCCATGCTGTCCGGTGCATAGCCACGCAATATGGCCATGTATTTCTTACGGACGGCACTTTCCTGAAATTGTTTATGCAGCGCCACTTCCACCTCTTTTTCAAAGGCAAAAAGCAGAAGTCCGGAGGTCTTCCGGTCCAGTCGGTGCACCGGACTCACACGCCGGTTCACCTGATCACGCAGCATTTGTAACGCAAATTCTTTTGCATCATTGGCAATGAAAGAGCGGTGAACCAGCAATCCATGCGGCTTATTTATGGCAATCAGGTGTTCATCCTGATAGATAATTTCGAGCATTATAACTTTTTTGCAAAGATAATACCCCGGACGGTATTATCTCGCCTATTTCGAATATAGCTGATCCAGGAAGCGGTACCTTTCCAGATCCGTCGCCTTTTCAGCAGCCGTTTTCAGACCGATGTTCATAAAGCTGGCCTGTTCAGAACCACCAATTGGTGCCCACTTTGGCAAACCTCCCCCGTTAGGGTTACCAGTTTTGATGAAGTTTGAGAAATAGGTTAACATGGTTTTTGAGATCTGATGATCTTCTGCTGTCCAGGCATAAACCGGATTCTTATCGAGGTTGCCCATGGCATATTCAATTTCAAAGGCGTGCGGTGCACCTTCCGATACGGGTTGTGCTGGCGCCGGAGCAGCAGCTTTCTGATCTGTGGCTTTCGTTACGCCGCCGGCCAGTCCGGTGGTTGCATTTGCAAACTCCTTGGTCATTGGCGGTTTAGACTTGGAGAAAAGGTATCGGTAAGTAGGCTTTGCGCTGGACTTTGCATGAAGGTCGAGCCACTTCCAGGTGCTGTAAGCGATAAAGCGATCACTGGCTAACGCGGTGGCCGATTTCACAACTTCAGCAGTTGTGTTACCTGGATATAGCTTAAGTACTTGTTCTGCCTGCTCCGGAAAATCTTGCTTTACGCGTTTGGCATAGCCCTCTGGTGTTGGCGGTTCCGCCCGCATGAAACCTTGGTATGGCGTTTCCGCAGAGTTCCAGCCGGCAAGTAATGGCACCTTAGCCTGTTCGCCTGCAGCGAAGATCTCATCTACTGTTTTTGGAAGAAAATAGCCGTCGATTGTCGCAGCGGTACGGAAACCATTCTGCCCTGACGCAGCTTTCAGCAAATCTGCCGCTGGTATTGCACGCAGTGCCACTACCGATCCTGCCTGAACTTTCTCGGCGAATGCCAGTCCGTTCTTCTCTGCTTCTGCAAGTGGTAAAGGTGCAAGCGTCGGTTTAATCATTGCACCACTTTCTCCAATGGCACCAGCAATCAGGTGCTTTGAAAGTGGAGAGGCCATTTGCGCAGAGACGGAGATGGAGCCCGCAGACTCACCAGCGATAGTCACGCGGTTTGGATCACCACCAAAAGCCGCAATATTCTCACGTACCCACTTCAAAGCGGCATACTGATCCAGCAAACCATAATTACCAGAACCTTTATAGCTTGTTTCTTTTGAAAGTTCCGGATGTGCCATAAAGCCAAAAACCCCTAACCTGTAGTTTACAGTTAAACTTACGATACCGGTTTTTGCCATTGCTTCACCGTCATAACGACCTTCCGAGCCGTCCCCGGCAACATAACCTCCGCCGTAAAAGTAAACCAGTACCGGCAGTTTTTCTTTCATTGTTTTGGCAGGGGTCCATACATTCAGGTAAAGGCAGTCCTCACTGGTCCCGTCGGAGCGGAACATCATGTCTCCGAAAATGCGTGCCTGCATGGGGCTCTTTGCAAATTGGTCAGCCTTTTTTACCCCTGACCAGCTTTCTGCAGGTTGCGGTGCTTTCCAGCGCAGATCGCCCACTGGTGGTTTTGCAAAAGGCACACCTTTGAAACTTTTGACTCCGGATGTTTCAGTTGTGCCTTCTAATAAGCCGTTGGCAACTTTCGCTTGTACAGACTTTGTGGATTGTGCATTTACATAACCCAGCGGAAGGAGCATCGCAAACTGGATCAGCACGAACATATTGATCAATTTCATAATGGTTTATATCGGTTGTAAAGCCTTGATCGGCAATGCCTGAAGTTAAAGATTTTATTGAAAACTTGGAAGGCCATGCCTGGCTTTCTCACAAAGCGCACAATTATGTTGTTTTTTGTGAAGCAAACATTTTGTAAATTAAGCTATTAATCAGCCAGTTATGAAAAAGCTATTTTTGTTTATGGTATGCCTGGTGTGCGGAACCATAACACAGGCACAAATTGCAAACACCAAATGGGCAGGCAAATTAGCCGTTCCAGAGCTTCTTCCCGTTACGCTAAGCTTTAAGGCTGACGTTTTCGAGATCTACCTAACGGAGAACATGGAGTTGCTGGAAAGCATGAGCTACAAGATCAGCGGTGATACGCTGAACCTAACGAAAACCACTGGCGGAAGCCCCTGCGCTGATGGTTCCAGCTTTAAGCTGAAACATGCCATGAAAGACGGGCAGCTGGTGTTAACGTTAATATCCGACGACTGTGCTGAACGTGCATCAGCGTGGACGCAAGAACCCTTTACCAAAATAAAGGAATAAGATCTTTTTTAAGGTTACCTTAATCCGGCTTCAAGAATACCCCAGAAGCCGGATTTTTTTTACAACAAGCGTTTGACTACTTACGTGCTCCAACGGCGTCGGCTCGTATTATGAGGTTACTGGCTGA
>JARKUW010000281.1 GCA_029851965.1 Bacteroidota bacterium | reverse complement strand
TAGGTGTTGATTTGAGATATGAGCAGGGCTTAACCAAGATTGGTAAGGACGGATATGATGCGAACAGATTGAGTTTATTTACCCTCGGACTGGCTTATAGATTATTTTAGTACCCATACATCCGGTTGGATCGCTCATCCTTCTACACAAAAGATTCTACCGTATTATAAAAAAAGGACATGCAATTCGCTTGTCCTTTTTTTGTGTCTGATACGTGATAAGTGTCCCACCTGAAACACAAATCCTAGGGTTTTTCTTCTACCTCTTTGAGTTCGTATGTAAATGCACCTGTGATCGGCCGTATGGCCGTTCCCTGAGCATCGCTCAATACCTTCACAAAACAAGCACCGAAGTAGAATATAAATGAGGAATAAAACACAAAAAGCATAATCAGGACAATGGAGCCTGACGTACCATAGATGCTACCGATATGACTCAAGGGCAGCATAATCCTTAAGATATACTTGCCGATAGAAAATAGTATGCTGGTAAGCAGTCCGCCAATGAATGCCGACTTCCAGCTGGGTCTGCCGTTCGTCAGAAAGCGAAATAGTACACTGAACCAGACCATTACAATGCTGATGTACAGGACCTCATTTAAGACGATCAGTAAAATCCGCCCAACATTCGGTGAGGAATGCAGGTAGGAGGCCACGTAAGCCTGAATGCTGTCGGTTAAAATGCCGACCAAAAACAATATGCCCGCAAGGATGATGATGAACATAGACCTTGCCCGGAGCTTCAAGTTGAACATAAAGCCCGAATGCGGTTTTATTCCGATAGACCAGATCTGATCCATGGAGCTTTTGATCACACTGAACAATGTTGTGGCCACAAACAGGAAAAACACAAAGCTGATCAGGGTTGCAATCCAGTTCTGGTCAACACTTCTAATGTTCCGCAGTGTCTGCCTGATCTGTGTGATACTGCTCTCATCTAATATATCGGACAAACGCTCAAATAAACGGGTGACAAATGTCCGCCTGTCCATGAAATATCCAAATAACCGAATGAGGATGATCAGGATCGGTGGTAATGCAAAGTTTGTGAAGAAAGCCGTAGCGCCGGCAAGGCGCAGTGGGTCATTCTTTTGGAACAGCTTAAACGCCGTCCTCAACTGGAGCACGAACTTTAGTATCGGTGGAAATATCGTTTGCAGCATTACCCTGGAGCCTTTGTAAGCCGAAAGTAAAGAAATTTTAGCAATTACCTAATCTTGCACCCAGTTGTCAACTACAAAAGGATAAGCTGGTTTAATTCCTGAGCATTATAAATAGCGTTGGTGTTGATGTCGTTGTTAAAAAACACAAATGCATCCTGCACATCGGCATCCTCACGAACGGAGGTGGCAAACGACTGCAGCTGCTCTTCGGCATACCTCGAGGAATAAAGCTGTTCACTGCCATGAAAGCGGTAATACAGCAAGGGTGTATTCTTGACAATGGTTTGCGGCAGTTCCGGATGGCTCATCCCGCAGAAGCTGATGTTGTGCGCCGCTAAAGTCTGAAACACCTGTTCATTCCACCAGCTTTCATGCCGGAACTCCAGCACGTTTGGCAATTCATAATCTAATGAACTGATGATTCGTTGAAGCTTATCTTCCCCATAGTGATAGGCAGAAGGGAGTTGAAAGAGAATACAACCGCATTTCTCCTGAAGACCTTCCTTCACGGTACCGTAAAAGCTACCAATCATAGCCTCTACATCATTGAACTTTTTGAAGTGTGTGATCGCTCTTGGTGCTTTCACCGCAAATCTGAATTCCCGCGGACAGCCGTTGTACCAGGTCTGGAGGTTATGCAACCGCGGAAAACGATAAAAAGTAACATTCAATTCCAGGGTATTAAAATGTTGGCAATAGAAGTCAAACCATTTGGTTTGTGGCAACCTTTCCGGGTAAAAGGTACCTTTCCAATGCTTGTAGTGAAATCCAGAACATCCGATATGCCAAGTCTTCATTCCTTTTTTGTTAAAAACACGAAAACCGTGATTTCTGTTTGAAAGCCGGAATAGGTTCGTCCGTTCTCCGCAAAGTAGGTAGCTTTGCGGCGTTAAGCAATTCTATCTGGCCGCTTGCTAGAAGACGGTATTTAAGTTTAAGATCGTATAAAAAACGCATTGAACATGAGAAAAGAAATCGAGATTATTGACTACAAACCGGAATACCGGAACCATTTTGAGCAATTGAATAAAGTTTGGCTGGAAAAGTATTTCACAGTAGAGCCTGTCGACAAGTACGTGCTTGAGAACCCTGAGGAAGCCATACTCGCCCATGGTGGCCATATTCTTTTTGCCCGTTTCGAGGATCAGATTATTGGCACCGTTGCCTTAAAGTTGATCGAGCCGGGGATTTACGAAATGACTAAAATGGCCGTAAATGAAAAATATCAGGGGATCGGTGCTGGAAAAAGATTATGTGCTGCTGCAATAGAGAAAGCAAGAGCAATCGATGCAAACAGACTCATTCTGTATTCAACCAAGACGCTTGAAACGGCAATAGCCATCTATCATAAAATCGGATTTGTTGAAATACCATTGGAGCCTGGTGTTTACGAGCGGGCAAACATTAAGATGGAATATCCATTGTAGAACAAAAAAGGCACTTGCAGATCGTGTAAGTGCCTTTTTTAGGAATAGAGTACGTTTACAGGTTTCCGCGCAGTTCCTGCTCTCTTTCCAGAGATTCAAACAATGCTTTGAAGTTACCGGCACCAAAGGATTGGGCACCTTTACGTTGGATGATCTCGAAGAACACCGTTGGGCGGTCTTCTACAGGCTTGGTGAAAATTTGTAGCAGATAGCCTTCTTCATCGCGATCAACCAATATTCCCAACGCCTTTAGCTGCTCGATCTCTTCGTCGATATGGCCTACACGCACAGGCATCAGATCGTAGTAGGCAAGAGGCGGCGGACTCAGGAATTCTACACCACGGGATTTCAGCTCTTTTACCGTTTGCAAGATATCATTGGTGGCGATGGCAATATGCTGCACACCTTCTCCTTCATAGAATTCGAGGTACTCTTCGATCTGTGATTTCTTTTTTCCCTCCGCAGGTTCGTTGATCGGAAATTTCGAAAAGCCATTGCCGTTGCTCATAACCTTACTCATCAAGGCGGAATATTCCGTGTTAATCTGTTTATCGTCGAACGTGAGGATATTTACAAATCCCATAACATCTTCGTACCATTTCACCGTTTCATCCATCCGGTGCCAGCCTACGTTACCTACACAATGATCAATGTAAAGCAATCCGGTTTCCGATGGATTGTAATCGCTTCTCCATTCCTGATAACCGGGCAGGAATGCACCTGCATAATTCTTTCGTTCAATAAACATATGAACAGTCTCTCCATAGGTATAGATGCCGGACATCTTCACTTCCCCAAATTCATCCCGGCGGGTAACCGGATCCATATACGGTTTTGCACCGCGGCTGGTCGTTTCTTCAAAGGCACTATAGGCATCGTCAACCCATAAAGCGAGTACTTTCACACCATCGCCGTGTTTCTTCACATGTTCCGAAATCAAACTGTCAGAACGCAGGCCATTGGTGAGTACCAGACGGATCTTGCCCTGCTGCAATACATAAGAGGCAAAGTCACGTACGCCGGTTTCCGGCCCTGCATAGGCAAGAGATTGAAATCCAAACGCGCTTTTGTAAAAATGCGCGGCCTGCTTGGCATTGCCGACGTACAATTCAACGTAATCTGTTCCGTTTATGGGCAGGAAGTCCTGTGCGTGGGAAATCTTCTCTGCGAATGTTTCTGTTGACATCATATCGGGATAAAAGGGTCTAAAGTGTTATTCTATGTTAATCTGCCAGCTTTTGTGGTAATCTTTATCCTCAATGGCCAGTGCATCTTCTGTAAGCATTAATGGCCGGAAGGGATCGATCATGACGGCAAGTTCCTCTGTACGCTCTTTACCGATGGACTTCTCTACTGTGCCCGGATGCGGGCCGTGGGGAATACCACCGGGATGTAAAGTAATCTGGCCTTTGACCACGCTCTTGCGGCTCATGAAATCGCCATCCACATAATACAGCACCTCGTCGCTGTCCACATTACTGTGGTTATAAGGTGCAGGAATAGACAGCGGGTGGTAGTCGAATTTACGGGGTACAAAGGAGCAGATCACGAAATTGTGCCCTTCGAAGGTTTGGTGAACCGGCGGCGGTTGATGCAAGCGGCCGGTAATCGGCTCGAAATCATGGATGGAAAACGCCCATGGATAATGAAAACCGTCCCAGCCAATGAAATCGAACGGGTGGGTACCATAGGTATACGGATACATCAGCCCCTGCTTTTTAATTAAAACCTTAAAATCACCGAAGGCATCATTGGTTTCCAGGTCCTGAGGCCTGCGGATGTCGCGTTCACAATAGGGTGAATGCTCCATGAGCTGCCCGTATTCATTCCGGTACCGCTTTGGAGAGCGGATGGGGCTGAAGCTTTCTACAATAAACAAGCGGTTGGATTCTGTGTCGAACTCGAACTGGTGGATGGTGCCCCGGGGAATGATCAGGTAGTCGCCATACTTGAACTTGATCTGACCAAACCCCGTCTTCAGGGTTCCAGTTCCTTCATGGACGAAGACGACCTCATCTGCCTGGCTATTTTTATAATAGTGTTCGAGCATGGATTTGCGTGGTGCCGCCAGTGATATGTGCAGATCACTGTTGACGAGCACCGGCTTTCTGCTCTGCAGGTAGTCATCTTCCGGTTTGATGTTAAACCCGATCAAGCTGGTGTGCTTCAGGTGTTTCTCTCTCGCTATTTTTGGTTCTACCGGGTAAGGTTCCCCCAGAGACTTCACAATTGTTGGCGGATGACAATGATAAACAAGGGAGTAAAGACTGGAGAAACCTTCTGTAGACACCAACTCCTCCGCATACAACTCACCATTCGCTTTACGGAATGCGGTGTGCCGTTTGGGAGGAATTGACCCTAATGTGTGGTAAACAGGCATAAGAAATAGTTATTTGGTTAGAATAAGTATAACGATAGTGGTGAGTTATCGTTTTTAGTTTGCAAGATAGGGGTTCCTGCTAGATGGAATATTGCGCAAAAATGATCTTCGAAAGCATCGCATACCTAAACGCTGCCAGTGCCTGGCGGGAAATATCGGATGTATAGGTTGATAGATTATCCATTGTTTGCTTTGCTAAATTACTGATACTTATTCGATATCGCCTAAATATTTGTCAATTTTTATTTCGCCGATATTTTAAGATATATTAAATATGAAAACTTAAGAACGTCTGGTTAGCTTTATAGTATACTAACCTTAAATTAAATCAGTCATTATGAAGCTAGTTTCCTACAAGACAGAAGACAGAGAGCATTTAGGTGTTTTCGTAAACGGGCATATCTACAACCTGAACTCCTGCGACAAACTGTTGCCGGATGCAATGACTCCTTTCCTGGAGGGTGGGGACGTATTGATGGAGCGCGCGAAGAAGATCGATGCACAAATTAAGTCCGGAGCAATCGAGCCGAAGGAAGAAGTGTTCTTCGAGTTGATCGCACCGGTGCCGCATCCCACGTCCTGCAGAGACGCGTATGCTTTCCGGCAGCATGTGGCCGCGGCTAGAAGAAACCGGAAACTGGACATGATCGCTGAGTTCGATCAGTATCCCGTGTTTTACTTCACCAACCACAATGCCATACAAGGCCCCGGAGAGATTACGTGTATGCCTGATCATTTTGAAAAGCTTGATTTTGAGCTGGAAGTTGCCGTTGTAATCGGAAGTAAAGGACGGAACATTGAAGCAGCAGATGCAGACAGCTATATCGCAGGTTTCATGATCATGAATGACATGAGTGCACGAACCCTTCAGATGGAGGAGATGCTCCTGAACCTGGGACCCGCAAAAGGGAAAGATTTTTCAACGGTGATTGGCCCCTGGTTGGTTACACCCGATGAACTGGAACAATATAAAACTTCCCCCAAGCCGGGCCATGTTGGTGCTGCTTACAATCTTGAAATGTCCTGTATTGTAAATGGCGTAGAAGTGTCGCATGGAAATGCAGCGGATATGGACTGGACCTTCGCCGAGATCATTGAACGCTGCGCTTATGGTGTGGATATTTTGCCGGGTGATGTGATCGGGTCGGGAACGGTAGGCAGCGGATGCTTTCTGGAGCTCAATGGCACCGGATTGTTAAATGATCCCGATTATACGCCCCAATGGCTCAAGGATGGCGATATCGTGGAGATGAAGATCACTGGCCTGGGCATCCTGAACAACACCATCAGCAAGGCAGATACAGATTTTTCTATCCTTGCACTGAAAAAATAATGGTCAGTCTACATACGGAAGATCTAAGCGCGGCACAGTTGCAGAATTATATGCATTATGCCGTTGCACCGCGGCCCATCTGCTTCGCATCTACCATTGATCTCGCTGGAAACATCAACCTGAGCCCATTCAGCTTCTTCAATATGTTCGGCACCAATCCGCCGGTCTGTGCGTTCTCACCGGCAAGGCGGGTGCGGGACAATACAACGAAGCACACCCTGGAGAACCTTATGGAAGTACAGGAATGCGTGATCAATGTGGTGAATTATGCCATGGTTCAACAAACGAGCCTGGCCAGCACAGAATATCCTAAAGGCATTAATGAGTTTGAGAAAGCAGGCTTTACCATGCTGCCTTCGCAGTTGGTACGGCCACCCCGCGTGGCAGAAGCTCCAGTGCAAATGGAGTGTGTCGTTACGCAGGTGATCCCTTTGGGAACACAGGCCGGTGCAGGAAATCTGGTTCTTGCCGAGGTGAAGATCATACACATCAAAGACGAAATTCTGGATGCGGATGGTAGAATAGACCAGGAGAAGATCGATCTGGTGGCACGGCTAGGTGGCGACTGGTACTGCCGGGTGACCCCGGAAAGTTTGTTTAAGGTCCCTAAACCTTTAACGACGATGGGCATCGGAGTAGATGTACTGCCTTACCAGGTGCGGCACTCCACGGAGCTGACGGGAAATGACCTCGGGATGCTCGGTAATGCCGCCGGAATGCCATCAGCCGAGGAGGTTGACCAGATGCGTAATCATCCTGCGGTAAAAGAAGTTCTGGATGCCACCATTGGGGATGCGAATACGAGAACGCGGGAGCTGCATGATCTGGCAAAACAATTTTTAAGGCAGGGGAATGTTCCTGATGCCTTGAAAATTGTTTTGCTGGATTAACTTTATCAATACACCAATTAAGGCGTTGTCACCGCAACCGGCAGCACTTTACCATTGAAGAACTTTTGTCCTGTTCGGGCAAAGTCGGCAACATACTTGCCCATCTCAAAAGCCATCACCGGCGATTCATAGCCTGGGAATGCAGCTTCGAGCATTTCTGTCTGCGCAGAGCCCAACGCCAGGCAGTTGATCTTAATGCCCGTATCCGCCAGCTCAAACGCCAGGCATTCTGTGAGGGTGTGCAACGCAGATTTGCTGGAGGAATAAGCAGACAGTCCGGCGAACTTAACGCTTCCCTGATAGCCCCCCATGCTTCCGATGTTTACAATGTGGCTGCCCGCAGTCATCAGCGGATGAATCTGCTGGATCATATTAAAATGCCCCAGGACATTGGTTTCAAACATCTCGGCGAGATCCGACGCACTCGTTTCCAAAAAAGGCTTATTGATTAAGGCACCGGCATTGTTTATCAGGATGTCGATGCTGCCCAGGCGTTGTTTTAAGAAAGGGACAAGAGCGGCATAATCGTCCTTAACAATATCGAATTCCACCGGCAGCAGGTTGCAGCCGGGATTGATTCCTTTGGCAATTTCGAGTAGCTTACGGAGTTTGTCCGCAGAGCGGGCGATGGCTACTACTGTGTTTTTTGAGTCTAATGTAAGTTCCAGGGCTGCTTCAAATCCGATTCCACTGCTGGCGCCTGTGATGATAATGTTCATGTATTGCTGATCTATTTAGATGTCGTCTTCTATAATTAATTGTGTTACTGGATTTTCAATGACATGCAGCCCATCAGCGATAAGCTTGGCCTGCCCCGGTGCCCGGACAGCTTTTTCCTGAAGCCACTCCCTAACTTCCTGTTCCAGTTCTGGATAAATCTTGTTGTGGTACAGGATTTCCAGTATTTCCATTGCGCATAGCCAGTCGTTCCCGTGTTCTGTCTTCAGCATTTCCACGAAGGTCACCAGTGTTTCATATCCTTCTTCGTCCTCCCTGATCTTTCGTACGGCCGCGTAGATGTTGTGAAGCTTCTGCGTTTGCAGGTCGTACTCCACTTTAGAGGTTTGCTTGGCGCTTACGTGTGTGAGTTCTTCATAGGCGTCCTTATCTGCGGCACCATTGAACACCGATACAATCTTCTCGCCTACAGCCATATCGTAAACACCCCATTCGGGTTGAAAAAGGATATTGCCGCTTTTCTCCCGTACGGTACAATCGACAAATGTAATTAGCACAGTTCTACCCAGATGCTTTAGCATATGTTTGACGGTACCATGAACGGCAATCCCGCTTTCGAAACGGAGGGAGACGCTTGCATCCTGCTGAATACCTTCTGCCTGCAGTTCCGCGTCAGTCAGGTCTTCAAGTGCTTTCGTATGTCCTTCCAGGCGCCCAACGGGTGAGGAAAAGCCATCTTTATGGTAGTGCTTGTTGTGACCTTCCAATTGTTTGTTGTCTATGGAAAGCGCGGAAGGGCCGGTTGTCCTGATAAAGGTCAGCGTGCCCAGTTCGTCCATGCCGAAATCAGTAAAGGTCCCGGTAACCTGTAATCCCGAGCTGTATACTGCCGTTGCCGGGTTCTTGCAGTCTACTGCCTTTTTTATGCTTTCCGCACCCCCGCGTCTGAACGCCATGGTATCGGCAAACTGTTCCAGTACATGGGATAAATTAAGAAAGCTTTCTGTGACAAAGAGCTGCGGCTGCGGTTTGGTAATGTCGTATGGATAATTTACGGTATCGATGGTATATGGGAGCTTCTTTACCGCGGGAGACATGCAGCTGGCACTTTCTCCGATGGAAGAGAGCAGCCCGGCGCCATAGATCTTAGGATTCTCAAGCGTTCCGATCAAGCCGTACTCAACTGTCCACCAATGTAGCCGGCTCAGCAGCGCCATCTCAGAAGGTTCTCCCATATTCTCCGCAATGGTCTGGAGGTTGCGTTCCGCTCTTTCGATTTCAGATTCATCTGTATGCACCGCCTCTTTGAGGATCGACAAATGCCGGATGGCTTCATAAAGCTCGAAGTCTTTAGCGGAAAACATCGCTTTGGATCCGATAGATCCAATGTAGCTGAGGTAATTGTTGTAGGCCGCATCCGCTATGATCGGTGCATGCCCCGCAGACTCATGAATAATGTCGGGTGCAGGGGTATATTCAATGTGATTGATTTGGCGGATATCGGCTGCGATAACCAGCACACGGTAGGCCTGATACTCCATGAATGCTGCAGGAGGTATGAAGCCGTCAACCGTTACTGCACCCCAACCCAGCTTACCCAGATTGTCGTTCATGGTTTGCAAATCCGGAATATACTCGATGCTCAGACCTGCACGTTGTAGCCCCTTGATGTAGGGATAGTAGGCAACATCCTTTAAATAACTATAGTTCTGACGCATGACATACCGCCACACCGCCTGGTCTATCGGAGTATATTTTTCATAGTGTTGCTCAACGATGAACTGCCGCAAATGTTTCGGCAAACCGGCAACCTGTGGATTGTTAAAGTCATTAAAATTGCTCATTACCTTGTTGTCTTCGTATCTGGCCAATATAGGCTGTTGACCAGAGGTAAACAAATATAAACGGCTAATGCTTCGCTGCAGTCTATTTTTTTACACGAAAACTGAAGTGTTTTTGAGAGAAGTAACTGAAAAATGCCAGGATGAATGAGGTCAGGATCTTAGAGACTGTGGGATACAAATGAAAAGCTTCCACAAGAACCTTTATGAAAGCGTAGTTCAGTAGGATATTGGTTGCTACAACGGACCCGTACCGGAACAATTGAACTCGCCCTTTTAAATTGGACTGGGTGAATACGAGGTACTTATTCAGAATGAATCCGATGACGAAGGTTATCATAGATTCAATGGCTAAGGCGGCAATAGGGGCGGTCACCAGTAATGACCCAATGCGCACGTGCTGCTGCTTAAGAATGAAGTTGTAGGCAATGTAATAACCCACGATGCCAATCATCAGTGTTGTACCACCAGATACGATGTAGCGAAAAGTATGTATGGAAAGCCAGCGTGAGAACGGTGGATAAAAGAAATCTATTAAGCTTAAAAGGGTTTTACGCATGTTTGACTACGAAAGTAGGCATTGGAATGGAAATTTTAATCCTGTAAGGAATAATTTACAAGCCCTGTATGGGCTGAAACGAAAGTTAGCGTAACTTAGTATTCATTATAAAGTGATTTCAAACTTGCCGTCTGCATAAAAGATAGGTCAGCTTGCATATAGGTAGCTGAAGCTCCTGAACACTTTGTAGTTGATAAAAAACATGTATTACGCAATGAAATACCCTTACATCGCACTGATCAGCTGCCTTTTTGCAACCGTCGCTCAGGCACAAACAGACACCATAAGTTACCGTAACCTTGCAGAATCTATCCGGAAAGAGTATGCGCCGGATTCAAGGTCTGTATACTTTAAAGCGGAGCGGAAAGGCGACACGGTTCGTGTAGAAAGCAGTTCCGCAAAAGCCCTACAGGCTTACATAGCCCAGCCAGATAAATATAAGAAACTTAAACTGGTTACCTCCCTGCTGCCAGCTGATGATCTGAAGGGCTTGAGCTATGGACTTGCAAACTTGTCCGTGACCAACAACAGGCGAAGTCCTGGTCATGCACCCGAGATGATGACGCAGATGCTCCTCGGAACACCGGTTCAGATATTGAAAAAGGAAGACGGCTATTTTCTGGTACGTACACCAGATGGTTACCTCTCCTACACGGAGGCACGTGCAGTCGCACAAATGGACAGCTTAACTTTCCGTAAATGGCAGGCTGCGAAGAAGGTGATCTTCACGGCAGATTATGGAAATGCATACAGTGAGGCCAATGTAAATGCCCGCCGCGTGTCGGATCTGGTAGCCGGGAATTTACTGGAGGTGCTTTCTGAAGACAAAAAGTTTTACAAGGTGTCCTATCCGGATCAGCGGGTAGCTTATGTTCAAAAGGCCGATGCACAACCGTTTGAAAGCTGGGGTTCGAAAAGCAGTGCTTCTGCCGGCCATATTCTAAAGACTGCGGAACGGCTGATCGGTGTGCCTTATCTATGGGGTGGAACCTCCCTAAAAGGTGTGGATTGCAGCGGCTTTACAAAGACCAGCTATTTCCTTAATGGTGTCATTATCCCCAGGGATGCTTCTCAGCAGGCGCTTGTCGGCACGAAAGTGGATATAGGAGAAAAGGATTCCATAGACTTCGGGAAGTGCCTGAAGAACTTAAAAGCAGGGGATCTGCTGTTCTTTTCTGCGGCAAAGTTAAAAGGGATACAAAATGGGCGGGTTACGCATACCGCCATTTATATTGGTGATGGTAAGTTTATTCAGGCCCTGGGCATGGTCATGATCAGTAGCCTTAAACCTTCAGATGCCGATTACGACGTTCGGGAGAGAATGTCATTGGTTTCTGCCAGGCGGATACTCACCGATATTGGGGAACCTGAAATTACCAGCGTTCAGGCGCACCCCTGGTACAAGCCTGTACCTGCTAATTCACTTTAAGGCCGGGATTTGCTACAAAATCGATTGTAGCGGAATACTTGTAGTGGGGGTGTGGCTGAATGCTTACACCGACCATGTTCAGGCCTAAAGTTGAGTTCAGGATATTTTTCCGGTGTCCTACGTCGGGAATTCCGGTATCCAGCAGCAACATACATACGTTCGCAAGGCCATTGGAAAATCCAAAAGCAAGGTTCTCTGCCATGCCATGATTCTTATAATATTTTCCGATCCGGTCAACCATCGTCCGGCCGTCCGAAGAGTTGTGTCCGGCAAGGTTACGCTTGTTCATATCCTTTCCATGCTGGTCAGCGATATACGTTAACGTTTCATCAGGGTACAACAGACCCAGGTTCTTGGCTCGTCTAAGGTCCTGCTCCAAGCCGCGGTAATAAGCGTCATATCGGTTTACCTTCAGATCCTTGTAGTTGCTGTATTTTTTCATCTGCACATTGTGGGCGTCGACGAAGTCCTGGAAGTAGGTGTTGAAAAACCTGGTGCCATCCATACGTGCGAGGTTCATGTAAAAAATGATATTCTTCTCCTCAGTAGATAGATAGTCAATATTCTTGGCGGTGTTTGCCAGGTCCAGTTCTGCAGTACTCCACCTTTCCCTGGAAGGTGGTCTTTCCGAATTCGGTTTTATGTCGGATGCCGGAAGTACAAAGGGCCATATAAAAATAAGCGCAATTAAGATAGATTTCATGTTCGTTTAACGTAATACTTGGGTTTTAATACCCGGCATTCGTTAGTAGAGACATCAAAACGGGCAGAAAGTTTATTTGATTCGAATTAAATTTACATCGCTTGTCGGTAGCGACGCTTAGCTGATTAACAGATTAACCATCTCTTTTAGCTCCAGAACTTCCTGTTCGAGTTTGGCAACTCTTTCTTCAAGATCTGAGCTGGAAGTCGCAATTGATTCAGTTTCCGCAGCCTCTTCCGGCTGGTCTCCGCCGAAAAGATGCATGAAGCGCATTTCTTTCTGACCTGCTTTCTTAGGGAGCTGCCGGACGAAGGCAGGGATATCATCCGCAAGCTTCTGAAGCGTGGTCTGCACCTCTTCAATGGTGTCAAATTCATAGATCCGGCCGGAATTGGTATTGATTTCACCCGGCGTGGAGGGTCCTCTAAGCAGGAGTAAACAGATCACGGCAAGTTCCGATGGCAGTAGGGGGTAAACGATGGCAAGATTGTGCTTCCACTTCACAGTTCTGCTGCCTGCTCCGGTTACAGTACTGGCGAGCCCCTTAATTTTTAGGCTGTTCAGCGCCAGTGTTACCGTCTCTTCATCGTAACTGACCACCGGATTTCGCGAAGTTTTCTGGTTGCATGCGGCAGTCAACGAATTCAGAGACATGGGGTAATAGTCTGGTGTAGTTTTGCTTTTTTCCAGCAAAGCACCAAGAATTCGTTGTTCAATAAGATTGAGCTGTAACAGCGGTTTTACATCTTCCATAATTAAAGATGAAGATCTTTAATGGGTTCTGTTTTTAACGAAAGTAAGATACAAAGCTGTAATAAAGACGATTAAACTCAAGCCGCTAATGATAAGCGTTATTTCCATGTCGTTCATAATTTCAAATTTTAGATGAAGGTAGGGATTTTCCTGGTTTCTGAAAAATAATTGATTTAATAAAGTGCCCGTAGTAGCTATGCTGATCAATCGCTATGTACCTTTTTTCATTGAACAATGGGTCAATGTTGATGAGTTTATTGGCTTCGACACTGGCCAGGTGACGAAAGAAAAAGTACATCATCTTCAGCAGCATGCGCTGCCAGAACTTGCCGGATTCGGGATGGTAATTGAAATCGGAAAAAAGCCATAGTCCCTCTGGGTTCAATAGCTCATGTAGTTGTAAGAACACCTGATTGATTCTGTCCCGGGAAAAATTATCAAACAAGAACCCGGTTTGTATCACATCATATGGATCGTCGTCAGCGTAGGTCTCCATCGCTGAATGGATAAAGCGTATGTTATTGGCCCCGGTGTTTCTTTTCTTGGCCCTGGCCAGCATTTTCCCAGAGATCTCGATGTAGGTGATGTGCAATCCCGCAGGGTGCACTTTCGCAATTTCTTCAAGTATCCAGCCCGTCCCACCGCCAACGATCAATACCCTGGCTCCGGAGGGAATAAACCTGAGCTGGGCAGTTTGCGCCTTGACTTGCGACCGAAAAAATACAATCCTGCTGAGGAGATCGTAAAATCCTGCAGTGCGGTCGTAGTTGTTCAGCTCCTTATTCAATGCTTTAAATTCATAATGTCAATTACGGTCTGAGCAGTGCTCCCATAATGCCGCACAAAGCTTTGACCAGAATGAGCCCATCAATAACGATCAGGTAGTATAAAATTTGTCTTTTATGCTGCATGGAGTAGGCGACCAGGAGAGTCAACACAAAGGGAATCAGGTTTATGATGACAGTCAGCAAGGGAAATTGTTCATAACTGGTGAAGACAATCAGGGAGAGCATGCCGATAAACAACAGTGGGATCAGGATGTAGAGGATTGTTCTGCGTATCCCAATACGCACGACAAAGGTCTTCAGTTCCTTGTTTGCATCTATAGCGTAGTCTTTTATGTCAAACATAATCGCATTTACTGTGCAGAACATCCAGTTCTTCACGAAGAGCCAAAGCCACAGGATGTCTGTGGGAAATCCAATACCGGATTCGATCTTCAATAAAATGAGTGGCAAGACATTGGCCGTACAGGCCCATATGAAGCCTATGATGAAAGGCTTAAGCCATCCCGTGTTCCGTAGATTCAGGTTAAAGAAATAGGACGGCAACAATCCATAATACAAAAAGGCCACGCCGAGGATACTCAGAACCATGATCCAGTAACCTGGCGGGAGCTGTAAAATGTGCTGAAAGTTAGTTGCAAACAGAAATGTGAAGATCCCGATACTCGCCAGTGATAGCACCCACTGGCTCCACCTTAGGAACTGCTGGTGTTTGATGTACCAGGCTACCCTCGGGTTACTGGAACGGGTTAAGCGCAGCGCGCCCATGTAGGCATGGGTGTAGTACACAATGGGTGCGCAGAAGATGAGCCCGTAGTAGGCCAGGGAATTGAAGGGTACACCCAATTGCAAGGTCGCTTCAATGGTCAGGGCAACAGCAAGGATGCCGATGAAATAATTGCCGAAGAAGATAAACCGGATAACTTTTGCGCCCATGACTACCGGAGCAAGTTACTAAAAAACGTACAAGTAAGGATTATCGTTAAAAAAGCAAAGCCCCCAGATTGTGGGGGCTTTATTCATTAGAAATGCGTTGTACTTAACAGAACGCCTCGGTGTCCCCGCTATTATCTCAATAGGTTTTTCCAGCTTACCTTGCTTGAAATAATCGGCTCCAGATCCTTGATCTCAATCCGTTGTTGCTCCATGGTATCTCGGTGGCGAATGGTTACCGTGTTATCTTCCAGGGTTTGATGATCTACTGTCAGGCAGAATGGTGTGCCGATTGCATCTTGTCTGCGGTACCGCTTACCAATAGCATCTTTTTCTTCATAGATGCAGTTGAAATCGAACTTTAAACTATCCATGATCTCCCTTGCTTTGTCTGGCAAGCCATCTTTCTTGGTCAGTGGGAATATGGCTACTTTTATAGGTGCGAGGCAAGGGTGTAACCTCAACAGGGTTCTGCTGTCCTTTTTGTCGCCCTCACTCAGATCCTGCTCTTCAAATGCATTGATCATGGTCAGCAGGAACATGCGGTCCAGACCGATGGAAGTTTCAATAACATAGGGTACATAGTTGCCATACGGCTTGCCTTCTTCGTTCAGATCGTTGTCGAAATACTGCATTTTCTTGCCAGAGAATTCCTGGTGCTGTGTTAAGTCGAAATCTGTACGGCTGTGGATTCCTTCCACCTCCTTAAATCCAAACGGGAATTCAAACTCGATGTCAGTCGCAGCATTCGCGTAGTGTGCAAGCTTCGCATGGTCATGGAAGCGATACTTTTCCGGATCATTGCCCAAGGCAAGGTGCCATTTCAGGCGTGCTTCTTTCCAGTAGGTAAACCATTTCTTATCTTCACCAGGGCGTACAAAGAACTGCATTTCCATTTGTTCAAATTCACGCATACGCATGATGAACTGTCTTGCGATCACTTCATTACGGAAGGCCTTGCCGATCTGGGCAATTCCAAATGGAATCTTCATCCTGCCGGATTTCTGAACATTCAGGAAGTTTACGAAAATACCCTGTGCCGTCTCCGGACGTAGATATACTTCATCAGACCCTTCCGACATGGCGCCAAACTGGGTGCTGAACATCAGGTTAAACTGACGCACTTCAGTCCAGTTGCGTGTTCCGCTTACCGGGCAGGCAATTTCATGTTCTTCAATCAATGTCTTCAGGCGGGGCAGATCGTCTCCCTGGAGCGCTGCATCCATATCGGCCTGCAGGGCTGCCGCTTTATCTGTTTTGCCGTCTTTCTCGTAACGGGCTATTTTGTCCTCCAGCAACTGGTCGGCACGGTATCTCTTTTTAGAATCTTTGTTGTCGATCATCGGGTCGTTGAAACCGTCAACGTGACCACTTGCTTTCCATACTTTCGGATGCATAAATATCGCAGAGTCAATACCCACAATGTTCTCATGCATCTGTACCATGGCTTTCCACCAATACGTTTTAATGTTGTTTTTTAATTCAGCGCCCAGTTGCCCGTAATCATATACTGCACTTAGTCCGTCATAAATTTCGCTGCTCTGAAATACAAAACCGTATTCCTTTGCGTGTGATATTACATTTTTGAATTGTTCGTCGTTATTAGATTTAGCCATAATATTGCAAATATAGAAAGTTGGGGTTACTTTTGGCCATGAAAGAATTCAATCTTTTGGTTATCGCCGCCTGCTTTCTTTGTTTTTCCAGCCAGGCACAGCATAAACATTACCTGTCTTTTAAGAATACCACTGAGTTGCAGCAGTTTCTCGATGCAAAAAAAAGAACATATCCCTTAATAAGCGTACATCGGGGAGGGCCAATGAAAGGCTACCCTGAAAACTGTGTGGAAACCTTCGAAAATGCAACAACTTACCAGCCTGTCGTCATAGAATTTGATGTGGCCCTGAGTAAAGATTCTGCATTGGTGATCATGCACGATGACCGCCTGGAACGTACGACAACCGGCACTGGTCCGATTGGGGATTACACCTATTCGGAACTTCAAAGTATCCGTCTAAAAGACACAGAAGGCACACTGACCAGCTTCAGGATCCCAACGCTTGAACAGGTGTTGACCTGGGGAAAGGGGAAAGCACTGTTTACCATAGACATTAAGAAGGGCGTTCCCTTCGCCAAAGTGATCAATGAAGTGCGCAAAACCAAGTCTGAAAGCAACTCCATTATCATCACCTACAATGCCAATCAGGCTGCGGAAGTGCATCAGCTGGCGCCTGATCTTATGATTTCCGCTTCCGTACGCGGGAAAGAAGATCTGGAGCGCCTAAACGCGATGGGTGTTCCCAACAACCGGATTGTTGCCTTTGTAGGGGTTTCTGCTCCGGACAAATCCGTATATGAATTCCTGCACAGCAAGGGCATTTCCTGCATCCTTGGAACCATGGGGAACTTAGACAAAAGCGCACTTGCGAATTCGGGTAAAAAGGTGTTCTACAACCTCGTTGCTGACGGTGCAGACATCTTATCTTCGGATGAGCTGATTGCTGCGGGGAAAGAGCTGGATCAGTTTCGCAAAGACCATAAAATAAGTTCCAAATACGTAAAGGTCAAATAAGGTGAGCATTAAAGTTCAGGCATTAAGTAAACACTACGGTACGCAGAAAGCGGTAGACGCCATCAGCTTTACGGCTAGCAAAGGGCGTATTTTGGGCTTGCTGGGGCCAAATGGCGCCGGTAAATCCACAACCATGAAAATGCTTGCCGGCTACCTGCAACCCTCGTCCGGTACCGCGGAGCTTTGCGGTCTTGATGTGCAGCACCGGAGCCTGGATGTTAAACGGCTCATGGGCTACCTTCCGGAACAAACGCCTTTGTACACCGACATGTATGTGAAAGAATTTCTGATGTTTGTCGCCAATACCTACGGATTGTCAAACGCAAAGGAGAAAGTTGCGCAGACAATTGCTGATGTAGGGCTCAACGACGAACAGTTCAAGAAAATCGCCATGTTGTCGAAGGGATATAAGCAGCGTGTCGGCCTGGCACAGGCCATCATCCACAGCCCTGAGGTACTCATTCTGGATGAGCCCACATCGGGCCTTGATCCCAACCAGCTGTTGGAAATACGAGCCCTAATAAAGAAGCTGGGTAAGAACATCACCGTTATTTTGTCTACGCACATCATGCAGGAGGTCGAGGCGGTATGTGACGACGTCATCATCATCCATAAAGGAAAAATTGTCGCCAATGCTTCTATTGAAGAACTCAAGAAAGCACAGCAATCAGATTCCCTGGAAGACATATTCAGAAAACTAACTTCCTGAGGGAATATTTTTTACCTTCGGGCCTGATTAAAGAAACCTTCGATCCGACTAAAGAAATACATGTACGCAGTATTTAAAAGAGAATTATTTAGTTTACTCAACTCACTGATGGCGTATATCACCATTGGCGTTTTCTTGCTTGCAGCAGGTTTGCTGCTCTGGTTCTTTCCGGATACCTCCATTCTGGATTATGGCTATGCGGAACTTACTGGTTTCTTTAGCCTGGCACCTTTTCTTTTCATGTTCCTTATTCCGGCGATCACCATGCGGTCTTTTGCAGAGGAGCGGAGGGAAGGCACGTTTATTCTGCTGGCCACGCGGCCGCTAACGGATTGGCAGATCCTCTTGGGGAAATACCTGGCCTGCCTGGTGCTCGTGCTGTTCGCGCTGGTTCCTACGTTGGTTTATTATTTTTCTATTTATCAACTGTCGATGCCAGCCGGGAATGTAGACACTGGTGCCATCATCGGCTCGTACATTGGTTTGCTGCTGCTGGGCGCTTCCTTTACAGCAATCGGGACTTTCTGCTCCTCGATAACCAAAAACCAGGTCGTTGCCTTTGCTATTGCCGTATTCATTTGCTTTTTGGCCTACAATGGCTTTGATGCTATGGCCAAAATCGAGGCGTTGAAAGGACTGGAAGGAACTTTGATTTTCTTCAGTATCAACGAACATTACCAGTCGCTCAGCAGAGGAGTGCTCGACACCCGGGATGCGGTTTATTTCCTTTCTCTTGTCGGCCTTTTTCTAGTCTTCACACATTACATCCTGGGAGGCAGAAAATGGTAAGGAACAGCAGACTGCTCACATTGATGATTTCTATAGCTGCTTTGGTGCTACTCAATGTTGCTGCGCAATACGTGTATACACGCTTTGATTTTACCAAAGAGAAGCGATTCACATTGACGGAAAAATCTAAGCAGGTGCTTGGCAAGGCCGATCAGGAGATTAACATCACCGTATTTCTGGATGGCGATTTACCCGCCGCCTTTAAACGACTGCGTAATGCAACGCAGGATTTGCTGTCCGACTACAAAGCCTCTTCAAAGGTTAACCTTAACGTTGTTTTTACCGATCCGATTTCGGGCTTGCCCCTGGCGGAACAGGATACAGTCATCAGCCGCTTGTATTCTATCGGTGTAGAACCTACAACCTTAAACATTAAGAATGATAATGGTTTTGCACAAAAAACCATTTTTCCAATGGCCATCGTCTCGGCGAACGGGCGGCAGGTGCCTATCAAGCTGCTGCAGAACATGGATGCTGCCGGAAGTTATGAAGAAAACATCAACAACTCCATTCAGAATCTGGAATATAGCTTCACCTCAGCCATTAAGAAAGTAGTTACGGGCGAAAATCCGCGTATTGGCTTTACGGAAGGAAATGGGGAGCTGTCCGACTTATACCTGGGCGACGCCATCAAGAGTTTGTCCAGCACGTATGAAGTGGGCCGGGTGGACCTCAAGGTAATCGACCAGGCTGGCCTGGATAAGCTTAAGGTATTGTTTATTGTCAAGCCGCAGGTGGCATTTACGGAAGCGGAAAAGTATAAGCTGAATTATTTCGTCATGAATGGTGGACGGGTGGTCTGGAGCATAGATCAGGTGAGTGCGGACCTGGATAGCCTGAAAGGAAAAAGCGAGCAGCTGGCATTCAATAAGTCACTGAACCTGGATGATATGCTGTTTACCTACGGTGCACGCATAAATTACAACCTGGTTGCAGATGCGAACTGCGTAGAGATTCCGCTGGCGATGGGCGGGGGACAGGAAAGTCAGATTCAAATGGCACCCTGGGTATATTTTCCAATCCTGATGCCGGATACAGCAAGTGGTCTGGTCAGGAACATTGATGGTGTTCGAAGTGAATTCCTAAGTACGGTCGATACAATTGGTGTAAAAGGCATCGCGAAGAAAATCATACTTTTTACCTCTCCGTATAATAAAGTACACAATGCGCCCAAGATGCTATCCCTCCAAATGGTTGCCGAACAGCCCGATCCGCGCGAATACGCGAGCGTGCCCCAGCCTGCCGGCGTGCTGATGGAAGGAAATTTTCCATCTGTGTTTCTCAACCGCGGTCTGCCGGATGGCATTACCGCTCCGTATAGCAACCAAAGCGTTAGCAAGCCAACAAAAATGATCGTTATCGGTGATGGCGACGTGTTTAAGAACCAGGTGAGCGCAAAGGACAATTCGGTGTTTCCCTTGGGCTTTGACCGGTTCAGCCAGCGCAATTACGGCAACAAAGCATTGCTCCTGAATATCGCGGATTACCTGTCCAACGATGACAATCTGATTGAACTGCGGAACAAAGATGTCAGGATCCGTCTCCTGGATAAAACGGCAGTAAGAACCGGGAAATTATCCTGGCAATTGCTAAACACGGCGCTGCCGTTACTAATGTTAATATTATTCGCGATTTTTCAACATTATTACCGCAAACATAAGTATGCAAGGTAATTTTATATATTTTTGAAACTGACATAATCATACTATGAGATTTATCGTATCCACTTCTACACTTCTGAAACATTTACAAACGGTAAACGGTGCTTCAAGCAGCAGTACGGTTTTGCCAATTCTTGAAAACTTTCTTTTTGAGATCAAAGACGGTAACCTGACCATTTCTGCAACAGATTTACAGACCAGCATGACAACCTCTTTGCCGGTAGAGTCTAAAGAAGGTGGAAAAGTCGCTATACCTGCGAGAATATTGTTGGATACGTTGAAGACGCTACCTGATCAGCCAATCTCCTTTAACATCGACGACAGTTCCTTTGTGATTGAGATTAGTGCGGGTGATGGTAAATATAAGTTGAGTGGTGAAAACGGAGATGATTTCCCGAAGATCCCAGTGGTCGAAAATGCATCATCCGTGAACCTTCCGGCTTCAGTCCTTACCGAAGCCATTACGAAAACCATCTTTGCGGTGAGCAGCGATGAGCTGCGCCCGGCAATGACAGGGGTGTTTTGCCAGTTGTCAGACCAGCACATTACTTTCGTCGCTACGGATGCACATAAGTTGGTACGGTACAGACGTAAAGACAGCAAAGCAGATAAGAATGCGTCTTTCATCCTTCCAAAAAAGGCTTTAACCTTGTTGAAAGCAGCCTTGCCGTCAACGGACGTCAATGTTTCTGTCGATTACAACGCAACAAGTGCTTTCTTTAAATTTGAGAACATCAATCTGGTTTGCCGTTTAATCGACGAGCGCTATCCGGATTACGAAGCTGTAATTCCAGCCAATAACCCAAATAAACTGATCATAGACCGTGCTTTATTTCTAAACACCTTAAGACGGGTTGTAATTTTCGCCAACAAGACCACCCACCAGGTGCGTTTGAAAATTAATGGCAGTGAATTGAATATTTCCTCAGAGGATCTTGACTTTGCAAATGAGGCCCATGAACGTTTGAGCTGCCAGTATGAAGGTGAGGATCTTGAAATTGGATTTAATGCCCGTTTCTTAATCGAGATGCTTGGTAATCTTTCTGGTGAGGAAGTAACGCTGGAGCTATCTACGCCAAACAGAGCCGGATTACTGATCCCACAAACCAATGATGAGAACGAAGATGTTCTGATGCTGGTCATGCCTGTTATGCTGAACAATTACAACTAAGTATTTACCTTAACATACAAATGGCCCGGTTTTGCAACCGGGCCATTTTTTTTTGCTGTTTTTGTTAAGAAAGACCTGGTGGCTTTTAATAGGGCATTGGTGTACAGCCATATCCATTTTCCTGCAGGATATTCACGATCTTTTTGGCCTGATCGGGGCTGCATACAACCCGTAGCACTTTGTCTTCATCATCAAGATCGATGCTCCAGCCTTTGCTGCCCACGAGCTTCGAAAGGTCGTGATCAATCTTAAGTACATCCGCAAACCCTGCAACGGAAGTTTTGAAGATGTACACCTTCCGCAGGTCAGTGGCCTTGCTCGTTGATTCTTTTCGGTCAGCCGGTGACAGGGATGTTTTTAGATAAGTCAGTACTTCAGACCATAGATCCGGCATATATGTAGTTTCGTTTTTCATCGCCAGCCTCCTCCTAAGGCTCTATAGAGTTCAACGCCCGCATTGAGCTGGGCAGTTTTAATTTCGGCAAGTTCAAGCTCACTTTGCAGCGTATTGCTTTGCGCGGTGATCACTTCCAGGTAGTTTGCCATACCACTTTTGAATAATAAGTTTGCGTTTTTAAGTCCGCTTTGAAGCACTTTGACCCGGTTCTCGGCAATCGCATATTGCGCTTTCAACCGGTCGATTTTGCCAAGCTCATCCGATACTTCTCCAACGGCCTGTAGTACAGTGGCCCGGAATTCGAGGACCGTACGCTCCCGGTCAACCAGGGCCAGTTCATACTGTGTTCTCAGCTGCTTGCGCTGAAACAGGGGCTGCGTCAATCCGGCACCCACTACACCAAAGAGCGAAGCCGGGATGTTAAACCAGTTGCTCGCTGTAAAGGTGTTCAGGCCACCGCTAGCCGTGATGACCAGCGAAGGATACATGCTCGCCTTGGTGATTCCGGTCCTTGCGTTGGCTTTAGTCAGCTCCAGTTCTGCCATCCTCACATCCGGGCGCTGCGCCAGGAGGTCCGCAGGAATGCCGGCGCTTGTTTCACTTTGCAAAGCGATGTCCTCCAGTTTTCCTGTACGGGCGATGCCCTTAGGGAAGGAGCCGGTGAGAATACTCAACGCATTTTCCTCGAGGGTTATGTTTTGCTCCAGTTGGGCAATGATCTCTGCTGCCCGGAGTTGCTGGGCTTCCGCTTGCTGTACAGCAAGAGCGCTGACCTGTCCGGCATCAAACTGCAGCTTGATGATGGTTAGTGTGCTATCGTTCAAAGCGAGATTTTTGCGGGCAATGCCGATCTGGGTATCCAGCATGATCAGCCTGTAGAACGAATGGGCTACATCTGCCGCCAACCGGGTCTGAACTGCTTTTCTAGCTTCAGTAGACTGCAGGTAGTTGGCACCTGCAGCATTTTTTTGATTGGCGATCTTACGCCAGATGTCCGCTTCCCAGCTTAATCCGACCGAAGCATTGTAGTCTTCAATATGGCGTACATCGGAAAATTGTCCGATCTGTAGTCCATTCAAGCTGTTGTCCGACGGTCTGCTGCTATTTGCAGAAACGCTGAGATTCAACTGGGGAACGTTGTTCCACTTGGTTTGCCTGAAAAGTATAGATGCGGACTCGATGTTTTTGAGTGCGATCTGCATATCATAGTTTCTGACCAGGGCGGTGTCGATCAGGTCTCTGATCATCTTTTCCCGGAAGAATTCCTTATATGGCAGGTTTGCAATGCTCAAGGTGTCAGGGCTGCCAGTAGCGGCACCCCTGAACTGCAGTGGCGCGGCATCGCTTGGAGTAGCGATGTCTTTAGACA
>JARKUW010000035.1 GCA_029851965.1 Bacteroidota bacterium | reverse complement strand
GGGACAAGTCTGTACCGGGCATGAAAATGCCGCCTCCTATGCCTGCCTTCAGCGACCACCGGTCATTTAATGGGCGCAGGTAATTTAGATTTAAGCCTACATTTAAGATTTCGTCGACAACCAGCGGTTCTGTGAAGTTCCTGTTACTGAGCTTCGCGTAAGCGCCGCCCGCACTGATCGACCACATGGTTGGGCGATTGTTGGCGTTCATCTTAAGGGATAGGGGAATGTTTATGCCGCCCTGATAAACCACCGCTGATCCCCTGCTATTGCCAATACGCTGGCTGGAATCGCCTTCCGATATATTGTAATTTGAGGAGCCAAAATACTCCGTTTTGAAAAAAATCTGTGCACTGATGTTTGTATAAGTCAGACTCATAAAAACACATATCCATATTAACCTCATAGTTTTAAATTAAGTTGTAGACGATGTGTTTTTTACGTCTATGGCGGCAAATATCCAGAGGAGAACATGGCTTTGAAATAGTTTTTGACGGTTGGTCGTCTGGTGTTGACAGCTGGTAATCGTTCCTGCGGACAATACCGAAGGAATAGCTTTAACTTTGTGGATATGATTCTTTTAAGAAATTACGACCGCTTCGTTGTGCTGATATGGATCTTTCTGACGATGGTTTTTTGGTTTCGATACATTCCGGACTCATCGATGTTGGAAGGGGGGCTCCTGGCATTGTGTATCATGTTGTGTATTTACCCGTTTACCACCTATCTGAGCAAGAACCTGTTGCAGAAAGCAATGCGGCAAAAGAAGATGCTTTTGTTTGTCGGACAGTTCTTTTTAGTGTCTGCAATAACTGCTCTATTTATACCTGCAATTCTGGAAGGCTTTCTCTACCTCGAAGACAATGGATTTTTTCCGCCGTCCGACTTAATCCTGGGAAGGACGCCATTCAGCATCATGTATGTAAATGCTTTTCTTGTGGCCTTATTCGTCAATTTCGGATTTTGCGGATTGCGGTTCCATGAAGAGAATATGAAACTCCATGACGCGCTGTTTGATTCACAGTTAAGGCTACTTCATCAGCAGATCACTCCCCATTTCATGTTTAATGTGTTGAATCACATCAATATTTTGATGTTGGAAGATGTAAATCTTGCATCCTCGCTATTGATTAAATACGCTAAAATACTCCGGTATCAACTTAATAGTGAGCGAAACCGAAGCGTGAAGATAGCGGAGGAGGTTCAATTCTTACAGGACTTTATTGATATCGAAAAAGTAAGGTGGGGGGATGAACTAAGCATAAACTGCTCCTGGAAGGTGGAGGATAACACCAAAGAATTTCCGCCGTTATTATTGATTACGTTTATAGAAAATGCCTTTAAGCATGTGTCACGAGGCATTTCAGAAAGGGCCTACGTTAACATCAGTTTTGAGCAAATGGCCGGTTCGATCATCCTGGAAGTGGAGAATTCCAAATCCGGTATCGAGCGGGAGAAAGATAGTGTTTCCGGGTTGGGACTGGAGAATGTAAAAAAGCGACTTGATATTCTTTATGCAGACGGTTACCGGCTACTCATAAAGGATTCTGCAACGACCTATTCCACTAGATTAAACATTAAATTATAGAATTATGGCAGAGATTAAGGCCGAATTACCAACGCTTCAGCGGCTAAGATGCTTAGTTATAGATGATGAACCCGTCGCGATTAAAGGAGTTGTCAATTTTATCAGGCAGCTGGATTTTCTTGAGGTTACAGATACTTGTACCTCTGCCATGAAGGCGATCGAGATTCTGAAGGTAAAGGATATAGACCTGATGTTCCTGGATATCAACATGCCGATGCTGTCCGGACTTGAGTTTCTGGAATCTCTGGAGAAATCGCCGCTTACGATCCTGACTACGGCGTATTCTGCACATGCGCTGGAGGGCTTCAGATTAAATGTTGTAGACTACCTGATGAAGCCTTTAGAGTTCCAACGTTTCTTTCAGGCCGCAAGCAAGGCTTTGTATCTGTTCCAGTCCCGTATTGTGAGAGATCATAACAAGGAGGGATCCTCCTCCGATCTGTACATCAGACAAGGAGATGGTTTCCAGCGGATCATCTGGGAGGACATTTTATTTGTGGAGGGCATGCAAAATTATCTGAAACTGCACTTCAGGGACAAGACGTTTGTTATTCACCAGACCATGGTTTCCTTAGCCGAAATGCTACCTAAAGAGGCTTTTTTCAGGATACATGTTTCCTATCTGATCAACATACATAAAATTGACGCCATCTCCGGGGCTCGGGTTTTTATTGATGGAAAACAGCTCCCCATCTCACGTCACAGAAAAGAGGAGTTACTTAATTCAGTGGTGTATGCGAAGTTAATAAGCAAGTAACTGAACTGTTCAGTAACCGAACTGTTCAGTTCTATACGGCGATTTTTAGCCCGTATCATCTGCCCGCTTCTAACTTTCGCAGCTTGCGGCCCAGTTGTACCCGGTCCCAGAATACCCCATTATCTGCCGGAAGAAAGTCCCCATGCACCAATTCCGGATGACGCTGAAGCGCATACAGGTAATCCAGGACATCATTTTGTGTATACGTGATCCGGAATTCCGGGCGCAGTTCCCCACTGTTTAGCTGGCAAACCTCGCCTTCAGATTCATGCAGCTGGGCTAAGGTCAGCTGCAGGCTATCCAGCAGGTGCCCCTGGATCTTGATAAGCAGGATCTCCTGTGGGTCAGTTGAGTCTTCCATATATCATCCTTTCAATCTTCAATGGATAGTCTTAATCTTCAATGGATGTTTAAGTGCTGCCGGCGGTAGTTGTCTAGTGACTGTGCCGATGGCGGGAGTTCTGTGATCAGGTGGTGGATGCTGTCTAATGGTGCAACTTTAAGCCGGAGCGATGTATTTAGTTTTTCCGAGATGCACAAGATGGCTGCCTTCCTCGAAGATTGCAGCATGGTTTTCTTCATCTGGATGATCTCCCATTCGGTATCCGTAAGGCCGTCCTCATGGTGCACAGCACTTGTTCCCAGTACACACAGGTCGGCATTTATTGCAGAAAGCTGGTTGATCACATGGCCGCCGTAAGTCACTTTGGAGGTCTTGGAGAACATTCCACCGATGAGGATCACTTCAATTTTCTCATACCGGGAGAGTTCGATGGCCACGAGGGGGCTGACGGTAAAAAACGTAGCCTGCAGGTCATCACGAAGCTGTTTTGCCAGTTCGATCACCGTTGTACCGCCACCTGCCAGAATCACCATCCCATCTTCAATCAGGGCACAGGTCTTTTTGGCAATGCACACTTTGGCGTCGCGTGCGTAAATGTCTTTGTCGTCAAAGGTAGACTGGTATGATCTGGACAATGCGCCACCATGGACTTTGTGCAGCTGCTGTTGATCGAGCAGTTCCTGCAGGTCCCGTCTAACCGTGTCTTCGGACACATTAAGCTGCTGAACCAGGTCTGAAGTTAGTACCCGGTTGTGCAGATTGATATTTCGCATGATGTATTCATGCCGTTCCTTTTTGAGCATCACTAGAATTTCCTCCTGAAATATACAAAAATCTCAGACAAATGGCTATGCGGGTTTGTGCGGAGTTTTTCGGGAATTTCAAAGATTTGCAATCTAAATAGTTGATACATTCGCCGCGTTGCGGATTTAATTGTCATATTTGCCTGCTTTTTAACAAAAATGCGGGTATGTGCGTGTTTTCTGATACTCATACACTTACCAAAGAAAAATTAAATAATCCAAATTAAACTTTATGAAAAGAAAACTACTCTTAATGTTTGTAGTGTGTTTTTGTGTTCTTGTGCAAGCCTTTGCACAGGAAAAGACCATTACGGGTAAGGTATCTTCTGCCGATGACGGCCTGACGGTACCCGGGGTATCTGTAAAGGTAAAGGGGACATCCAAAGTGGTGCAAACCGGAGCCGAAGGTACCTATTCCATCACCGCCAACACTGGTGATGTGCTTGTATTCAGCTACCTGAGTATGGCTACTCAGGAAAAAAAAGTAGGTGCCTCCAGCACCATCAATGTGGTACTTCAATCTGATGCCCAGGGCCTTAATGAGGTGGTGGTCGTGGGATTCGGTACGCAGAAAAGAGCCAACTTAACCGGTGCGGTAAGTACCGTCGACGTCGAGAAGGCTTTCGGAAGCAAACCTTTAAATGATCCTGCAAAGGCTTTACAAGGTGTTGTTCCCGGATTAACCATCACCTATGGTAGTGGCGGTTTAACCTCCGCACCGAACATCAACATCCGTGGTGTCGGTTCGATTAATGGAAACAGCCAGCCACTTATCCTCGTGGATAATGTGGAAACACCGGATCTTTCGCTGATCAACCCGAACGATATTGAAAGCATCTCTGTATTGAAGGATGCGGCTTCAACCTCGATCTATGGTGCACGTGCGGCATTCGGTGTGGTATTGGTGAAAACCAAATCCGGTAAACGCAATACGCCGACCACCATCAATTACAACAACAACTTCTCCTGGGGGCAGCCGACTAACCTGCCGGATTTTGCCAATCCAGTGGATGAGTTAACGGCATTGTACAATGCATCTGTACGTGCAGGTACTTCCTCACCGGAGACCTTCGGTATGCAGTTGTTAACCCTTCGCGATGGGATCGCCAACTGGCAAAAGAACTATGCAGGAACCAATACCGGTAAAGAAATGATCCTGGGTCAGGATTTCGACTACATCGATGGCCGTGTGTATTTCTTCAAACAATGGGATCCAAAAAAGGAAATGCTGAACAAGTTCACGACGCAGCAGAACCACAACTTAAGAATCCAGGGTGGAAGTGATAAGATCGGGTACAACATCTCCGGAGGCTATGCCAACGAAGGTGGTATCTTCAAGCTGAACCCGGATGAGATCAGCAAATACAACATCACGGCATCCATCAATGCCGCTGCTACAAAATGGCTGGATGTTGATGCCCGCTTTTTATACCGGAACTTCAAATATGAGGCGCCGTTTGCGTACCAGAACAACTGGTATTATTTCTGGAGATGGGGATCTTACTTCCCTTACGGAACATACAACGGGAACTATTTCAGAAGCATCCCGGCTTACTTAGCCAATGCACAGCGCAGCAGTGTTGTAGACAACTACAACCGGATTGATCTGGGTGCAACCATTAAGATCAGCAAGAATTTGAACATCCGTGCAGATTATACAATTGGACGCGACAACATGCTTAGACATGATGTGGGCGGGCCAATTTATGCGTACGACTTCTGGTCGGCCGGAACCCCTCCATTGTTGACCAATGTTGCTACTGCTGCGCAGGATGTAGTCAGCTATGGCCAAACCCGCCAGATTAAGAATACGTTTAACGCGTATGCGACCTATCAGAACACCTTCTTCACCGATCACAACATTAAAGTGATTGCCGGTGTGAACACGGAGAACTATGATAACCTTCAGTTCACGGCAGGTAAACAGAATGTGTTGGATCCAACAAGAGGAGAACTACAGCTTGGTGTGGGTACACCGTTTGTCTCCGGTTTCCACGGCTCTGCAAGCACTTCTCCAGAGATCGGAAGAGCA
>JARKUW010000030.1 GCA_029851965.1 Bacteroidota bacterium | reverse complement strand
AGCAAAATGAAATTGCTGCTGAAAGCCGCCTGTTCATATTTTCCGATGCTGCGAAAACACCTGAGGACGAAGAGAAAGTCAAGGAGGTACGGGCACTGCTGAAAACAGCGGAGGGTTTCCGTAAAATTGAAATTATAGAAAGAAAGACTAACCTGGGGCTGGCAGAATCCGTTATCTCCGGTGTTTCACAGCTCGTCAAAGATTATAAACAGGTTATTGTTTTTGAAGATGACCTGATCAGTTCCCCGCATACCCTGACATACTTCAACGAAGCGTTGACCCGATACCGGAACGAAGACCGCGTGATGCATATCGGCGCATACATGTACCCCCTGAAGGCAGACAACCTGCCGGAAACGTTCTTCTATCGTGCGGCAACCAGTTGGGGCTGGGCCACATGGGAACGCGCATGGACACAGTTTGAGCCCAATATCGACACGCTTATGTCACAGTTTGATACCAAGAAGATTGCCGCGTTTAGTATCGACAAAACCATGAACTTCTGGAAGCAGATGCTGGACTTCAAAAATGGCCGTAATGATTCGTGGGCGATCCGCTGGTATGCGTCCATATTTCTGAAAGGCGGCTTAACCCTGAATCCATCGAAATCGTTGGTCAACAACATTGGCCATGATGGTACAGGCATCCACTCCGGCATAAATGACATCTACAATGTGGTCATCAATCCAAAACGGATTACACAATTCCCGGAAGAGATCAAAGAAAATGCCGAGGCCTACCAGGTCATCAGGAAGTTCCTGGAGACCCGAAAGGGAACCTTATGGCAGCGCATCAAACGGTATGTACGGGCACGAATGCGTTAGCCGCAAGCCGACGAAAATCTACTTCTTTCCCGTCGCCGCCCAGAATATCCCCGCATACAGGTGATTCAAAAACGCCGGCTCGCTGAAGTTCGTCGGCAAATGTCCCATCGCCGTATAAAATGCGCGGCCACCATCAAAGTTGTGGTACCAGGCAATTGGGTGTAATTTGCCCATACCTTCGCCCTTGGCTCTCGCGCCCCAATCTGCTTTCGGGTTGTAGGTACTCTCATCTACTGAAAGTACATAATTCAATCCGGAAACCTTTTCCGGTCCGAATTCATACCATTCTTCTGTCCATAACTTGCCATCAGCAAAGCCTTGCAAGCCGGGAAACTTCGGGTCAAGCACTTTCACTTTTGCCGTTTGCACCGTTGGATGGATGTGAAACATCCGGCCCACCAGTTGTGTATACCAGGGCCACTCGTATTCGGTATCGGAAGCACTGTGAATACCCACAAATCCTTTGCCCGACTGGATAAAGCGTTCCATCACCTTTTGTTGGGTCGCGTCGAATATATCTCCGGTAGTATTCAGAAATACAACTGCCTGAAACTGCTCCAGGTATTTATCAGTAAATCCGCTCGGATCCTCCCACAACACAACATCGAAAAAGTTACGTGCCCCCATCTGCTGAATCGCCAATACGCCAGCGTGAACCGACTCGTGGTGCCAGCCCTTAGTCGTGGTGACCAATAATACTTTGAATTGCTTCTGTGCCATTGTACTGAAAGCGACAGCAAACTGCATCACCAGCAGGACAAGAAAAAACTTTGAACGGTTCATGAGGTTCTGATTTGGTTGAAAATTGAAGTTAGTATTTTTTAATAAAAGTTCGAGAGATCCTGAGAATTTCGGTAATTCGCTTACCATTATTCAGCTTTGCGTGCTTCCAAAATGATGTATGGTGATAGTTGCCTGGAGTTAAAAGGAATGATCTTCGTAAAAACCTTTCCGGCAAGCCACAATGACTTTTTTAGCAATCTAACGGGCACTGGCTTTTTTTGTTCATCCTCCAGCCAGAGGCTGAAATTGCCGAAATACCTGGACTGCACAACCTGAAGACCCTCCCGCTTGCAGATTCCTGCCAGGAAATCGGGATCCATGCAGCCAATGTTGTGCTTCTCATAGTTCTCCACGTCGAAGTTCTTTTGAAACCATCCATTCAGCGCCTTAAAGTTCGGCAGCGTGATAAACAACGTTCCTCCCGGTTTTACAAATGCAATGTGCCGCTTGATGATGTCTGCCGTATCATTGAAATGTTCAATCAGGCCACAAGACAGCACCAGATCATATTGTTGCGCTGGTGTATACTTGAAAAGATCCGTCTCGATAATATGGATGTCCTTTTCCTGCAGTCCGTTTGTTTCCAGCAGGTCGTTTGTGATCGGCTGATGAACAAAGTAGTCCAGCAGCGTGACGTCAAGCTTCAGATATTTCTTCAAGAAAACCGCATAGTAACCCGGAAAGCCTCCAAGTTCAATCGCTGTTTTGACGCCCTGGGTGTTGACAATCCTGGCGAGCTCCTCGTGAAAAAGATAGTCGGCAGGAATAGGTACCGACAAGCCATCCTTACGTTCCCAATAATTTACCCAAAATGCCCGGTCGGTTAAATGGTTTTCCATAGATATTCTTCTGTAACAGTTAAATTTATGACCTTAGCCATTGAATCTATTAACAGATGCGCAACGAAAATACGCAAGTATTTAATAAAGGGCCGCAATATTATGTAAATTTGAGAAATTGAAAGTAGTCCATTTAAATACGTATGAGGGGAATGGAGGCGCCGGACGAGCGTGCCTGCGTTTAAATAACGCACTGAAGGCTAGCGGCACAGACTCCAGCGTTCTGGTCTTTACGCACCTCAAGGACAGCACAGAGACGAAAGCCTTAAGTAAAAACTTTTTTCAAAAGGCACTGGCGATTTTCTACATCCTTGCAGAACGCTATCTGGTTCAATTTTTCGTTAAAGCGCTAAAAACACCTTTTTCCCTGCAATGGTTCGGCCGTTCGGTCATCAAACACCCCGATGTGCAGCACGCTGATATCATTCATTTACACTGGATCAATCACGGCTTCCTCTCTCCAAAGTTCCTCGCACAGCTGGATGAACTTGAAAAGCCGATCGTATGGACCTTCCACGACAGCAATGCCTTCACTGGTGGCTGTCATGTCCGCTATTCCTGCGAACACTTCCATAAAGAATGCGGCTTCTGCCCCCTGCTTAAAAAAAGCCATAAGAACGATGTTTCTCACCGAACCTGGATGCGAAAAAGCCGGGCATATTCCGAATTGAACTGCCATATCGTTGCACCAAGTCAATGGATGGCCGGCTCCGTGAAGTTCAGCAGCCTGATGGGATTTCGTGAAGTAACCGTGATACCAAACACCATTGAAACGGATGTCTTTAAGCCGTACGTGAAGGCAGAAGCGAAAAAGATACTGAAGATTGCACCAGACAAGTTTGTGCTCATGAGCGGATTTATGCCTTCGAAGAACGACAAGCACAAAGGCACCGAATACCTGATCAAGGCACTCAACGACCTGGCTACCCGGCCGGGCGTCGTCAAAGAAGATATCGAACTCATCATTTTCGGCAATAAGGAAAACGCAGAAATGCCGGAGTTTCCGTTCAAAACAACTTTCCTGGGTACGATCAGCAACGACGAGCACCTTGCGAAGTGCTATTCAGCCGCTGACGTCTTTATAACGCCTTCTCTTGAAGACAACTTACCGAACACGGTAATGGAGGCCCTGTCCTGCGCAACGCCTGTAGTGGCATTTGCAACGGGCGGGATTCCGGACATGGTGAGGCATCTGGAAAATGGCTACCTGGCAGAATACCAGAACGCGGAAGACCTGGCGACGGGCATTGAGTGGCTTTATCAGGATGAAAATGCTCCGGACATCCAGAAAGAAGCCCGGAGGACCATCTTAACACACTTTTCTGAAGTGGTCATTGCGGAGAAGCACCTGGCGCTGTATCAGTCTTTATTGAATCTCCAACCCCGCTGATCTCCATGGAACCAACGTTAAGTGTTGTCACCATCGTTTACAACAATGTAAAAGACATTGAACGGACCATGCTTTCCGTGCTGAATCAAACGTATCCGCATATCGAATACATCGTGATCGACGGCGCCTCAACGGATGGCACAAAGGAGACCATCCAGAAGTATGCCTCCCGCATAACCAGATTCATTTCTGAACCAGATCGCGGCATCTATGATGCGATGAACAAGGGACTTGCACTGGCCACCGGCGACTATATCCTCTTCATGAACTCGGGGGATGAGATCTACAGCACAGAAACCGTAAACAGCGTTTTCGCCACGGCAAAAGACGCAGACATCTACTACGGTGAAACGGAAATGTACAATGAAAACTGGGAAAGCCTCGGACAAAGGCGGCACCAGGCGCCAGTGGAATTTAGCTGGAAGAGCTTCAGGTATGGCATGAGCATCAGCCACCAGGCGATCTATGTAAAACGATCATTAGCCGCCCCCTACGACCTGCAGTACAAATACAGTGCAGATATCGACTGGATCATCAAGGCTGCAAAGAAAGCCTCGCATATCGTCAACACGCGCTTGTATGTAGCAAAGTACCTCGTTGGCGGAATATCCAAGCAGAAGCACCTGGATAGCCTGAAAGAACGCTTCAGGATCTTCAGCAAATACTATGGATTGTTGCCAAACATCTTCAATCACCTGATCATTGCTTTCAAGCTGGCCGGCTATTTCCTCAAACACCGGCGCACCAACGACTAACGGTCTTACCTGATCTCGAAAGCGTAGCTTCCCGCATCTACTGTATGGATCCGCGGTATCTGTTTACCTTCTGTATACACCCCTTTTCCTTCCATCTGCGGAAAGAAAATGATTGCACTTGAATTCGCCGGTACGGTTACGGAATATAGGACTTTTCCATCCACGACTTTCCAGGACGAGACGATGTCTCCGTAAGGTCCTTTGTGGCGGGCTTCGAAACTATTCAGACCCTGAACAAAGTTTGGCTTCAGCAAGACGTTCTTAAAACCAGGCTGCAGTTCGTCGATCGTAATGCCACCAAGACCTTTAAAGAACCATCCACCAATTTCTCCAAACATCATATGATTGAGCGAAATATCCCTTTCCGCCTGTATGTCCCAGTTTTCGTATAAGGTTGTCGCCCCATTCACGATCCACCAGCCCCAGGAAGGATAGGTATTCTGAACCGCCAGTTCGTAAGCCGTCTGCGCCTGTCCATTTTCACTTAAGGCATTTAATATTGCTTTCGCCCCCAACACGCCCACATCAAGATGACCACCGTCAGCCTTTACCCTTTTCGCCAGATTGGCCGCAACCCTCAATTTTAGCGGTTCCGGTACGATGCCCCATTGCAGCGCTACGCTGAGTTCCGTTTGCAACCCGGAGCCGTAAATCGCGGTTTTTGGATTCAGGTACTTGGCGTTGATGGCCTTCTTTATTTTTTCGGCGAGTGCCTTGTAATAGGTGTAGTCTTCTGTCTTCCCAAATAATTTGGCCGCTTTTGCCAGAATAGTTGCATCCACGTAGTAATAAACGGAAGAGGTATATTCCAGGGGAGATTTAGACTTCACAGGCACCCAGTCGCCACGCCCAAAGGATGTCAGTCCCCCAGGACTGATCCGTTCTACATACCGGACATAACGTTTGATGTTCTCGTAGCTTTTCGAAAGCAAGGTGGTATCGCCATAAAACATGTAAATATTCCAGGGAATTATGGCAATTGTACTGGTCCAATCGGTTCCGTTGGCCGTTCCGTAGCCCCAGCCCCCTGTCGGAATAATATCGGGCAACACGCCATTTGGCTGCTGTTCGTCGCGGTGATCTGCAATCCACTTTTCGTATACCGTGATCCCATCATAGTTGTACAATCCCGTTTCTAAAGCGAAGTGCCCATCCCCGGTCCAGCCGTTTTTCTCACGCTGCGGGCAGTCTGTCGGATAGCCGAACAGGTTGGACAAATAAGAGTTGTTCGTTGCTGCCCAAAGTTTGTTCAGTAAAGTATCTGAGGAATTGATCTTTCCAGCTTCCGGTACATCGCTGTGCATAAAGTGTCCGGTAATTCCGGATTGAGCAATTTCAATTGGCGCAGTGCTACTCACCTCCACATACTGGAACCCTTTGTAGTTAAACTTCGGCATGAACTTTTCCGCCCCCTCACCTTTCAAAATAAAGATATCGGTTTGAAACGGATCCGTATTGTCCTTCGGACGATAGTAGACGTCGATGTTCGAGAGATCTACCCGGCCATCCTTGGTTAAACGTTCTCCATGCTTGATACGAACAACGGTACCGCGGGCACCTTTAAGGTTAATTTCAGTCACACCTGCGATGTTTCTTCCCAGGTCAAAAACATACGTGGTGTCGTTAATTTTGGTAAACGTTTTTGCCGGGATGGTCTCTACATTGCGGATCGGGTGTATTAGCTGGCTGACTACTTTCTCCGATGGTACGGAGCGCAGCGTTACCCCTTCCCATTTCCGGTCGTCAAATTCCACAGTATTCCATCCGGGTTCCTCCAGCCTTGCGTCATAATGCTCGGCGGTATAAATGCTGTTGAAAATGATCGGGCCGGTATGGGTTTTCCAGCCGTTGTCAGAGCTGACCACTTCCGTTGTCCCATCCTCATACGTAATGCGCAGGTCGAGGCAAAAAGCAGGTCTTGCGCGCCAGGGTGCAAGCTCGAAATTCCATACCGCCAACGACTGCATATTATACCAGCCATTGCCCAGCAGTACGCCAATGGCGTTAGAACCCGCCTGAAGGTTGGCCGTTACGTCATAGGAGACATAAAGATTACGGCGGTCAAAGCGGGTGTACATCGGATCCAGCCGGTGGTTGCCTACTTTTGATCCATTCAGATACAGCTCATATAAACCGGCCGCAGCAATGTAGGCGCGGGCCGACTTGATTTTGCCTTTCGGCTTAAATACCCTGCGGAAATAGGGCGCCTCCCGCTTGTGGATGTCAATGCCATCACTAATCCAGGTACCACGCCAGTTCTCCATTCGCATCATTCCCGTTTCAAAGGTCGATATATCACTGGAGACTACTTGTCCTGCTGAATCCCAGACTTCCACACGCCAATAGTATTTGGTAAAAGGAACGAGGGCAGCGCCCTTGTAGTTCAGGCGGTTGTCGGAAGAACTTACTTTTTTGGTGTCCCAAATACCGGCCTTACCCTGTGTCAGACCAAGCGAGTCGCGATCTACAGATACCCTGTAGGCAGTTTGCCTTGCTCCTTTGCGGGCATCCTGCATCATCCAGGCAAGTCTTGGATGAAGCTCGTCTACCCCGATGGGGCGTTCTATATTTTCACATTGCAGTCCGACGATCTTAGCAGGTGTTTGTGGCGCCTGCGCAAAGGAAAGCGTAGGCAATACAATCAGGCAGGAAGCAAGAAATCTGGAGAAGGATAGGATCATTGATGCGTATTGTTAAATTTCAAACCGGTTCGCTGCCTTTACTGCATAATCAGCCGCACGCGCGGTCAGTGCCATATAGGTTAGAGATGGGTTTTGTGTCGAAGTAGAGGTCATGCAGGCCCCGTCGGTTACGAATACATTCGGACAGGCATGTACCTGGTTCCACTTGTTCAGTATCGATGTCTTTGGATCATGTCCCATCCTTGCGCCGCCCATTTCGTGGATATCAAGCCCTGGTGCCTGAGATGAATCATTTACCTGTATATTCTTAAAACCCGCCGCTGTAAACATCTCCGTCATTTGTTCAATATAATCCTTTTTCATCAAGCGGTCGTTCTCATCGTAATCTACAGAGATGTTGAGCTGAGGAATTCCCCAGGCATCTTTCTTGTCGGCGCTTAGGCTTACATAATTGCTTTCCTTGGGAATGGTTTCGCCCATCATGTGAGATCCCACCCGCCATGGTCCAAGCGGAGCTTTCAGGATGTTCTCTTTCAGCGATTCACCGACGCCGGTCATATCGCGGTTGAAAGACCGATGTGCACTAAATCCTGCTGCATAACCACGTTTAAAGTCGGTCTCCTGCTTATATACATTTCTAAAGCGTGGCAGGTATCCCCCGCCCGCCGGATTCCGCCCATCTGTTTTATACTGCTTCAATCCGTCATATTCCGCATTGATACGCGCGCTGTAGTTGTGGAAAGCAACGAACTTACCAAGCTGCCCATTGTCGTTGCCGAGACCCTGCGGGAACCTGGACGATTTTGAATTCAATAAGATCAGGTTCGTGTTTAATGCCGCGGCATTGACGAAGATGATCTTCGCATAGAATGCTATTTCTTCCTTGGTGTTGGCATCGATCACGCGCACACCCGTTGCTTTGCCCTTCTTATCATCATAGATCACCGAATGTACCACGGAATTCGGTCTTAAGGTCAGGTTCCCGGTCTTTGCCGCCCATGGTAAAGTAGAGGCATTGCTGCTGAAATACCCGCCGAACGGACAGCCACGCTGACACAGGATTCTGTTCTGGCATTGTGCACGGCCCTGATCGTAATGGATCTGGTTGGGCTTGGACAGATGTGCACACCGGGCACTAACGACATGCCTGTTTTGATATTTTTGCTTCACAAAGCCCTTGAAGTAATCCTCGACGGCATTTAACGGAAATCCAGGGAGGAACTCGCCATCCGGTAACTCTTTAAGTCCGTCTTTGTTACCTGCGATGCCGGCAAATTTCTCCGCATAACTGTACCAGGGGGCAATATCCTTGTACCGGATCGGCCAGTCTACAGAAAAGTCATCCCGGGCAGGGCCTTCAAAGTCGAAGTCGCTCCAGCGTTGCGTCTGCCGTGCCCACAACAATGATTTACCACCCACCTGGTAGCCACGGATCCAGTCGAACGGCTTTTCCTGCACATACGGATGCTCCTTGTCTTTTACCACAAACTGCATCGCATCTTCTTTAAAGATGTAACACCTGCTCGCAATTGGATTTTCCTTCTGAATGGCCAGCGCGGGCTCGCCGCGGTGCTCAAATTCATATGGATATTTGTTGGTTGTTGGATAGTCTTTAATGTGCTGAACATCGCGTCCGCGTTCCAGAACCAGGGTTTTCAACCCTTTTTCTGTGAATTCTTTGGCGGCCCAGCACCCGCTGATACCGGAGCCCACAACGATTACATCGTAGGTATTGGCCTTCTGGCCATCTATATTTAGATTTGACATTGTTCTTTTCTAGAATTAAGCAGATTTTACCGGGTAATAGCCATTGTACCGGCCAGGTACCAGCTCCCATTTAATCAGGTTTGTCATCACGTACTTCGAATTCAGATAGCCACTGATCGTGCGGCCTTTGGTAATCTCGTAAAAGCGCTGCAGTGCCGGACTGGCTTGCTTATCTTGTTCCACGCCCAGTAGTAACTTGCCTCGCTCTGCAACAGCCAGTTGCTGAAACGTTTTACCAAATTGATCCTGAGCTTTATCCTGAAGTTCATTAAGCCCATCGAAAAAGAGCTTCTGATCCGCAGATTCATAGCAGTCGTCCAGCATCTTGAGCACAAAAAGATGAAGATTCAATTCCTTGGCTCCAGGTGTATCTGTTTTTGGTATAATGGTTTCGGTAATATCTGCAAGTAAGTGTTCCTGATCCAGGCTTACATCCAGGTGGTCCAGGGCAATGGACGACTTCCCGGAATCCCTTAAGCAGGAAGGAAGCAAAGCCATACCGCCAGCCATAATTAATATTTGTTTGATCGCAAAGCGCCTCTCCATATGGTCGTATTTGGTGTCGAATAAAGTTATACATTTTCTCATATAGTAGCCACGTTACCGTAGAATATGTCCCTTTCAATTGTAAAATTTATATCAGTATTTCCAGTTTGAATGCCTTTGACAGGCCTTGTTGAAGATCTGGGAAAACAATCAGGACACTGATTTGTAGTTTCGAAAAGCGTAAAAGCAATTGTTGTTTATCTAAAATAAATACCATGGGAACATTAAGTAATAGAACGATAGCGGTACTGGCAGAAAGCGGTTTTGAAGAAAGCGAGCTGACCAGTCCGGTACAAAGATTGAAAGAAGAGGGTGCAACGGTTCACATCATCTCGACCAAGCCGGGCAAAATACAGGCGATGAAAGGCGACAAGGATTGGACCATCGAAGTGGATGTGGACAAGATTGTTTCAGAGGTGAACGTCAACGATTACCACGGACTGATGCTGCCAGGCGGCGTGCTCAATCCAGATAAATTGAGGCAAAGTGAAGAAGCAATCGACTTTGTAAAGGCTTTCTTCGAAGGCGGAAAGCCTGTTGCCGCCATATGCCACGGACCACAGGTGCTGATCACAGCGGATGTGGTGCAGGGGCGTACCTTAACTTCCTTCCAGACCGTTAAAGTCGACCTGGTGAATGCCGGTGCCGAATGGGTGGACCAGGAAGTGGTGGTTGATCAGGGACTCGTGACCAGCAGAAGTCCGAAGGACCTGCCTGCGTTTAACGACAAAATGGTTGAAGAATTCGCCGAAGGTGTACATGAAGGTCAGCATGCCTGATCTGAACACTTTACGAGCGGTTAACTAAAAAAAAGGGGTCCAATGCGGACCCCTTTTTCATGAGTTTCTATGGGTTGGTTGACCATAGTCCGGCTTCCTTCACGAAAACCCTTCTGTTCAGTTTTAATTGCGCCACGATCAGCTCTGCAAAATCCTCCGGCTGCATGACCCGGTCCGGATTTCCATCGGTTAGCTTCAGGTCTTTCGCCATATCCGTAGCCACTGTACTTGGAAGCATGGTGCTCACCCGGATGTTGTGCTTACGCACTTCCTGCATCAATGACTCGGACATACCAATCAGGCCGAACTTAGAAGCGCTATAGGCACTCGTAACCGCAGCACCGTTTTTACCGGCAGTAGAGGATATGTTGATGATGTCCCCTGTTTTGCGCTCCATCATGGCTGGAAGAACTGCGCGGGTAACATAGTAAGGTCCGAATAAATTCACTTTTACAATTTCTTCCCAGCGGGAAGGTTCAAGTTCCATGAAAGAACCGAACGAAGAGATTCCGGCATTGTTAATTAATATATCAATTGCTCCAAGATCAGACGTCAGCTGTGACACCGCGGCATTGACCGCTTCAATATCAGAAACGTCAACGGATGCCGTTGCGGTACGCACACCAAATTGTTTTAACTCGTCGGCTACATCCTGAAGATCAGCCGCTGTTCTGGCCATCAGCCCGATATTAACACCCTCTTCTGCCAAAGCAATTGCAATGGCGCGGCCGATGCCTTTTCCCGCACCGGTGATGATTGCATTTTTTCCCTGTAATGATTCCATAGTCGTATTTATTGTGGGGCAAAGTTAAGCATAGAAAGACATAAAAACGGTACCTGAAACAAGACCCGTTTCAGCCGCACCCTACAGGGACCTTACCCGCACCTTACCCGCACTTCATCCGGCGTTTGCCCGGGTAAGGTCCTGGAAAGGTGCGGGTCGGATGGGCATAAAAAAAGAGGCTGCTCATACGTAATGAACAGCCTCTTTATATCTACAATAAACTACGCCAGGGCGCAGATGAAGTTTAACCTATTGGTAAGATTTAGCGTTGATCTTACGTGCATTTTCATTCAAATGAATTTTACGTAAACGCATGCTGATTGGTGTAATCTCGATGTACTCATCAGCCTGGATATACTCCATAGCTTCTTCCAGGGAGAACTTAATTGCAGGCGCAATACGTGTATTATCATCTGTACCAGAAGCACGCATGTTGGTTAAGGCTTTACCTTTAACAATGTTTACAACTAAGTCGTTGTCACGAATGTGCTCACCAACAATCTGACCTTCATAAACTTCAACACCCGGATCAACAAAGAAACGACCTCTGTCCTGAAGTTTATCAATTGAATAAGCAGTTGTACTGCCTTTTTCCATGGAAACCAATACACCACTTAACCTTCCAGGGATAACACCTTTCCAGGGCTCGTAAGCTTTGAAACGGTGCGCCATGATGGCCTCACCAGCTGTTGCAGTCAAAACGTTGTTTCTTAAACCAATGATACCACGTGCAGGAATATCAAATTCAAGGTGTTGTAGGTCGCCTTTAGGCTCCATAATCAACAACTCACCTTTACGTTGTGTAACCAGTTCAATTACTTTACCTGCAACATCACCCGGTACATCAACGATCAAAGTTTCAACCGGTTCACATTTCTTACCGTCAATTTCTTTAACGATAACCTGTGGCTGTCCAACCTGGATCTCATATCCTTCGCGACGCATGGTCTCAATCAGTACAGATAAATGCAGAATACCCCTTCCGTAAACCAGGTAAGCATCCGGAGATTCCGTTTCTACGACCTTTAACGCAAGGTTTTTCTCCATCTCTTTGTATAGACGCTCTCTGATACGCTGAGAAGTCACAAATTTACCCTCTTTACCAAAGAAAGGAGAGTTATTGATGGTGAACAACATGTTCATTGTAGGCTCATCAATGCTGATTACCGGAAGTGATTCTGGTGCATCGAAATCTGCAATGGTATCACCAATATCGAAACCTTCGATACCAACAACCGCACAGATATCACCTGATTTTACTTCTGTAGCCCTGATTTTACCAAGTCCTTCGAAGGTATATAGTTCTTTTACTCTTGATTTAACCATTTTACCATCACGTTTGATCAACGTAACCGGCTGGTTTTCTTTGATGCTGCCACGGTGAACACGACCAATAGCGATACGACCTACGAAAGATGAATAATCAAGTGACGTAATTTGCATCTGAAGTGTACCTTCGTTTGTTGGTGCAGCTGGAATAGATTCTACTACTGCATCCAATAAGGCAAAAATATCTGTTGTTGGTTTGGTATAGTCTGTGCTCATCCAACCTTGTTTAGATGAACCGTAAATTACCGGGAAGTCCAACTGATCTTCAGTTGCTTCCAGGTTGAAGAACAATTCAAAGATCTGCTCGTAAACCTCTTCCGGACGGCAGTTTTCTTTATCTACCTTGTTGACAACAACAATAGGCTTTAAACCTAAAGCAAGTGCTTTTTGGGTTACAAAACGCGTTTGAGGCATTGCACCTTCAAAAGCGTCACACAATAATAATACACCATCAGCCATTTTCAATACCCGCTCAACTTCACCGCCGAAATCCGCGTGACCAGGGGTATCCATGATGTTAATTTTAACGTCTTTATACTGTACGGAAACGTTCTTAGAAACGATGGTTATTCCCCGTTCGCGTTCCAGATCATTATTATCAAGTATCAAATCACCTGTTTGCTCGTTGTCACGAAAAACAGAACAAGTGTGTAAAATTTTGTCAACCAACGTGGTTTTACCGTGGTCAACGTGTGCTATAATAGCTATGTTTCTAATTTTTTGCATAAAATGCGCCTGTAATTTGGCGCAAAGATAGGCTTTTTTTCTGAATATATCAGCCTATTAGTTAGGGCAATGTAAGTGAAAAATCAAAAAATTGTCTTTCTTGGAAATGCCCAGATCAAAAAGGCCGGCAAAACCTTCGCCCAGGTTTCCACATCATGTTTACCACCTACCCTTTCGTAGTAGGTAATATCATCATGACGTTTATAGCCCTTCTGGTACAGCTCCTTAATCAGATCAATGGCATCATCTATGGAATCGATGATGAAGTTGTGGTTACGGTCTTCACTTTCATCCTGTGTACCGGTCATGATCCAGAATTTAAGCTCCGGCTTGCCTTCGGTTTGGCGCACAACCTGGTGCATAATCCGGTCTTCAGGTGTATAACCATCGTTCAAATCCTTCTTTCTCCACCAGAAGGAGCCCGAAAGGACACCAACAGCATCAAACACCTGGGGGTTGTTCCAGGCAATATCGAAAGCGCTAAGCCCGCCCATGGAGAACCCGGCAATCACCCGTTTGCCATTGATGCGCACCTTAACGGCGGTATGAAGGAACGGAAGAAGTTCGCTGATGATAAAGGCGCTGTACAAACCGGCTTTTGATCCCCGGTTTTGAAAATCAGGAATGCCCGCCACGCCATACTCCTGCAGGCGGTCATCAGATGCTTTTACCGCAACGACTACGACCGGATCAATCGTCCACGTGGAATACAACTCATTAAGGGTTTCGGTAAGCTTCAGCCCCGGGGCTTCCTGCCCATCGTTTAAGATCAGCAGATTAACCGTTTCGCCTCCGGAGAGATTTCCAGGGGTCCAGATGAGCAGCTCTGCATCCCGTTTTAAATGGATAGACTTCAATTTGTGTTCTGTTTGGAGGAATTCAGGATTTGTCATTCGGAATCGTTAGGTTTTGGTTCTGCGCGCACAAAATGTTCCAAAGTCGGCGTACGGAAGTAATTAATATACAGCAACCATACTTTAAATTGAAATAACTGTATAAACTGGTAACAAAAGACCTAGTTTCTTGTTAATGGAATTGTTCTTCTTAACTTAAAAAATTGAATTAACTGTATGCAAGAGGAGTACATCAAATGGTATAGTCCGAACCTGAGCCGCGACTTTGATATGCTAACGTTCGGCCATGCTGGTCAGCCTGTTATATTGTTTCCAACAAGTAAAGGACGGTACTATGAGAACAAGGACTTCAAACTGATTGACGCCGTAGCGGATTATGTTGATTCCGGAAGAATAAAAATCTATTGCCCGGACGGGATTGATGAGTGGAGCTGGTACAGCAAAGACATTCATCCGGCAGACCGTGTTAAAAATCACATGTGGTACGATAAAATGCTCAATGATGAGGTCGTCTCCCGGGCAAGACATGAGACCGGTTACGGTAAGGTCGCAACTGCAGGTTGCAGTTTTGGTGGTTACCATGCCGCAAACTTCGCTTTTAGGCATCCATGGCTCGTCAACCACATGTTTAGCCTCAGCGGTGCTTTTGACATTACCGGACAGCTCGATGGATTCTACAACGATGATGTATACTACAATAATCCCGTCGACTTTCTGCCGAACGACAATCATCCGGGTTTATGGGAGATGAACATTGTTCTGGGGACCACCGATCAGGATATTTGCAGGGGCTACAATGAACATTTGTCTGAAATACTGAGCAGAAAAGCCATTAACCACTGGCTGGACATGCGGGAAAATGCGCTGCACGACTGGCCCATCTGGAGAACCATGTTCCGCGATTATGTGTCGATATTTCTCTAAAAAATGAATGATTAAACAGATACCAAAAAAACACTATACGATTGGATCATTGGCCCGCCACTAAAAGAGACAACGCCAATGACATATTTAGAACCACAAAACAACTTATATCCATGAAACCATTATGAGCAAACACGCACAAACAGCAATGAATACTGCTCATAATAGCTTCATTACCATTAAAAAACAAAAAATATACTGATGAAAAAAATTGGAATTTTATTTGGAAAAGAAAGGTCCTTCCCGGAAGCATTTGTACAACGCGTGAATGAGCTGGCAAATGGCGAATTTCTGGCGGAATATGTTAAAATAGATAAGATATTTCAGGCAGAGCCATTGGATTATGCCGTGATTGTGGACCGCATCTCACAGGATGTTCCATTCTACCGCGCGGCTTTAAAGAACGCGGCAAGCACGGGAACAGCCGTCATCAACAACCCATTCTGGTGGAGCGCTGATGAAAAGTTCTTCAACAACGCCCTGGCGGTGAAACTTGGTATTCCTGTGCCAAAGACGGCACTGATCCCGTCCAGGGAGCACCCCAATGATACTTCCGAGGAGTCTTTCTCCAACCTGGCTTACCCGCTAGACTGGGATGCGATCTTTGAATATACCGGCTTTCCCGCGTACATGAAGCCTTTTGACGGTGGCGGATGGAAGGATGTGTACAAGCTCAACGATAAAGAGGAGTTTTTCGAAAAGCACAAGCTAACCAGGCAATCTGTGATGATGCTGCAGGAAGAGATCGAGTTTGATGCGTACTTCAGGTGTTACTGCATCGGAGCAAAATATGTACGGATTATGCAATACGAACCACGTAACCCTTTCCACCTGCGCTATGCGGTAGAAGGAGAACCGGCAAGCGAGGAATTATTGCAAACCATTCACGACTATGTAATTACTTTAAATCAGTATCTTGGGTACGACTTCAACACGGTGGAGTTCGCGGTGCGTGATGGTATTCCTTATGCGATCGACTTCTGCAACCCTGCACCGGATGCGGAGGTGACCAGTGTGGGACAGGAGAATTTCCACTGGGTGATTGAAACAGCGGCGCAGTATGCGATTGAAAGAGCGCGTGCCCACAAGCCAGATCAGGATAACCTGACCTGGGGCGAATACATTAAAGGTTCCATCAAGCAAACACCTAAACTTGCCAAGATAAAAGCAAGTGAAGAAGTTCCGGTGATGGAAGAACTGGCTGCGCCGGTGGAGCTGGAGAAACCGAAACCGGCGAAAGCAGCAGGCAAAAGCAGCAAAGCAACGAAAAGCGTGAAGGCTAAAAAGGAAGTAGAAGCACCTGAAGAAGAAGCAGCAGAGAAGCCCGCAGAAGAGCCAAAGGCAAAGGCCGGTAAAACTGCTGCAGCAGCGAAAAGCCCTGCGGCAGCAAAGGATACTGCAAAACCAAAGGCTGCTGCTGCACCGAAAGCAAAGAAAGCAGCCAGCACAAAAAAGTAAGCATTATTAACGCTCTGTAACATGAAAAACGAGTTTACCCTTGGGGTTGAAGAAGAGTACATGGTTGTTGACCCTGTAACGCGGGAACTTACTTCCCATGACCAGAAAATTGTTGAAGCGGCACAAAAGATCCATAAGGATCAGGTTAAAGCAGAAATGCACCAGGCCGTTGTGGAAGTCGGCACCGGGATCTGCAAAAATACAGAGCAGGCGAGGAAAGAAATTTCTCAGCTCCGGTATACGGTTGCACAGCTTGCTGGATAACAGGGCCTGCGGATTGGTGCATCCGGTACTCACCCCTTCTCTCACTGGGAAAAGCAATTGATTACAGAGCATCCGCGATATAGCGAAATTGTAAATGAGCTGCAGGAAGCGGCCAGATCCAACCTCATCTTCGGACTGCATGTTCACGTGGGTTTTCAATCGCGTGAGCTTGCAGTTCATATTGCAAATCAGGTGCGGTACTTCCTCCCGCACGTATTCGCATTGTCTACGAATTCACCATTCTGGGAATCCCGGAACACGGGATATAAATCCTTCCGGACGAAGATCTTTGATAAATTCCCCCGTACAGGTATTCCGGACATCTTCAATAGCATTGAGGATTATGATAATTATGTAAAACTATTGATTAAAACCAATTGCATCGACAATGCGAAGAAGATCTGGTGGGACATCCGTGTACACCCGTTCTTTCAGACCATTGAATTCCGGATCTGCGACTGCCCGATGCTGATTGATGAAACCATGGCCTTCACTGCTTTATTTCAGTGCCTGTGTGCAAAGCTGTATAAGCTTCGGCTGCAGAATATGTCCTTTATCAATTATTCAAGGGCACTTATCAATGAAAACAAGTGGCGGGCAGCACGTTACGGAATTGACGGAAACCTAATCGACTTCGGTAAGGAAATGGAGGTGAACTGCAGAAATCTGATCCTGGAACTGCTTGATTTTATCGACGACGTGGTGGATGAACTGGGCTGCCGGGAAGAGATTAATTATGTACTGAAGATCCTGGCGAACGGAACCGGGGCCGACCGGCAGTTGGCGGTTTACGAACAAACTGGTAACTTTGAGTCAGTTATAGATTATATAACGAGTCAAACATTAATAGGGGCAAAATAAGAATGAGTAGAATGAAGATGAAGGTAGCCATTATTGACATGAACAATGGAGTGGCCAATCAGGGGATGCGTGGGATGCGGGAGATCTTGTCACTATACCAGCGGGAGAACGACGTCGAATTTACCATAGATACATTTGATTTAAGGCAAAAAGAAGAAATACCAGGCCTGGAGTACAACATTTACTTTTCGAGCGGCGGCCCGGGAAGTCCGTATGATGGGAATGGAGAACGCTGGGAGCAGTTGTTTTTTGATTTTCTGGGAGAAGTACAGCAGTTCAATGCGGAGAATGAACAGGATAAAAAATACCTGTTTCTAATCTGCCATTCTTTCCAGCTGGCCTGCCTGAAATTTGGTCTCGGCCACGTGACAGAGCGGAAGTCGAACGCCTTTGGCATATTCCCGATCAATCTGACCGAAGAAGGCGTGCAGGATTCCATTTTTGGGTCCCTGACAGATCCATTCTTTTCTGTGGATAGCCGTGACTGGCAGGTTGTGGAACCTGATGAGCAACAATTTATCGACTTTGGGGCTAAAGTTCTGGCCATAGAAAAGGAAAGAGATCATGTGGACCTGGAACGCTGTATGATGGCCATCCGGTTTTCGAAAGAAATTATCGGAACGCAGTTTCATCCGGAGGCGGATCCCGAAGGTATGACCATGCACTTGCTGCGCGAGGAAAAAAAGGCCTCGATCATCGCAAACCACGGTGAAGAAAAATACCTGGATATGCTGAACAGCCTGGAAGATCCGGCAAGGATACGCTTTACCCAAAGAATTATTATACCTAACTTTTTGAATGAAGCAGTTCATTCCTTACAAGAAGCCATAATATGATCAAGGAAACCCGGGATAACTTCAATGCGCGCTTTACGGCGGATCAATATGAGCAGTTAATCCGGGAACTGGAAAACGGATTTCCGCCCATTGACTTCCGGGTTGCGGAGACGCCGGTGTTTATTCCGGGGGAACTCCGCGATAAGCTTGTATCTGCAGCGACGGAGATTATTGACTTCATCAAGCGTCCAGACTTCAAAGATCTTACTGCAAAGGCCATCCCTTTCCGCTGGGAGGTTCCTTTTGAAAACAGCCATCCGCATTTTATTGCGCTGGACTTTGGCATCTGCAAGGATGCGGCCGGGAACCTGGTACCGAAGCTGATCGAGATGCAGGGCTTTCCGTCCTTGTATTTCTTCCAGATGGAACTGGCCGATGCCTATAAGAAGGTATATGGACTTCCCGCGGAACTTACGCCCTACTTTGGCGCCATGAACCGGGAAAGCTATATAGAGCTGCTGCGCAAGGTAATTGTGGGACCACATGAGCCGCGCCATGTTGCTTTGATGGATATTGATGCGACTGACCAAAAAACGGCCATCGATTTCTACATGACGGCAAAATACCTGGGCATTAAAATCGTCAATCTGAAGGACATCTTTAAAGATGGAAAAAAGATCTACTACTCTGAAAATGGTGTTCATGTACAGATCAAAAGGATCTACAACAGGCTGATCTTTGATGAGGTGGCTGACGATACAGATCTGTTGAAGGAATGCTTCGATCCGAGAGAGCCGTTGCTCGAACTCGAATGGATTACGCACCCAAACTGGTTTTACCGGATCAGCAAGTACACGATGCCGTTAATCAACAGCGATTATATTCCGCGGACTTTTTTCCTGGATCAGCTTGACAACTTGCCGGAAAACCTGGAAAATTACGTACTGAAGCCCCTGTTCTCTTTTGCGGGCATTGGGGTGAAAATCGATGTTACTGCAGCAGATATCGACAACATCGTGGATCCACAGAACTGGATACTTCAGGAGAAGGTGCAGTATGAGCCTGTTGTGATGTCTCCATCAGGTGGCGTCAAGGCGGAGATCCGTTTGCTCTACGTATGGGCCGATGGGGAAGAACCAAAGCTGTGCATTAACCTCGCCCGCCTGAGCAGAGGAAAAATGATCGGGGTCCGTTACAACAAGGATTTCGACTGGGTGGGCGGAACAATCGGCCTCATGCAACCCTGATCGCCGGACCCTGATGAGCGGTTTAAATTGACAATCTAGAGACCTGGGCAAAGGACCGATTAATTAAATTTGTGCATGGACATTCAGATATTACTGGTTATCTTGTTGTTTGCCGCCGCAGTTTTCTACATTGGGCGCATATTGTACCGTTCTGTGCTTTCTGCTAAAAAGCCGGGTTGCGGATCCAACTGTAAATGCGGCATAGATTTTTCCAATATAGAAGCAGAAAAGAAATAGACCTGCGCTATATGCTTGAAAACTTTAAGAAATACCTCCAGGAGCGCGTCCCTTTAAATGATGAACAATTTGAGTTGGTTTCAAAGGATCTGAAGGTAAAGACCTTCCAGAAAAATGAAATTATCCTGTCTCAGGGAGACACCTGCTCAAGAACTTATTTCGTAGTTGAAGGTTTGATGCGGAGCTATTCCGTTGATGGCAAGGGCAAGATCCATATCATTCAGTTTGCACCCGAATTCTGGTGGCTTTCGGAAAGAAACAACTTATTTAACGAAGTTGCGGACTTTAACATTGATGCGATCGAAGCGACTACAGTTTTGATTATACCCAAAGATTTTTTCCTCGAAGCGGCTAAACATGTCCCGGAGATGGTAGCCATGAACAGCACGATGTTGAATAATGCGATCCGCTTTATGCAGAAGCGCATAAACATGCTGCTGAGTGCAACTGCGGAAGAACGCTATCTGGACTTCATAAAGTTATACCCCAACCTAACGCTGCGGGTCCCGCAATGGATGATTGCCTCTTACCTGGGCATTACACCAGAATCACTAAGCCGTGTGCGCAAGGATCTGGCGACAAAACACTTCAGGCCATAAACCTGAATTCTTATCATACATCAATGCAGCCGTAACACTCTTGCCGTAAATTTGTTATCATTAATTACAACTTTAATAAAACTATTATGGCAACTACAAAATGGGTTCTTGATCCAACACACAGCGAATTACAGTTTAAAGTAAAACATTTGATGATCACCACCGTAACCGGCAGCTTCAACAACATTAAAGCGGAACTGGAGACGGAGTCTGATGATTTTGAACATGGAAAAGCGACTTTCGAGGCGGAAGTGGCGTCTGTAAATACGTCAAACGCAGACAGAGACAAACACCTGGTTACGGAAGACTTTTTTGATGCCGAAAAACATCCAACCCTCCACTTTGTGTCTACATCACTGACCAAAGATGGCGATGACTATAAATTAACTGGTGACCTGACCATTAAAGATGTAACCAAGCCTGTAACGTTGAATGTTGAATTCGGAGGCACTGCGGTAGATCCATGGGGAAATACCAAAGCTGGTTTCACCATCAGTGGAAAAATTAAGAGATCTGAATGGGGCCTTACCTATAATGCAGCATTGGAAACCGGCGGTGTAATGCTTAGCGATGAAATTAAGATCGCAGGCGAATTGCAGTTTGTGAAACAAGTTTAAGCAACCTGTATTACAGCATACAGGATTGGTGACGGAATACGTCACTGGCTTACAGGACAATCCTGAAGAAAGAATAGATAGGATTGCTTGTTGAGCAGATCTACTTTTCTGCAAATCATAGTTAGCGACTTTTATAAGCTTAAAAAGATCCGAAGGAATGAGAACGAAAGAAGTTGCAGCAGTGCTAAATCCCCCGGCCCCCAACATGGTTGGCGACGGCTTCCGGGTTCATAATTTTTTCCCGAACGGATACAAGATAAAGATGAGCCCTTTTTTCCTGCTGGATTACAATGCGAAGATCGAGTTTTCGGCACGAAATGAACCACGCGGCGTGGGCGTACACCCACACAGGGGATTTGAAACGGTTACCATTGCCTACCATGGCGCAATTTCCCACCATGATAGTGCAGGGTACAGTGGAACGATCTACGCGGGAGACGTGCAATGGATGACTGCTGCAAGTGGGATTCTGCACAAAGAATATCACGAGGAATCATACAGTAAAGCGGGAGGGCCTTTTCAGATGGTGCAACTGTGGGTGAATTTGCCTGCGGCATTTAAGATGTCAAAACCAAAATATCAGGGAATTAAGCATCAGGAGATCGGCTTTTATGTGCTACCCGACAACGGTGGAAGAGTTGAGGTCATTGCAGGCGAATACCAGGGGGTAAAAGGTGCGGCAACGACATTCAGCCCGATGGAAGTCTACAATGCACACTTAAGTTCTGGTGGCAAGGCCTTTTTCAACTTTCCGGAGACGCATAACACCGGGATGATGGTTATTGCGGGAGCGGTACTTGTGAACGGGAAGACGGCTGCGAAGGCGGACCAGTTTGTACATTTCAAAAAAGAACATACGGGTGTTTCGCTGGAAGCCTCGGCGGACAGCATTGTTCTGATTTTAAGCGGTGAGCCGATAAATGAGACCATTGCACAGTACGGACCATTTCTAATGAACCGGCCGGAAGAGATCCAACAGGCAATTAGTGACTACAATCAGGGGAAATTTGGCTTCCTGGAAGAATAGAAGGGTACTTTTGGACCTGTATTAAACTGCCCCGGAGAATAGTTTCTCCGGGGCAGTTTGCTTTGTACGAATGAATAACGCTGGGTATGCGTATGGTGGGCAGCCTGGTATTATCGCTGAGGCTTGAAATCAGCACCACCATTGGCAGACCTGTTCTTCTGTGTTGTATCCCGGGTTACACCTCCAGGTGTAGCGCCGGTATCTACTGCTGACGAATCGAAGCTTTCTGATTGGCCCCCTCCATTTCCTGCCGAAGAAGTAGCTGTTTGTGAAGTGTCTATACTTACCGAATCCGCCACCTGTTCGCTTCCTTTATCCCCCGCGGTACATGCACTTAACAAAAGGCCTAAGGCAGCAATCGCGAAAGTAGATTTAAATAGGTTTTTCATAATTGAGCTTTTCCTTTATTAACCCAGGTCAGAACTTAATTGTTTGTGCTAATTTTTCTCAATGAGGCATACGGCGTAGGCAACCACCCCTTCCTCCCTGCCGATGAAGCCCATGGTCTCGTTGGTTGTCGCCTTAATGGAAATATCCTCCACGCTGATTCCGATCGCTTCGGCAATGTTCTGCTGCATTTGAGGGATATGCGGATTGATCTTTGGGGCCTCCAGACAGAGCATCGCATCGATGTTGCCGACTTGAAATCCTTTTTCCTGAAGGAGCTTTACAGTTTCTTTTAAGAGAATCATGCTGCTTATACCCTTCCACCGGGGATCTGTGTTCTTGAAGTGAAAACCGATGTCCCTCAGGTTTGCTGCGCCGAGCAGGGCGTCACAAATCGCATGTAGCAGCACATCGGCATCAGAATGCCCGAAAGCGCCTTTGTGATGTTGCAAATCAACTCCACCTACAATAAACGGGTGTTCATCTTTCAATTGATGGACGTCAAATCCAAATCCTATTTTTATCTTCATATGTCTGGTCTAAGGATTGCAGATCGATACAGCATCATGCATCCACTTAAAGTTTTAGGCTGAGCTTGCTTACGGTTATCTAATCGCCGCCGGCAAAATTAAACATTAAAGTAAACCTTAGTGTATTTGCAAGAGGGCTTTTTTGCTGGTCTGCCAGGATGTATGCGCAATCAACCTGAAAAGAAGCATAATTTAGCCCAGCTCCGAGGGTAGCATATCTACGGGTTCCGGACTTCGGACTTTCGTAAACGTATCCGGATCTGAATGCAAACCTCTTGTGGTAAACAAACTCCATCCCTGCCCCTACACTGTTCCCTGGTACCGCCAGCAGTCTGTTTAGATCCGCACTGAATATGATTTGATCGGCATCGCCGAGTGCAAATCCGGAGGCCACACCTATCCTGAGGTTGGTTGGCAAATAGTACCTGCTGTCATCATCCATAAA
>JARKUW010000024.1 GCA_029851965.1 Bacteroidota bacterium | reverse complement strand
CATGATCTTCGCAACCCAATATCGGGCAGCTTACAGTTACTGGATTTAACTTTGATGGATATCGAGTCTGCAACGGCATCGGAGCTGCATACGTATTTGTCGAAAATGAAGTCTGAACTTTCAAATGCCAACGAACTACTTGAGGATCTGTTGAGCTGGGCGAAATCACAGTTTAATGCGGTAAGTTTTAATCCGGTAGACATTGACGATATTCAGGTTCATCTGGACAAGTGTGTGGATACAGTTCTGCCGATGGCCCTAAATAAAGGGGTCGAGATCCGCCGCTACTACACAGAGGGCTTGAAACTTCATGCGGATCTCGCCATGCTGGAAACCATTGTCCGCAACCTCGTGTCCAATGCTGTTAAGTTTAGTGTTAAAGGTGGCCACATTGATGTGCGGGTGGAATCTCAGGGCAGTGCCACCCAGTTCTCCGTATCAGACACGGGCAAGGGAATTCCGGAAGATGCACTTCCAAAGCTGTTCGACAAGACATCAAACTACACCACGTATGGAACGGCTGGAGAAAAAGGTACTGGCCTGGGGCTAAATCTTTGTTTTGACTTCGTGGAAAAACATGGCGGTCATCTATGGGTTGAAAGCGTTGTAGGTTCTGGAAGTACCTTCTACTTTACCATACCTAATGGTTCATAACCATGTACAGAATACGTAGTTATTACGGGCGCGGACGCGGTTCCCGCTCCAGATTCAGGTAATCATCTGCAAACAATATAGTGGAATTAAGGTTTGTTATTTATAATCAATTCTTAAATACAATATGAAACGTTTAAAACTATTTACACTGGCACTAGCGACAATCGGAATTCTCGCCTGCCTTCAGTCTTGTAAAGATGATGACAATTATCAGATGGATGACCAGGATTTCGTAACCCAGGCTTCAAGCAGCAACAACTTTGAAATCATGGCAGGTACATTGGCGACTTCAAAAAGTCAGAACGTTCTGGTACAGCAATTCGGTGCTCATATGATTCAGGAACACAACAAGGTTGGAGAAGACATGAAGAACCTTGCGGAATCTAAAGAACTTAATGTTCCTGAGAACCTTCAGCCAAAGGAGCAGGCAAATTTAAATACCCTGGCTGCCGCCAACGGTTCAGAGTTCGATGCTAAGTTTGTAGACATGATGGTGCTTTCACACCAGGAAACAATAGACCTGTTCGAAAGAGCATCTGGTGCGAGCGGTACCCGTGACGGTGACTTGAGGAACTTTGCGGGCAACAGACTTCCGGCGTTGAGAGAACACCTGCAGCAAGCACAGGCACTTCAAAAGACATTAAATCCTTAGGAACACGTATTATCCCGGATAGCAATGAAAAGCGTGGAACTGAAAGAACCGGTGCTCAAGATCCTATCCAAGCATTATGAACCATCTGCGATGGTTGAAACGCGCTTTAAACGTTATGACCTTAGTTTCAAAACCGATGAGGAGGGCCGACCGGTATTGTTGTTCATGGGTGTTAAAGATGAACATGGGCACATTAAAGGAGAACGTTATGCCAGACGGCTGAAACTAAGCGAAACGGGGGAAATTCTGAAAGACCACTGGGAACACAAAGGAAAGGCGACTTAGAAAGTCGCCTTTTTTTATTCTTCATCCTGACTGCTTTAATCAACGTCCGCTTCTCCTGAATTCAGGAGTCCTTCCGGAACCTTCAGTTCACCTGTTTCAAAGTCGATGAGACCGTTGACTTCATCTTCTATGTTGGTCGCCTGTGTGTATACATCTCCGGCAATTTTACGTTTACGCAGTTCCTTTTTGAAGAGATCTATCGCCTTTGTGCGCTCTCCATCGTCTGCCGGGCCACCGTAATCTGAAAATCCGAAGCCGCCCCATTCACTTACAATCAGCGGTACCTGCCTGCGGAAAAAGAAAGGATCACCAACGACGAGTGGGAAAGCAGCTACACCGGTGTTCTTACCGGCTACGAGGTCATTTAGCATTTCTTTCCATCTTTCAAGGTCTGGTGTATATAAATGCGCCGTCAGCAGGTCCGTTTTTAGGCGGCCCCTATAGGATATATGTTGCCAGCCGTCGTTATCAACCACTAGAAACTGCGGATGTGCGATCTGCATGTAATGATACATCTCAATGATATACGCACGGGTTTCGCTGTTGATTGCAATATCCTGGGCACCCCAGTCTTCATTGTATAAACTCCAGATAATCACAGATACGTGAGTCCCGATCAAAGCAAGCATCCGTAGTAGTTCTGCTTTATGGTTTGCACGGCTGGTTACGGTAGAGCGGTGCGGACTTGGGACCTCAACCCAGAGCAGCAGCCCGATCTTATCTGCCAGGTTGTATATTCTCGGGTCAACTCCGGCAATGTGTATTCTAACCAGGTTACATCCAAGTTTTTTCATCGCGTACATATGCCTTTTGATCTGCTCATAGCTGGCGAGACCCGGCTGATAAAGAATTCCATTCAGGTATATGCGCTTGTTGTTCAGGTAAATTCCGGAACCGCGTGCTTCAATCTTTCTCAACCCGAAATGTGCTTCAATTTCCGATGCGCGACCTTTTTCATCGATAAGCATGGCGATCAGCCGATAAAGATGAGGATTCTCAGGCGTCCACAACTGGGCATTTGGAACCTCTATGACCAGCCTTTGCTGCTTTTGACCGGCTTCGAGAAGTAGTGGATATTCATCTGTGGCTATTGGAACCCAATTGGCCTGCTTCCTGTTGTAAATATGAAGTTTGATGGTGTACTTACCGGGATTCTGAATTCTCGTTGTCAGATTGAAGCGCACCAGGTTATCCTCTACAACGCTTACAACTCCGAGTCGTGAACGTAGCCTGTTGCGCTCCACGGTCTCGAGCCAGATGCTTCGTACGCCACCAGAATACGTCTGATACCAGATTCCACCACGTTTGTACACGGATGACTCCTGCTTGCCCCGGGTCGTATCTGCATCCATTGTTGCGACGATCCGTAAGGTGATCCGATTGACATCCATCAGGAGGGTGTCGTCAAGTTCGTATGAAAAGGAGGTATACTCGCCCACATGAACCTCTTCGCCTTCTATAGTTTTAAGAGGTATTCCATTCAGCCATACCCTGGTTTCATATCCACAAGCCCCGAATGTCAGCTGCAATAAGGAGTTGTCGTGGGAATCCGACATTTCAGGCATCGGAAATTCCCGCTCATACCAGACAATGACCATATCATGCCATAACTTTTCCTTTTTACCGAAACTGGAGAGGTGTGTTTCCACGCTGCCTGGCCAATTGGCCTTTGCGGAATAGTCATGGGCTACATACCAGCGCTCTGTAAGTCCGACGTTCTCTGCATCCAGGGCGAAGTTCCACTCGCCATCAAGTAGAATGGAGCTATTTGGCCGGATAACCGCCCTGGGTATAGGATTAATGTAGTCCTCATCATCAAAATAGAGCGCTTCCCGGCTCTTGGTCAAACTGTAATTTGGGTGCAATAATTTCTCAGTCATGCTTCGTCGTTAAATGTGCTTAAACTTCTTTTACCTGCGATCTAATCGATTTTAGTAAGATGATTAACCTCCATGTACCAAGTGCTTTATAAGCGATCTTAATGGGTGCATGCAGGGCTCTTAACCCTAGAAACGGACACCATAACTTTTTAGTTTTTATTAATTTCAACTGCGGCAGCTATTATCAGTAACTTTTTGGTAGATATCTTTGTTAGTATATAAAAATTAAAACCATGAATGTAAAAGCATATGCAGCAACAGCGCCGGACAAACCGGTGGCGCCTTATCAACTAGACAGGCGTGAGCCTGGTGAGGATGATGTCGAAATTAAAATACTTTATTGCGGAGTATGTCATTCCGATATCCACACGGTACGTGACGAATGGGGTGGAACAATGTATCCGGTAGTGCCCGGTCATGAGATCGTAGGGAAAGTGACGCGGGTAGGCGCAAATGTAAACCGGTTTAAGGAAGGAGACACTGTAGGTGTAGGGTGTTTCGTAGATTCCTGTGGACATTGCAGGAACTGTGCGGAAGATAATGAGCAGTATTGTGAGAACGGCCACTCTCAGACATACAACTCCTTATTGCAGGATAAGAAAACCATTACCTATGGAGGTTATTCTACCCACATCGTTGTCACGCAAAAATTCGTATTGAACGTATCTGACAAGCTACCATTGGAAAAGGTAGCACCTCTATTGTGTGCAGGGATAACCACCTACTCACCATTGAAACATTGGAATGTTAAAAAAGGGGACAGGCTGGCGGTTGTCGGCTTAGGAGGCCTTGGTCACATGGCCGTTAAGCTCGCCGCATCCATGGGCGCGGAGGTTACGGTATTAAGCCGTTCTAAAAGTAAAGAAAAAGATGCAGCCGATCTTGGTGCGCATCACTTCAAGATTACCAGTGACGCGGAAACCATGAAAGCTCTGGCAAACAGTTTTGATTTTATCATTGATACCGTCTCCGCAGAGCATGATTACAATGACTATCTGGCACTTTTGGCTACAAACGGTGTGATGATCCTTTTAGGTGTTCCGCCGAAGCCTTCTGATGTGCAGGCATTCCACCTGATCGGAGGCCGGCGCAGCCTTGTAGGTTCACTGGTTGGCGGTATTAAAGAGACACAGGAAATGCTCGATTACTGTGCGGAACATAACATCACCTCAGATGTTGAGATGATTACAATCGATCAGATTAACGAGGCTTATGAGCGTACGCTTGCCGGTGATGTACACTACCGCTTTGTGATTGATATGGCGTCTCTAAACTAATCAGCGGTTCTTGAACAAAAAAAGGCCGGTTACAGATGTAACCGGCCTTTCTATTTTAGCGAGGTTGACTAAACCAACTCTTTTTTTCTTAATTGTTTTTTTGTTGACTCTGTCAATTCTCTTTTCGCCAGTGCGTGACACTCGAAAATTGCATCACTGAACATCATTTGCTCAGGTGGAGTTTTCTGTGTAGAGGCAGAAGGACCTCTTAAGGCACCAACCAATCCCAGTTCTCTTGCAACATATACATATCTGATTGCATCAATTACAACACCTGCAGAGTTAGGTGAGTCCTGAACAGATAATTGAGCATCGAAAATTACGGGTGCACCCATAAAGCCTTCCAGCTCCAAACGGAAGTTGGCTACTTTATTGTCGCCATAATATGCAATGTATTCTGATGGGCCTGCATGAAGAAAGCTGTCCGCAGTTGAGATACCTCTGATGTCATTTTGAGCACGGATGACATTTTCTTTGGAGATCTTTTTGGATTTCAAACGATTTTTGTCTTCCATGTTTAAGAAGTCGGTATTTCCGCCAACATTTCTTTGAATGTGTGCTTTTACATGGTGACCTCTTTCGAAGGCAAGTTCCTGAAGCATTTGAGACACGATGCTTGCGCCAAACTGGCTGCGCATGTCGTCACCAATGATCGGAATGCCGGCATCAATAAAACGTTGTTCCCAAACCGGATCAGACGCGATGAATACCGGAATACAGTTCACTAAAGAAATTCCCAATTCAATGCAGATCTCAGCGTAAAATTCAGTTGCCAGTTGAGAACCTACAGGAAGGTAGTTGATCAGCACCTCTGCTTTAGTTTCCTGAAGCTTCTCGATGATTTCTTTACGTAGCTCAGCAACAAGTTCTTTATCATAGTCAACGCCGATCAAAAGAAGATCAGTCGTTTTCAGGTCCTCTTCAATGACGAACCTGTTATTTTCCGGATATGCGGCCATAAGCGGAGAAACACCATCTAAAACAGGCGATCTGTAAATCATTGCTTCAGATTGAATGTCATCATTCAGAACGATTGTACAGTTTGGTTTAGCGAAAATCGCGTTTTTCAAAGGAAGACCAATTTTACGTGCATCAATATCAAAACCACAAACAAATTCAATATTCGATGCCGTGTACCCGCCGATGTTATCAGCCATCAGACCGGAAGTTTTTTCTTTGAACTTTGAGTAATATTCTACACCCTGTACAAGTGAGCTTGCGCAATTGCCTACGCCTAAGATTGCAACTTTAATTTTGTTTTCCTGATTTTGCATTATGAATTATTGTTATCTAACCTGCACAATGAGTAAGGGCATGTAAACTTTCGTGGTATCATGATGCCTTTCTTTCGTGCTTTTAGTTTTTATTTTAATGTGTGAATTTCGGCAAAAATATTGAAAGTTCTTATGAATTTCATTATCGCGCAAATATTTTTAGTACAATACAAGGAAGAAGTCAAAAGTTTTACATTTTGACAACTATTTTAAATCGAGGTGCCGCAACCAGGCAACTGTGGTAATTTTGATAACTTAGTCCTCTGGTCATTTCTGACAAATTGGATTTGTTTTGGCCAGGTAACATTAGAAAATATGAATACACAAATTAACGATTATGATACAGTTTGACCCTACTGAAATTCGGACTGTAAGTGTCACCAGGTATGTTACACCGCTTCGGGAAGGCGGATCGATGCCGGCAATTGCAGAGGCAGATGATGGATTTCTGTATGTGTTGAAATTCCGCGGCGCGGGGCAGGGGGTCAAAGCATTGATCGCCGAGCTTATAGGGGGTGAAATTGCCCGTTTACTTGGTTTGAGGGTACCCGAACTGGTATTTGCAAATTTAGATGAAGCATTCGGAAGGACAGAGCCGGACGAGGAAATACAGGATCTATTAAAGGCAAGTGTGGGCCTAAATCTGGCACTTCACTATCTCTCCGGCGCGATAACTTTCGATCCGGCAGTCACCATTGTCGATTCGAAACTCGCTTCACAAATTGTATGGCTGGACTGTCTGCTTACGAACATGGACCGGACCGCGCGCAATACAAATATGCTCTTGTGGCATAAGGAACTGTGGTTGATCGATCACGGCGCTTCGTTGTATTTTCACCACAGCATGCAGAACTGGGAGGAACAGGCAGTTAAGCCTTTTTCTTTGGTCAAGGATCATGTATTGCTGCCATTTGCCACTGAACTCGACACGGTGGACAGCGAATTTAAAGCAATATTAACCCCGGACCGGATGCGGGCAATTGTAGACGCTATTCCATCAGACTGGCTGAATGCGGATCTGTCGATGGGATCTGCAGCGGAACATAGGGAAGTATACAGGCAATTTCTGGAGTTGAGGTTGGCACATTCTGAAATCTTTTTAACGGCGGCACAGCATGCAAGGGAAGCAATTATTTGAGTATGCCGTCATTCGCGTTGTACCAAGGGTGGAACGTGAGGAATTTTTAAACGTAGGGGTTATCCTGTTTTGCGCCGGCAGAAAATACCTGAATGCCATATTCGAGATTGACGAAGCGCGCCTGCTGTCGTTTTGTAAAAGTATAGATCTTGATGCGATCCGTGCAAATGTAAGTTCAGTGAAACTCATCTGTCAGGGCGGCGCATATTCCGGACCCATTGGAAAGCTGGACGCGCCATCCAGATTTCGCTGGATTACTGCTACACGGAGTACTGTTGTACAATG
>JARKUW010000013.1 GCA_029851965.1 Bacteroidota bacterium | reverse complement strand
CTGGCCTACCAGGACGGGGACCGCATTGTGGTCACCAGCATCGACACCATGAAACAGATTTCCTTTGGTGGGGCAACAGATCCGGCAATATCTCCGGACGGCACAAAGCTTGCCTATACCGTTAGCGACACCGCCGGACACCGCAGCATCTGGGTGGCCGACCTGGACCTTAAGACACAGGCACAACTGCCAGTTCCCAACAATAACTACTCCGAGGCGATGTGGTCACCGGATGGAACCAAAATTGCCTTTGGTATTTTCAACAAAGAAAGCCGGTGGAAAATAGGTGTGCTAAACGCCGATTACTCAGGCTACAAAATGTTGGACAGCAGCTCTGCAACCGCCGTTTATTCCCCAACCTGGAAAAATGAAAAGGAACTTATCGGACATGATCTGACCAACCTCTACACCTTAGATCTTTCAGGTAAAATAACAGACACACAACCGCTAGCGAAATTGATCGGAAATAAACTGTCCATCTCCAGCAGCAACCGTTTCTTCTATAGCAAAGACGGCAAGAAGCTGGTTTTTAACGCAGGGAACACCGATGTTGTGGAGAATACAGTAGGTCCCAATGAAGCCGTTTATGTATTAGATCTGGTCAATAAAAAAACCTCCCGAATTTCTCCGGAAGGTTTCAATGCACCTTATGTGTATGTTACGGCCGATGACCGTATCTTCTATAGCGCTTCTAAAACTTCAGACTCAGAATTTAAAATCTATGCCACCGATTTAAACGGCAACCTGAGAATGATTGTGGACAAAGGTATGAGCCCTACCGGTGCGCTAAAATAACAGCTAAAGCATCAACCTGCTGCCCGGGACTACCCGGAGCAGCTGATGCAACCCTCTTCCATGCTGCACACCGGGCCTTCAACAATCTCTTCTGCACTCTGCTCGATATGCTCCGGAATCACCGGCTCCATATTCTTGCCGGCCTGATTCTCTACCGTAAACTTAACGGCTTGAGCAGCCGCCTGCGTACGCAGGTAATACATACCGGTTTTCAATCCTTTCTTCCAGGCATAGAAGTGCATAGAGGTAAGTTTCGAGGTATTCGGTGCATTGATGAACAGGTTTAAAGATTGCGACTGGCAGATGTATGCGCCACGGTCTGCTGCCATGTCAATAATGCTGCGCATCTTGATTTCCCACACCGTTTTATACAATTCTTTGATGTAGTCCGGAATCTCTGCAATGTCCTGAATGGATCCGTTCGCAAGGATGATCCGGTCTTTCATCGCCGGCGTCCATAAGCCCAGTGCCACAAGGTCTTTCAACAGGTGTTTGTTCACCACGATGAATTCTCCGCTCAATACTCTTCTGGTGTATATGTTGGAGGTATATGGCTCAAAACACTCGTTGTTACCCAATATTTGCGATGTACTTGCTGTAGGCATCGGTGCAACCAGCAAAGAGTTGTATGCACCATTCTTCATCACATTCGCACGTAGCGTTTCCCAATCCCAGCGGCCGCTGTCCGGCGTCACATTCCAGAGGTCAAACTGGAATTTACCTTGCGATAAAGGCGAACCTTCAAAAGTCTGGTATGGACCGTGTTTCACGGCAAGATCATGTGATGCCGTCATGGCGGCGAAATAGATGGTTTCGAAGATGTCTTTATTCAGAATACGTGCACCTTCACTCTCAAACGGCAAACGCATCAGGATGAAAGCGTCCGCAAGTCCCTGCACACCCAATCCAACCGGACGGTGGCGCATATTGGAATTTCTCGCCTCATCAACCGGATAATAGTTGTGGTCTATAATTTTATTCAGGTTCAATGTGGCCTGATAGGTCACATCATATAACTTCTGATGATCAAACTCACCGTTGATAACAAACCGCGGCAAGGCGAGGGAAGCCAGGTTACAAACCGCAACTTCGTCTTTCGACGTGTACTCGATAATTTCTGTACACAGGTTGGAACTCTTTATTGTTCCAAGGTTCTGCTGATTGGATTTGCTGTTTGCCGCATCCTTATACAACAGGTATGGCGTTCCGGTCTCAATTTGTGAGTCCAGTATAGCGAACCACAATTCCTGTGCTTTAATGGTTTTACGTGCGCGGCCTTCTTTTTCATACCGCTCATATAAAGCATCAAACTCAGCACCGAAGCAGTCGGCAAGTCCGGGTGCTTCATGCGGGCAGAACAGGCTCCATTCGCCATCCTCTTCCACGCGTCTCATGAACAAATCGCAGATCCAAAGGGCGTAGAACAAGTCACGCGCACGCAACTCTTCCTTACCATGGTTCTTACGCAGGTCAAGGAAGGAGAATACATCGGCATGCCATGGCTCCAGGTAAATGGCGAAAGCACCTTTACGCTTGCCACCACCCTGATCTACATAGCGTGCGGTATCGTTAAACACCTTCAGCATGGGTACAATACCGTTGCTGGTTCCATTCGTACCACCGATGTAAGTTCCGGTTGCACGGATGTTGTGTATGCTCAATCCAATACCACCGGCACTCTGCGAAATCTTAGCCGTTTGTTTCAGCGTATCGTAGATCCCTTCAATGCTGTCATCCTGCATGGTCAGCAGGAAGCAGGAAGACATTTGTGGTTTCGGTGTTGCCGCATTAAATAACGTCGGCGTTGCATGTGTGAACCAGCGCTCACTCATCAGGTTATACGTTTTGATGGCGCTGTCGATATCCTCCTTGTGAATACCTACCGCAACACGCATGAATAAATGTTGCGGACGTTCTACGATCTGTCCTTCAATTTTCAACAGGTAAGACTTTTCCAGGGTTTTAAAACCGAAGTAGTCGAACCCAAAGTCCCTGTCGTAAATAATGGTGCTGTCCAGAATATCTGCATGTTCCTCAATAACTGCCCATACATCATCTGCAATCAGCGATGCCGGCTTATCGCTCTTGGAGTCCACGTAGTTGTACAACATCTCCATGGTTTTAGAGAACGACTTCGTCGTATTCTTATGCAGGTTGGACACCGCGATTCTGGAGGCCAGTAAAGCATAATCCGGATGTTTTGTCGTCAGAGAGGCCGCCGTTTCTGCGGCTAAATTATCAAGCTCAGATGTCGTCACACCGTCGTACAACCCCTCGATTACCTTCTTGGCAACATCGATGGGATCTACAAGCTCCGGGTTAAAACCATAACACAACTTCTCAATACGAGCGGTTATTTTATCAAACTTGACCGCTTCCTTCCGGCCATCTCTCTTTTGTACAAACATATTTTAAGGTTTTTATCGGTTGATTGCCACGTGGAGGTCAGCGGCAATCAACCCCATATTTTAATAAACTATTTTCCGTTTAAAAATCATCATCAAGTGAAAAAGCGGAGGCCTTATCTTCGGCAGATGTCAATACACCGCTTTTCTGATAGTCCCCTACCCGCTTCTCAAAGAAATTAGTCTTTCCCTGAAGGGAGATCATTTCCATGAAATCAAATGGATTGGTGGTGTTGTATATTCGGGAATAACCAAGCTCGGTCAACCATCTGTCGGCCACAAACTCAATGTACTGAGACATCAGCTTTGCATTCATACCGATCAGTGCAACCGGAAGGGCATCGGTCACAAATTCTTTTTCAATCTCTACGGCGTCGCGGATGATTCCGTGTACCTGTGCTTCACTGAGCTTATTCTTCAGCATCCGGTAAAGCAAACAGGCGAATTCACAATGCATGCCCTCATCCCTCGAGATCAACTCATTGCTGAACGTTAGTCCTGGCATCAGGCCGCGCTTTTTCAACCAGAAAAGAGAGCAGAAACTACCGCTAAAGAAAATGCCTTCAACTGCTGCAAAAGCAACGAGCCTTTCGGCAAAATTACCTCCGTCAATCCAGCGAAGTGCCCACTCGGCCTTCTTCTTCACACATGGAACAGTTTCTATGGCGTGGAACAAACGATCTTTCTCTACCGGATCTTTGATGTAGGTGTCGATCAGCAAAGCATAGGTTTCGGAATGGATATTCTCCATCATGATCTGGAAGCCGTAAAAGCAGCGTGCTTCCGGCAGTTGCACTTCACGCATGAAGTTCACCGCAAGGTTTTCATTTACAATTCCGTCACTTGCTGAGAAAAATGCAAGGATATGAGAGATGAAGTGTCGCTCTCCATCATTTAGATTGTCCCAGTGTTTCTGGTCATCAGAAAGATCGATTTCTTCAGCCGTCCAGAAACTGGCTTCAGACTTCTTATACATCTCCCAGATCTCGGGATACTTAATCGGTAACAGAACAAAGCGGTCCTTATTTTCCTTCAGTAATACTTCTTCTTCCTCCATACATTAATGCTTAAGTGCGAATATTTGTGATACAGAAGTTCAGAAAAAAACTACACCGCCAGCAGGAGACTATCAATACAATCCGTGCCGGACAAATTCGAAAACGGCACCCTAATTACTTTGATATTAGTCAGATAAGCTAGAAAACAGTTGTGGTTTTTTAAAGAACGTTGTATGAACAAATATAAAGTTTGAGGTCTTCGCTTGCGCTGAGAAGTTCCTAACAGTTGTGCAAATTTATCCACAAAGGCAGGTAAGATGTCGCAGTGCTTTCCGGAAGAAGAATTTGTATTTAGGACGAAGCCGCGGCTTAGTTCAGCTGATAGCTGATCTCCACGTCGGACTGTCCTTTTCGCCAGAAGCCAAGTTCTTTGGCGGCGCCTTCAGAGATGTCAATGATGTATCTTTTGGTATGCGGGCCGCGGTCGTTAACTTCAACATCAACCGTTTTGCCATTGGAGAGATTCTTCACCGTAACGATTGTACCCAGGGGAAGCGTCCGGTGTGCGGCAGTGAGTTTATGTCCCCTGTATCGCTTTCCACTGCTGGTTTTCTTGCCTTCAAAACGCCGGGCGTAATAGGTAGCAACGCCTGTTTTGGTCTTAATATTGGGGTCTTTGTCTTCTGTATTTTCGTGTCCCTGAGCTGAAAAAATGAACAGCATACATAATAAAAGCAAACAATATTTCATATTCGTTTTGTTCGTGAACCTACAAATATAACAAAACTAACCACTTATAAAACCCCTGAACTGGCAACCAGGCCTTTGGTATGTATAAATACCTGCCAGATTGCCGGTTTATGATATATCCAATCGTGATTTGAAAAATCAAAATCCGTAAAAACACCATACCGATTTTCTTGGTAATGCTCAGGCACTTTCTACAGTCCTGCGGCCAACAAAAAGGTTATTTTACGGGTACTTTATACAAAGCTTCGTTCACCTTTTTCAGCGTTTCCGGCGCAATTTTAATCACTTTTCTGTCGTACGTCATAAAGCCATTCACCTCTCCTTCTACATCTGTCGTCTGCGTGTACACCGCAGCAGAAAGACCGAGGGGAATAAACTCGGCAAGCCGGTCAACAAAGGTATTGTACCGCTTAAACATATCGTCTGCGTTGGTGAAGAACTGGTAGCCCCAGTTGTCGCGCTGCTGCCAGGTATGTCCTTGCACCGGCAGGCCCAGTCCGCCAAACTCCCCAAGAACCAGTATCTGCTTTTGTCCGAAAAGATCTGGTCTCGGCATCGCCGGATGCGGGTAATTGTGCAAATCGATAATGTGTCCAACCGGATAGAAGTTTCCACCGCTGGCACTGTTCACCAACCTGGATGGGTCATGCTTCATGGTCCATTCCGTGATTTCTTCCGTCTTAAACTGCCCCCATGCTTCATTGAAAGGCACCCAAACCACAATGGACGGAAAGTTGTGCAGACTGTTCATGATCGCCTTCCACTCTTTACGGTAGTAGCCTTCCGACCGTGGTGATCGCTTTTGATCGGTCGCCCGGTCCAATACCCCGGGGTGGGTTTCCCAGCCATTTCCAAGATCGCCGCTTGGCATGTCCTGCCACAACAGCATCCCGACACGGTCACAATAATTGTAATAACGGGCAGATTCCACTTTGATGTGCTTCCGGATCATGTTGAAACCCATTGCCTTCAGCTGGTCTACATCAAACTTCATGGCTTCTTCTGTTGGCGGCGTGTACAAGCCATCGGGCCACCAGCCCTGATCTAAAGGCCCATATTGAAACAAAAAAGCATTGTTAAGCAGCATACGCTGGATGCCATTTGCATCCGGTGCCATAGAGATCTTACGCATCGCGAAGTAGCTGCTTACCTGATCGATCACTTTCGATTTCCGGAGCAGCGTAATTTTAAGATCATATAAAAACGGGCTCGAAGGCGACCATAGTTTCTCGTTTTTCAGGTCCATAACAGCAGTTGTTTTGGCATCCACCTGTTTCTGGGCAACAACAGACCCTCCGTCTAAAACCTCCACCTTCAGCTGGTCTCCTGCCTGCAGGTTCTGAATATCTGCCTGCACAGAGATGTTGTGCGCATCAATGTCCGGCGTATGCTTTGTTGTAGCTATATAGCTCTTCGGCACGGCCTCCAGCCAAACGGTCTGCCAGATTCCTGTTACGGTGGTATACCAGATGCCATCCGGCTTCTTCACCTGCTTGCCCCGGGGCTGCGGACCATCGTCGGTCGGATCCCAGACGCGAACCTTAATATCCTGCTCCGCGCCTTTATTTAACAGGGCCGTAATATTGAAAGAAAAAGGATCGAAGCCCCCTTCATGTACACCGGCACTTTTACCGTTTACAAACACCTCCGTCTGCCAGTCGGATGCGCCAAAATGGATCAGCACCTCTTTGTTGCGCATGTGCTTCGGCAGGCTGATCTTTTTATGATACCACAACAGACTGTCTTTACCCACGGTCCTGCCAACACCGGATAGTGCGGACTCAACGGCAAACGGCACCAGAATATTTCCTTCGTATTTCACCGAACCCTGTTGTTCCTTTGGAACAATCGCATAGCTCCAGAGTCCATTCAAATTCTTCCAGTTGTTGCTGCGGACCAGCTGTGGGCGCGGATACTCCGGCAAGGGGGCATCTGCATTTACTTTCTCTGCCCATGGGCTGACAATCCGGTCTCTAATGAGCTTCCAACGCTCTTGCTGTGCCTGGGCGAAAAACGGTCCGACGATCAGCAGGGTAAGAAATACGATCTTCTTCATCTGTTTATATTTGATTATTCGTTTGAAGCGGCCATAAGTTCATTTTTACTCACTTAAAAAGCACAAAAAAGTCCAGCCACCCCTACAAGGTATAATGTAAATGTATTGTACTTCTCGCTAACAAACAAAAAAAGCACAAGACGATCAGAACCGCAGCACGGCTCAAATCATCTTATGCTTTTAAAAGATCGCTACTATGAGGACTGCATTATTATTCAATAGGTACTTACTTACGGATGTAGTTGCTGCAATAAGTCTAGAATATGTAATCTCAAATTTTCAAAGGCAAACTCAAAATCCTCTTCATAGGAAATTTCGAAGAGATCTACTGAGTTTTCGCGACATCTATCTTTCTTCCTTTGATCTAAGTTTCTTCTGAATTCAAGGCCTTCAATTCCACCGAAGAAATCTATTGGCAAATAGTGTTGAGCTCCATGGTATTCGATTGCGAGGTCACATTCTTTAATATAAATATCAAAGCGCTGAGGATATAACCATGACGGTGAATATTGAGCGTGCAAAGTCAGATGAGGAAAGTTTGTCTTGACTTTATTATAAAGAAGCTTTTCCATGAAGTATGAGCCCACACCCTCATAGCCCTTTCCTTTTCGGATTTTGTTCTCTAATGCCCGGAAATTTTGTTTTAATATCTTAATATACTCCTTTTTAAAAGTTTGAGTTTTGAAGATAGAATTTGCTCTCTCCCGCATATAGTACAAATAATACGTGCCATCAACGAAGCTAGAATACCTTCTACCTCCATCAATCTCAAGTATGTCAGCAAAGTATTCATCATTAATTAAGTCCATTTGAACATTTTGGCCCACATATTCAATTGCTAAAATATCCTCTATTTCACTTTGGGAAAGGTCTTTAAAGATGTTTTTTATTTCATCGAATGACAGTATTCTATTTGTGCTTTCAGAAAGTGACGCGATAAAGTATTTCAAAATGCGTTCGTTCTTAACATCAACATTCTTGTAAACTGTGTAAATCGCAAATTCTAATGGGTATAGTAACCCTTGTTCATATAAATATGTAATCTTTTGTCCGTAATCCCAAAAGCTAACTAGTCGAACATACAATGACGCAGAGTAAATCTGCTTAAACCATTCACACCCTGAAAATGTATGTGTTAGTTTGTCGATGAAGTTAAAGAATTGACTTTCATCAGAAATCTGGGAGATTAAATCTGAAAACTGAGAGACGACAATGCCGCTTTTTCGAATATCAGTCTCTCCATTGATTTTTATATTCCCAGGCATTATGATACACCGAACCCAATTAAACTCAGAACCATATGCACTTTCTACAACATTGGAACAGAGATAACATGTTCTATCGCCAACCAAATACAATAAATTATTGTGCAATTCCAGTTTGAAATTTGGACTTACTCCATCATCAAAAATGAGTCGGTTATTTTTGTTCAACCCTTCCACTAAAACAGCCTCTTCATTCCGGGTCCGGCAGATGCTCTGGTGATACTCTTTAAGATCTATACCAAAGCTGTTTTTATAACAACTAAATATTAAAGGATTGTTCATTTTGAAAGGGCTTCAGCGTATTTGTCGTGTTCTGCAGATGAAATATTGACTCATGTTGATCTGTTATCTCTTGGGATAAGGCATTGACCCCAACTGACTACTTTCAAACCTTGGTGTTAGAAAGTCTAAGCAGCTGCAACACTCCGTCATTCGCTGTATACGGGTGAGAGACAATACCGTTAATACAAGGTACAATGTAAATGTATTGTACTTCTCGCTAACAAACAAAAAAAGCACAAGACGATCAGAACCGCAGCACGGCTCAAATCATCTTATGCTTTTACCAACCCCGCTTAGCAGGATTATCTTTTAACTTTTCTTATCCGGCACAAAGTTCATCGAAACGGAATTCACGCAGTTCCTGGTATTCTTGGCAGTAAAACCTTCGCCAAGAAACACATGGCCCAGGTGCCCGCCACATGCTGAACATACGATCTCCGTACGTGATCCGTCTGCATCTGGTATGCGCTTTACGGCACCGGCAATCTCATCATCAAAACTCGGCCATCCACAATCAGACTCAAATTTAGACTCCGAACGGTATAATGCAGCATTGCATCGTTTGCAGGTATAGGTACCCTTTTCTTTATTGTTCAGCAGCTTGCCTGTTCCGGGATACTCCGTCCCTTTATGCACGATCACCGCTTCTTCTTCTTTAGTTAATTTATTCCACTCCATGTTTTTTGTTGTTTGTGTTAATTGTTCCTTGGTTTGCTTCTGCGCACAGGCGGAAAGGCTTGTTATAAGCACCATACCGACGAACAATAATGTTTTACTGAGAACTTGTTTCATCTGAACATTTTTTAGCATTTGTATATTCATTCTGCCTAATGCGCGTACCGCAACGGTAAACGCACATAAAAGCATCACACTTTACATATCTAAATATACGGAGTTGAGTGCCACCGGGATTTTGCTGCCGGTAAAAATTACGTCATGTAAGCATCATAAGCGAGCTGCCTCCCCCAACAATGCACCTTGGTTTATGGCGCGCCCTCAAATGCCAGAGAAATGGCTCCAAATGCAAAAAATAGGCTATAAAAGAAACGAGACCTGCATAATGCAAATCTCGTTCATAATATACAAGAAGATCTTTATTCTATTTTTTCAATAATTCTGCCATCGCAGCACCGATCTCAGCAGGACTTTCTACTACACGGATACCACATTCAGCCATAATTTTCATTTTTGCGGCAGCAGTATCATCTGCACCACCAACGATCGCACCAGCATGACCCATTCTGCGGCCTGCAGGAGCAGTCTGACCAGCGATGAAACCAACTACAGGTTTTGTACCATTTTCTTTGATCCAAAGCGCTGCTTCTGCTTCCATTCCACCACCAATTTCACCAATCATGATGATACCTTCGGTTTCCGGATCGTTCATCAACAATTCAACAGCTTCTTTGGTTGTTGTGCCAATGATCGGGTCACCACCAATACCAATGGCAGTAGTAATACCTAAACCAGCTTTTACAACCTGATCAACTGCTTCGTAAGTTAAAGTACCTGATTTAGATACTACACCTACTGTACCTTTTTTGAAGATAAAACCTGGCATGATACCAATTTTAGCTTCATCAGCGGTAATAATACCCGGACAGTTCGGGCCGATTAAACGGCAGTCTCTTCCGGAAATATATTCTTTTACCTGAATCATATCCTTGGTCGGGATACCTTCAGTAATACAAACGATAACTTTAATACCTGCTTCGGCAGCTTCCATAATGGCATCCGCAGCAAATGCAGGAGGTACAAAAATAATGGATACATTGGCACCAGCCTGATCAACGGCGTCTTTAACGGTATTAAAAACAGGCTTATTTAAGTGAGTTTGTCCGCCTTTACCAGGCGTTACCCCGCCAACAACGTTAGTTCCATATTCTATCATCTGAGCAGCGTGGTAAGTACCTTCATTACCAGTAAAGCCCTGAACTATAACTTTTGAATCATTATTTACTAAAACACTCATGTATCTTTTTTTTGTTTGCAAATCTAAGCTAATTGACATGGATTGTCAAATACTAACCATACAATAATTTGATTTCACTTAAATTAAAAATTAATCCCTTACAGAACTTCGGTTTTTCATCCGGAATACAGCCGTAAATGCATGTCCGAAGAACAATGAGAATTTATTTCTAAGAGAAAACATGGCCAGGCAACCACTAAAAGCAGAAGGATCTTAAAAAAGAAACGGGGATAAATCCGTAGACCTACCCCCGTTAAATTAACGCTCTCAGGACAAATGTAGGAAAAAGTTTTTTACACGCAAATTTATTTGCAAATAAACTGCTGAAAAGCTGTGTTTTTTCCGAAACGGAGAACGCCCATTCAACTGTAACCCAATAACTTGTGTTTGTAAAAAAAATTATAAAGTTTTAAGCACAAACCATGTGCATCCCTCCCGTTCCAGATTGAAAAGGTTTGATCAGGAATACAAAATGCCACTTTAGCCGGTGACCTGTGCAATCTGTTCTGCAGGCGGTGGAGAAATCTTGAAGAACAGTGTGGGCGGTTTACCCGCAAATGCGGAAAAATCTTTGATAAAGTGGTTCTGGTCGTAATAGCCCGCACAATAACATATGCTTGTCCAGGATGCCTCCGGCTTACTTACTTTGAAATCCAGTGCCTGGTTGAACCTTCGAAGCCTGTTGTACAATTTCGGGGATACCCCCACCTGCTCCACAAAATGCCGCTCAAAGGTTTTTAAACTCATGTTGGAGGAGCTGGCCAGTTCTTCTACAGAGCACACGCCTGGGTTGCCGGTTAGAAACGCTGCTGCCTTCGATAAGTCCGTCGTGCTCCGGATTCTCTTGCGGCATTGTAAGATGGAAAGCATAGCCGTTACGGTGAGCTGGAAGATCTCTGCGTTTGATGTTGCCTCCTGAAGCTGCTCCTGAAGTTGCAGGATTTTGTCGGAGAGGTCCCCGGAATTACCCAGCTGATCCGTAATTTCCGCCGGCGAAAGACCAAACAACCAGTAAAATCCTGTGGGTTTGAAATGAATGGTAAGCAGCTTGATATGTCCTTTAAACACAATCGTGCCCTTGTAAGAAGTAAGTAAGCCGGCAAAGACACATTCCGGACCCAAGGATGGATTAACGTCGTAAAGTACCGCATTTTCCGGACTGTTGATGAAATCCGTCATCTTGCTCCGGATTAAAAACATCATGTGTATTTCCTCCTTCGCACACATCGGCTTCAACAGCGGCTCCTCAAAAGCATCAAACTCCCGTACTGCGAAAAAGGAGATGTAATCCCCCAACCGGAAATCAGGCTTATAGATCAGGGTATGTATCATAATGACTAAGCTAAAATTGTCCTTTTTTTACTATTCCACAGCAATCCGACCCCGCTAACTTAGCGCCTTAATGACTTGATCATAAACTCATAATAAATATACAGCATATAGATTAGGTTCCGGTAAACTTTGATGCTTTAAAAAGACAACAAGAATACGTCATCAACAGACGCATACCTCTAAAACCAAAAACTATGAAAACTTTAAAACTAGCAGTCATCGCCTGCTGCCTGTGGTCAGGAGCTATAATGGCACAAAGCCAGGAAGAGCAAGCGCTGGTCAGGCTTGTAAAACAGGAAACTGAAACTTACTCAAAAGGAGACTCTACGACCTGGAGAACCCTCTTTGTACAAGATGAAAAAACCAACAACGTTTTCGTAACGAAGGACTACTACTCCGCTTTGAAAGGATGGAAGGAGATGGCCAGCACCATGATCGGCTGGATGAAGGAACGTGGCAAACCTTCACGTTATGATATTGTAGATGTATCCAACTTAATCATCAACGTCTCTGATCGGCTGGCCACGTTGACCTATGATCAGAACCTGAAATCGTCAAAGAGTGACACCTTGCCGGCGCGATCAACGCGGGAATACAGAACACTTTTAAAAATCGGCGATGAGTGGAAGATCGCGGCTTTAATAACCCATGACACGGCCTCGTATACTTCTACCAAGCCGGAGGATGTTGAAAACGAACTTAATGCGCTGGGCTATTCGTTTTTAACCGACAAAAAGATCGATCAGGCGATTGAAGTTTTTAAGTTCAACGTAAAGATGTACCCGAACGCCTGGAACCCCTACGACAGTCTAGCTGAGGCATATGCCGTTGCGGGCAATAAAAAACTGGCGATCGAGCATTACCGGAAATCTATAAAACTCAATCCGAAAAACGATAATGGCATAAAGATGCTGGCTAAACTTATGAAGTAAATACCGCGGGTTTGGTCAGGAGCTTCCAGGGGGTTGCCAGGGCCCTTCCAGGGGGTAGCTGGGGCCTTGCTTCGGTTTTAGGTCTGGAAACCCCCTGGAGACACCCTGCCGACGCCCTGTCAATATGCATTCAATATCCTCGATATGCGCTCAGCATACGTCCTTCCCCCGAAATGGACACAAAAAAATCCGCTGCAGCGCTGCAGCGGATTTTTGTATGTTGGCCGACCTTAGTCAGGAACTTCCCGGATAAACTTGCCATCCGCAACATACCAAACGTTAACGTCGGGTTTGCCTTCAATATCGATCTTGTATGTAATTTTTCCGCCGGTGCTGATCATGTCCACATCATCAATGCGGCCGTTCGGATACTTGGCCTTAATACTACGCACAATTGCAGCCGGAAGTTTAGAATTGGGTATATCCTTTTCATAAGAGATCAGCTTACCCGCAGGTGAATAGGTGGCCTTATGATCTACTCTGCCCAGATCAAAATCTACCTCATAATTTGATCCCTTCATTTCCCAATCCACATCTGTGGCTTTGGGATAAGCCCTGCTGAAAGCAGTTCTCACTCAAGTAACAACAGCCATCCGTATTTGTTTACATGCGCATTCTGATAAGCCATAAAGCCGGAATTCTGACCGGCTGCAAACAGCAAGATAAAATCTACTTTGTTGAATTTTATTTATCTTTAGTCCGACACTGTTACCCTTCATTTCCAGGATGATATCTTAAATTTATATGCACCATGCAAGTCGTAACGAAAGAATGGCTACAATCAATTGAATCTTTGAAGGATGTTCCCGCAGACCAGCTCCAGTGGTGGATAGACAACAGCCGCCACTATGAGATTCCGGAAAACGAATTTCTCGTCAAACAAGGGGCACCGACAACGGGAACCCATGTAATCATCAGCGGCCGCGTACAATTGTACATCAGCCAGAAAAGCGGCATGCAAAACCTCGCAGTGCTGGTCGCTAAAGACATATCCGGCTACCTCCCCTTTTCCCGGGGCCTGATCAATACGATCGATGGCCGTGCGTTAACCACCACACAGCTGATGACGTTCCCCTTTGAGCGGATGAACGAGCTGATTCATGCCCATTTTGAACTTACACAAGCCCTGGTGCACATCATGTCCTCGAGAGTTCGGGACTCGACCATTTTACAGCAGCAGAACGAAAAGATGATGGCCCTCGGTAAGCTGTCGGCTGGCTTAGCGCATGAGCTCAACAACCCCGCATCCGCTATAGTCCGCGGCTCCGCCTCACTGCTGAAGCACCTGAAGCTGCAGCCGGAAACCTTTAAAGCGGTGACATCCATCAGAATGGGCGCAGAAGAACTGGACAAAGCAAACACCAGGTTGTTTCAAGTGCTCGCGCGCCAGGAGAAGCCGGTGCTCACCATGATGCAGCGTACAACATTGGAGGATGACTTTGCAGGTTGTCTGGAAAGTCATGGTGTAGCAAATGCCCGGGAACTTGCGGAAAACTTTGTGGAATATGGCTTTACCTGCGACGATATGGATGATTTTTCAGAACTCATCCCGGCAGAATACTTATCGCCAATACTCAACTGGATCAACAATAACCTGGTTACGGAACGGCTCGTAAATGACTTACAAGAGGCCAGCCAGCGGATCGAGAAACTCGTAGGGGCGATCAAGAACTTCACCCACATGGACCGTGGCCGCGACAAGGAGTATGCAGATATACACAGTGGCATTCAGAACACCCTTACAATGCTCGCCTACCGGTTTGCGAAAGGGAATGTGCAACTGGTGGAAGATTATGACACCTCCCTGCCCAAAGTCAAGGTTTTTGTTGGCGAACTCAATCAGGTGTGGACCAATATGATCGACAATGCGCTTGACGCCATGGAAGTAAATAAAACCGGACGCCTGGAAATAAAGACAAGGAGAGACCGCGACGATGTAGAGGTCTCCATTATAGACAATGGTCCCGGTATTCCGGAAGATATAAAGAACCGGATCTTCGAACCCTTTTTCACAACAAAGGAAATTGGAAAAGGAACCGGACTGGGGCTTGATGTGGTCTCCAGGATCGCGAAGCAGCATGGCGGTTCGCTGAAAGTAGATTCTGTCCCCGGACGTACTGCTTTTGTGCTTTGCTTTCCGATCGCTGACCAATAGCCATTTACAATTTAATCAAATCAGGACTCAGCCCATGAACGAACCCATTATATTCTGTATCGATGATGATCCGCAGGTGCTGCGTGCAATTACCCGCGACCTCAAAGCAAAATACAGAAAAGAATACAAGGTATTGAGCACTTCGTCTGCCCGGGAAGCACTGGACGCGCTGCTGGAACTCAAGAACAAAGGCGAAGTTGTTGCAATCTTCATCGCCGACCAAAGAATGCCCGAGATGGATGGCGTGTCCTTTCTGGTGAAAACGCTGGAGTTTTATCCGGAAGCAAAGCGGGTGCTGCTTACAGCCTACTCAGACACCGATGCAGCCATAAAGGCGATCAACGAAGTGAAGCTGGATTATTACCTGATGAAGCCCTGGGATCCGCCGGAGGAGCGGCTGTTTCCGGTGGTGGATGATTTGCTAGACGAATGGCAAGGCAGCTACAAGCCCGACTTCAAAGGCATCAAGGTGATTGGCTACCAGTTTTCTCCAAAATCGCACAACCTAAAAGAATACCTTGCAGGAAACCTGGTGCCCTACCAGTGGATGGATGTCGAAACGAGCAAGGAAGCCAGGCAGCTTCTGGACTTAAATAAGATCGCGCTGAAAGATCTTCCAGTAGTCTTATTTGAAGATGGCACCTCCCTGCAGACACCATCCATCCAGGAACTGGCAGCCCGCATTGGCCTGAACCCCGGCCTGAAAAACGAGGTGTATGATGTGGTGATCATTGGTGCTGGCCCTGCAGGTTTGGCGGCATCCGTATATGGTGCTTCGGAAGGTTTAAAGACCCTTTTGATCGAACGCCATTCACCGGGCGGCCAGGCGGGTACAAGCTCAAAGATTGAAAATTACCTGGGTTTCCCTGCCGGCCTCAGCGGCTCGGAACTCACGCGCCGTGCCATGGCACAATCTACACGCTTCGGCGCTGAATTTCTGTCTCCGCAGGGCGTGAAGTCCATACATGAAAAAGATGGCTATAAGAAGCTGATACTGGAAGACGGAGCAGAAATCAATACACGCGCGGTGGTCATCACCACTGGTGTAGACTACCGGAAGCTGGAGACGAAGGGCATCGAAGAATTTACCGGGGCAGGCGTGTACTATGGAGCCGCCATGACGGAAGCGGCATCCTGCAAAGACAAGGATGTGTATGTTGTCGGAGGCGGTAATTCTGCAGGCCAGGCCGCAATGTACCTCTCGAAGTTCGCCCGGAATATTTTTATCGTCATACGCAAAGAGGACCTTACTTCATCGATGTCTTCCTATCTGATTGACCAGATCAAAGGAACAGCCAACATTCAGGTGTTGGGCAGGACCGAGATCAAGGAGGCGATCGGAGACGGAAGGATACAGCAGGTACGCATTGGAAGCATCGATGGTGGGGACACAGAACTCAAACAGGCAGATGCCGTGTATATTTTCATCGGCTCAAGGCCATACACGGATTGGATTGGGGATGAGGTCATCCGGAATGATAAGGGCTTTATAGAGACGGGCAGAGATGCGAAAAACGATGACCGGTTCAATAGAATATGGAAGCTGAAGCGCGACCCCTATTTGCTGGAGACCAGTGCACATGGGATTTTTGCCGCTGGCGATGTACGTGCAAATGCAATGAACAGGGTGGCCTCAGCCGTAGGCGAAGGAAGTATGGCGATAAGCTTCGTGCACAAGTACCTGGCTGAAGTTTAAGTCTGTTTATTTGTCTGGCTTTCTCCTGACCAGCAGTACGTGATCTTGCTCCAGCAGCAGGTAACCCATCTCATAGCAGAAATGATAGCAGGCCTGTCTTTCAGTTTTGTAAATGCTTGTAAAATACCGGAAGTCGAATCCTTTTTCCAGCAACAGCCGCCTGTGGAGTTTTATTTTGCCCTCGGGATTGAGGAGCAGCAAAATTCGCCTGTTCTTTTTTAAGATCAGGTTAACCTGTTTAACCATTAAAGAATCCTCAGCAGCGGACCTGGAGTGATAGCTACTCCGGCAGGCATCGTCACAAAATTTCTTGTCTGTCCGTCCGGCGATCACCTCGTTGCAGTTTAAGCAATACTTCTTCTCCATGTAACCTTAAAGCTATGTTACCGGAAGGAAATGCTGGTTAACTTTCTGATTATTGCGCAGCTCCAGATCGTCTTCAACAATCTGGAGCCAGGCTCGTGCATAACGTGGTGGATTACTTGGCGGAACGGAAATCTGCTATTTTAAATACCCAGGCATAATCGCAGGGCAACTTGCCGGGATTGATTTGCGGCGCATAAATCGTTAGTTTATTGCCTTTTTGCCGCTGTTTTACACCGGTATTGGCGCCCAAAAGGCTAACCTTGCCGGCTTGACCAACATGATCCACGACGATAGGTTTGTCGGGCCATTTGGTGCAGATCACATAAAGTGCATCCTTTTTCCTGGTGTAGAACACACCGTCTGCTTTCATATTTTGCGGCTTCTTCTCCCATGCCGTAGTGCCATAAATGGCTTCCCCGTTGACTTTCATCCAGCGGCCGATATCCAGGAGCCGCTCCTGCATCACCACGGGGATCAACCCATTGGCATCCGGACCGATATCAAGCAGCAAATTGCCGCCATTACTCACCTTGTCCACCAGCAGCTCAACAAGCTGTTGCGAACTGAAATAGTCTTTCGAAGTCTCAAAGCGGTTGTACCCGTAGGAAGTACCAATGCCGCGGCTCTCCTCCCATGGATGTTCCGCATTCGTTCCGATACCCTTCTCGTCATGTACCAGGTCATACTCGGTCGTATAGTAGTCGCCATGTTTGCTCCTGGTCTCCTTGCCCCACCTATCATTTACGACAACCGTATTCTTTACCGGTGACTCATTGTACAGCCAGGACAGGAACTGTTCGCTCTTGAGTTCGGTGCTGCTGTAGTCCCATTCCCCGTCGGCAAAGATGATTTCCGGCTTGTACTTCACCACAAGATCCTTCATCTGCGGAATCATGTGTGTATCCACCCATTGATTTAACGTTTCCTTCTTATACAGCGGATTGCTCCACTCCAGCAAAGAATAATACAGGCCCATATGCAAGCCCTTCTTGCGTACGGATGTACCGAGATCCTGTATGATATCCCGGTGCGGACCAGCTTCTGCGCTGTTCCAGCCTTTGCTTTCCTTACTTGGCCACAGGCAGAAGCCATCATGATGCTTGGAAGTAAGAACGACGTACTTCGCTCCAGCCTGCTGAAAAAGATCGGCCCAGTCGTCTGGATTAAAATACTCCGCTTTAAACATTGGCGCAAAGTCCTTGTACTTGAAATCCTTCCCGAAATATTTGTTGTGGTGGGCTGTGAACAGCTTATTACCTGTCAGCAGCCTGTTCTCATAGTGCTCTGAATACTTCTCATACACGCCCTCTACTTCCTCTACTGGTGCGTAGGCCGGCACGGAATACAGTCCCCAATGTATAAATATGCCAAACTTGGCTTCTTTCCACCATTCGGGTGTTTCACGCTGGTCTAAAGATGCCCAGTTGGGTTGATATTGTGCATGGGCTTTTACGGAAAAAAGCGCCATCAGCAGCAGGATCGGATATTTCAGCATTTTCATCAGCATATATTTGGTTGTGGATTAAATTGATTTTATTCTGAGCCCGTAAGTGCCCGGTCCAGATGAACATAGCCCCCATCTACATAGACAAGCTGCCCGGTGGTATGACTGGATTGATCCGAGAGTAAAAACAACGCCGTGCTGGCGATCTCCTCTGCGGTTGTCATGCGCTGACCCAGCGGGATCATACGTTCGATGGACTTCAGCTGTTTTTCAGGATCATCGAAGGTTTGAATCCAGCTTTCATACAGCGGCGTAAAACATTCTGCTACGATCACCGAATTCACCCGCATTCCGAAGGGCAGCAGTTCCACCGCCCATTCTCTCGTCAGTGCATTCCGCGCACCATTGGATGCCGCATAGGCCGATGTTCCACCCTGCCCGGTTTCTGCCACCTTGGAGCCGATGTTCAGGATGACACCTTTGGCAGCTTTCAGTGCAGGTAATGCATGATGGGCCATGAGGTAATAATGCACTACATTTTTGTGTAGGCTATCGATGAAGGCCTGATAATTTCCGCCTTCCAAGCCTACGCCGTCGTTCACGCCGGCATTATTTACGAGGCCGTCGATCCGGCCATATTCGGTCAGCACCTGTGCGACCGCAGCTTCACACTGCTCAGGCTGCTGCAGCTCGGCAACAACCTGGAAAGCCTGTCCGCCGTTATCTACAACCTCGGCCAGCACCTTGCGGTTATCAGCCTCATTGCGTCCAACCACAACCGGTATGGCACCTTCAGCGGCCAGGGCCTTTACAATCGCTGCCCCGATGCCCTTGGCTCCGCCCGTCACGATTATGACCTTATTTGTTAAGTTCAACTC
>JARKUW010000008.1 GCA_029851965.1 Bacteroidota bacterium | reverse complement strand
CTGGATCCCAAAAATAAATATCCGCCTTTTTTAAGCCCAAAACCAAGCTTTGTCAGGATCTGCGTTTGTACAGCGGGTTTAATGTAAATAAGCATGTTCCGGCAACTGATCAGATCAACATCACAGTACGGCGGATTTCTGGTCAGATCATGCCGCGCAAAAATGAGCATCTTACGGATTCTGGGTTTAATCTTGTAGCTGTCGTCGAGCTTGTCAAAGTATCGTTCCAAACGTTCTTCTGATAGCCCGTTAACACCTGAGGTGGCATATACACCTGCCGCCGCATGGCTCAAAGCGGTCCGGTTGATGTCCGTAGCAAAGATCTTCACCTCAACGTCGGTTTCGAGTTTATCCAGATGTTCCTGGATCAGTATGGCAAGGGAATACGCTTCTTCTCCGGTTGCACAGCAGGCTACCCAGATTTTAATGAAGTCGTGTTGAGCCCGCTGCCGGATGATTTGCGGGATCACCTCTGTCTTTAAAATTTGAAAAGCTTCGGGATCTCTGAAAAAGGAGGTCACCCCAATTAAGAAGTCGCTGATCAGCAGTTCCGTTTCTGCGGGATTTTGCTGCAGAAAATAGAGGAATTCAGACTCTTTTAAGATGTTGTTGTAAAGCATTCTCCGATTGATCCTTCGGACCAGGGTGGGCACTTTATAGTCGGTAAAATCGAAAGGATGTTGGTTTTTGATCAGGTTTACGACGTCATCAAGAAATTCCTGGCTAAACGGTACCGTAAGCGTATGGTCTTCGTTCCTGTCATCAACATACCGCTGGATGGCCATCGGTATTGTTTCTGCGGCAAGAATATGCCGCGTGTTACTAGAGGCGATTGCGGCATTTGGCATTCCGTCAAATTTCGCATTGGATGGTTCCTGAACCATCACCAGACCTCCAGCCTGTTCAATTGCGGCTACGCCCCTCGCTCCGTCCGTCCCGGTGCCGGATAGAATGACCCCGATCGCCTTATCACCCCTTTCGCTCGCCAGGGAGGTGAAAAATGAATTAATTGTCATGTGTGGCTTCGGTGCGGTTTGCTTTTCCAGCATGTATAACCTTCCGTCATCTATAGCCATGTATTTGGTATTGGGAATTAGATAGACCTTGTTGGGCTCCACCTGCATGCCCTCGTCTGCTTCAAGAACTTCCAACGAGCTGTACCGGGAAAGGATCTCTACCATCTGACTCCTGAAATCGGGAGAGAGATGGGGAATTACAACATAAGAGACGCTGTCTAGCGGGGTATGATTAAAAAAGGAAGTTAATGCTTCCAGTCCGCCTGCGGATGCACCCAGAGCCACTATAAAATGTTTTTCTGCCATTAGAAAGTTATTGTATCAATTCAGATGGCACGCGAGAATTCAAGCATAAACCGGAATTCCTCAGGGTTACAGGAGAATTGATTGGTAAGTTCGCAACTGTTTTTAGCTATAGTTCTCAAATTTCTAAGGTCAATTATACTGGGTCAGTGCAATCGTACAGAATTCAGGCACACATAGTAGTAGCAATAGAACGCAATTATAATAATTTTGTTTGTCTGGAAGCAGATCCGGATCTCCGGAAAAATCAATTCAGGTATTAATCCCTGTCAAGTCTGGTATTGCCCTTTTTTGATTTCAATTCTGAGCACTTCAAAGACCTACTCAAGAGGTGACGCACACCTAACGCACACCAAGCGCACACAGCGTGTGCGTTTGGTGTGCGTACTTCCTTTGTTTGGTCTGGTAAACCGCAGGGATTAAATCCAAGCAGGGGCATTATTGAAGCCACCAGGGCCGGGTCGGATTCCGATCGGACACAGATTACGCACGATCTATTCTCCACCACAAACGGTCCATAGTTCTGCATAACAACCAGATGTCAACCTTTTTGATATATTCATTAAAAACAAAAGCCGCCAGTTTCCTGGCGGCTTCGATATTAAGAAGTTTATCTACTAAGATGGTACTAAAACAAGGTAAACTCTACACGCCTGTTTTTCTGGCGTCCAGCTTCCGTTTTATTTGAAGCAATTGGTTGGGTTTCACCGTAACCTGTAGCTTCAACCCTGGATGCATTTACACCCTGAGAAACCAGGTAAGTTTTGATCGACTCTGCTCTGTCTTTAGACAGACCCATGTTGTAGGAATCCGATCCTTTATTATCCGTATGTCCTGCAAGTTTCAAGCTGAAGTTTTTAGATTTCAACAACTCTGCAACACGGTTAAGGGTTGGATATGATTTTGCACGGATCGTTGCTTTACCAAAATCGAATTCCAGATTTCGGATTGCATCGGCAACAACTTTACGATCTGCTTCAGTAATGATCACTTTTTCGCGTACAACCGGAGCCGGAGTAACCAAAGGACATCCTGCACCGTCAACAACAACACCTGAAGTTGTACCTGGACATTTATCGAATTTATCAGCAACACCATCACCATCTGCATCATTGATCACACCGGAAAGTTCTGTTCTCAACTGCGCGTTTTCAGCCTTTTGAGCGTCAAGATCACTTTTTAGTTGATCTGCAGTTGCCTTAGCCGCCAATACTTCATCATATGTTGCAGCTACTGGATTGTGCCATGCCAATTGCTTGCCCTTTCCCAATGAAAACTCAAGACCAGCATAAGCGTAAGAATATTTATCGTTGTTTCCACTCAGGTAAGCACCATCCAGGTTGTCTCCATCAACGAAGTTAACCGTCCAGCCAAGGTCGAAATTGATCTTTTCAGAAACTTTGAACTTTGCACCAAGACCAACAGGAATGATTAGTTCACTGATCGTTTTACCCGCAGCATATTCAGAAGTTGTACCATTTGAAGTAATGGTGGGCTTGTAACCCGCAAGTCCCGCACCCGCTGATACGAATAGCTGCACTGCATTTTCCTTTTGGAACATGTCGATGTTAAACATGTTTACCACTGCATTTAAACTTCCCGAATAAGAAAGGTCTGTTTCAAATGCACTTACTGCTCCCGGATTGGTTGTTCCACTGTCGTAAGGCTCAGAATTATCCGCCTTCAGTTTACCTCTAACACCGTCTAAACGTAAAGAGAAGTAGTTTGTGAATTGTTTCTTAACGTAAATACCGTATCCGAAGCTTGACTGCCAGTTGGAAAAATCGTTCCTTCCACCGAAAGGTGCTGTTGGCGTAAGTACCCCAGCGTTAACACCGATAGACCAGGTGTTGAATGTCGCCGTAGGAGTTGTTGTTGCAGCCTCCTGAGCTTGGGATGCTCCGGCTATAAAAATACCCGCAATAACTGCAGGTAAACTTTTTAATAACATTTGTTTCATAAATAACTATTTGTTGAAATCGAATTGATTTCTCACAATTACACAATCATTGTACCACGAATTAAATGTTTGTAATTAAGAGATTGTAAATCGCACGTTATCAACACGGATTCAACAAATAGTTTAAAATTTTTAGTTCTTCAACGAACACCGGATTACCAGGCGAGCCACACATCATCGCCCCTCGGATCCGCCCCTCCCTGATAATATCCCCACTTGGTTTTCAGGATGGCATCAACCCTTCCAATCGCCCCTCTCGGCACCAGGTTATAGCCCCTGCCTTTCAGTTTAAGCTGGGATGCGCTATCTATTGCATTGGGCTCCATAGCCACCTCATCGGGCAGCCACTGGTGATGGAACTTCTTCGCATCAACCGCCGCTTGCATGTCTTGATCAAATTCAATCACGTTCAAAATGGTCTGGAACACGGAAGTGATGATCGTTGACCCCCCAGGTGTGCCGACGACCATGAACAGTTCGCCGTCCTTCTCGATGATGGTCGGCGTCATAGAACTTAACATGCGCTTTCCGGGACCAACAGCGTTCGCTTCTCCACCCACCAGACCATACATGTTTGGCGATCCGGGTTTAACGGAGAAGTCGTCCATTTCGTTGTTCAACAGGAAGCCAGCGCCCTTTACCAACACGCAGGAACCGTATGATCCATTCAGCGTGGTTGTTACCGAAGCCGAATTGCCCTCGCGGTCTACGATGGAAAAGTGTGTCGTTTCTTCGTGCTCCGCAGGTACAACTTTTCCCGCCTGAATGGCCGAGCTTGGCGTCGCTTTCGCCCAGGTAAAACTGCCCATGCGTTCTTTGATGTACGTATCGGACATTAACACATCACCAGGGACCTTATAGAAATCAGGGTCTCCAAGATGCGTTGCGCGGTCGGCATAAACCCTGCGCTCGGCTTCAACCATCACCTGTACGGTGGAATCAGCATTGAAGCCCCAGCGCTTCAAAGGAAAAGGCTCTACGGATTTCAGGAGCTGAATTAACGCAATACCTCCGCTGGATGGCGGCGGCATGGTGATGATCTTGTAGCCCTTGTAGTTGCCGACAATGGCGTTGCGCCATACGGCTTTGTAGTTGACCAGGTCGGCTTTGGAAATGATTCCGCCACTGCGTTTCATTTCAGCAACGATAGAATCGGCGACACTGCCCTCATAGAAGCCTTTTCTCCCCTGATCTCTGATCTTTTCAAGTGTGGTTGCCAGCTCCGGTTGAACCAGGAGGTCTCCCGTCACCCACTGCCCATTTTTCAGCAGTGCTGTTCCCAGGGGATTCAATGTGGTAAACCGCTCGTGCAGGCCATTCAGTTCGCCAGCCTGGCGTTCGCTGATCTTAAATCCATTTCTGGCTAGTGCAATGGCGGGTTCTATCAACTCCGCCCAGGGCAGCTTTCCGTATTTTTTGTGTGCTTCTTCCATTCCGGCAACACTTCCCGGAACACCTGCAGCAAGACCGCCATAAAGGCTCTTGTCGACAATCGCGTTTCCGGCGGCGTCCAGGTACATGTCTCTGGAGGCCAGCCCCGGGCCCTTTTCCCGGAAGTCAAGCGTATTCGTTTCGCCGCTGGCTGAACGGTACACCAGAAATCCACCGCCACCAATATTACCGGCATTCGGGTATACCACAGCGAGTGCAAACTGCACGGCAACAACCGCATCGACGGCGTTGCCGCCTTTCTTTAATATATCCAGGCCGACCTGTGATGCCTGCTCCTTCGCGGACACCACCATGCCATTGCGGTATTCTTTACTTTTTTTAACGCCGACCTGTCCGCCTACACAGCCGATGAACAGCAAACCAGGCAACAGGAGGCCGGTAACGATTTTCAGAAAAGCATTACGCTTTATAACTTTCTGCATCTATATATAATTTTTCTATAACACCCTGATTCTTCTCCAGAATCACCTTTCTTTTTAAACTCAATTTCGGCGTAAGTTCACCACCTTCAATGGTCCATTCCTTTTCAAGCAGGCAAAAACGCTTTACCTGTTCCCACTTGCCGAACTCCTTGCAGCTATCTTCCACAATCTGTTTGTATTTCTCTACGACAAGTTCGTTCCTGGCCAAATCTGAATTCGTGGTAAAAGTAATGCCTTTTTCTGTTGCCCAGGCCTTCAGTGCTGGAAAATTTGGAACAATCAGCGCGGCCGGGAATTTCCGGTTCTCGCCAAAAACCATGATCTGCTCGATCAGCAAGGGTTCCTTAAGTTTATTTTCCAGGATTTGCGGTGCCACATATTTGCCACCGGCAGTCTTAAACATCTCCTTCTTGCGGTCGGTAATTTTAAGAAATTTGCCGTCTACCAGCATACCGATGTCTCCGGTGTGAAACCATCCATCTGCATCTATGGTTTCGGCGGTCAGGTCGGGCCGGTTGTAATAGCCCTTCATCACATTGTGCCCACGCGTCAGCACCTCTCCGTCTTCTGCGATCTTCACTTCCACGCCCGCAATTGCCGGGCCCACACTTCCAAACAAGGCATTGTTGAAATGGTTTACAGTAATTACAGGGGAGGTCTCTGTTAAGCCATAGCCTTCAAACACGGGCATTCCCGCTGCCCAGAAAATTCGCGCCAGACGTGGGTTCAGTGCCGCACCGCCGGAGACGATCACGATGATCTGCCCACCGAGTGCTTCCTGCCATTTCTTAAATACAAGCTTCCTGGCCAGGTTCAGCTTCAGGCCATACAGCCATCCATGGTCCATCTCATATTGCTCCGCAAGGGCAACTGACCAGTTAAAGATCGACTTCTTGATGCCGGAAAGCTCCTTACCCTTCTGCATGATTTTTTCATACACCTTCTCCAGCAAGCGGGGGACCGTCGAAAATCCATTTGGCTTTACATACTGGATATCGGCAACGATGGTCTCCATACTTTCGGCGTAGTATACCGAAGCATCGGTATACAAATAGAGATATACGATCATCCGTTCAAAGATGTGCGACAAGGGTAGAAAGCTCAGCACCTTCTTCACCCCTGACGGGAAAATGACGGCGGAATTCTGGAAGTTTTTCACGAGGTTGTCGTGGGTCAGCATGACCCCCTTGGGCGTCCCGGTTGTACCGGAAGTATAGATCAGCGTTAATATGTCGTCGGGGGTAACCTGATTGCGGTAAGCATCCAGATCAATCTCCTCCCCTGGCCGCTCATCTTCCAGGAGGGTTTCCCAGTGGGCGACGCCCGCAACTTTATCAAAAGTATAGATTTTGAGGTCAGATGACAGCTCATCTGCAACCGTACGGACCTTCTGATACAATTTCTCATCAGCAATAAAGATGGTGTTCACTTCTGCATTCTGCAGAATGAATTTGATGTCGTGCTCCGCGAGTGTCGGATACAGGGGTATCTGGTAAGCCCCGATCTGCATGATGGCAAAATCACTAAGGTTCCATTCCGGCCGGTTGTGAGACATGACGGCAATCCGGGAGCCTTTGCCGAGGCCCAACCGGATCAGCCCTTTACTGAGGCGGTCCACCTGCGCACAGAAGTGTGCCGTGCTGTATTTTTCCCAGCGGCCATTGATCTTGCCACTGATAAATTCTTCTTTCGGAAAGTGCTCTAAATTATATTGAAGTATATCAAATACCCTTGTTACGGTGGTTCCCATGATGTCCAGTTTACATATTTGGTTTGCTGTCTCTCAAATCTAATAATTTTAATAATGTATCAAAATCAAACTCGCTTTTGGTTTTGAGGGCGCCCTTGTTAGAATTAAGAAGATAAATTAACTGGAAAATTAAGCCTTTGTAACTCAGATCACATTTGTAACTTTGGACGATCCATTTACTTAACGGCATAATTGTTGGATGTGGATAGAAGGTTAAAAAATATCATGATTATGAAAAAACTATTTACAATTATTTGTTTAACGATGTTGGCAACGGCTGCTATACACACAACTTCCAGCGCGCAGAGCTATAGAAATGCGATTGGTGGACGTTTTGGAACAGCAAACGGTGTTACATTTAAGACTACACTTGGCGGTAACAAAATGCTCGACCTGATTGCGAATTTCAGATCGAATGACGGCTATTCGTACTTCCGCGTAACGGGTTTATATGAAATCTATAACCCCATTCAGGGCGCTGACGGCTTACTTTGGTACTACGGTATCGGTGGATCGGTTGGGTCAAGAAAGTGGAAATTTGAGGATACCAACAAAGCATATCTGGCTGTTGACGGTGTACTTGGTCTGGATTACAAATTTGAGGATGCGCCAATCAACTTGTCGCTGGACTGGAAACCGGCTATCGCATTGGCTCCTGATACGGAATTTGACTCTTCTGGTCTTGGACTTTCGCTGCGATTTACGTTCTAGTAAACCGCTACACATAAAAAAGCCTGCGTTGCAATTGCAACGCAGGCTTTTTTATGTGTAGAAATTTCCCTTAAATGCCCATCCATTTTTTCAGGACCGCTTTCTGCGCTGCAGAAGCAGATTCATTGATCTCCGCAACCAATGCCATGTTCGGGTTTGCTTTCAACTTCACGTTGATGTTCTTGGTAATTCCGTCACGAATGACCGTCACCTTCAACACGTCGCCAACTTTTCTGCTGGTCAGCTCAGGCATCCGGTCCAATGGTGCTTGTACAGGCACATCATTCAGGCTGATGAGCTCATCGCCCACATTCAGCCCGTCAACCCAGGCGGCAGAGTTTCTGGAGATTGCGGTGATGTACAGCTTCCCTTCCGTTTTTCGGGAAGCAATACCCAAATAAGGAACACTTACACCTTCGTTTGCATTTTTAACGTTTATACCCGCATAACCGAAGTAGGTTTTATAATCTGCAGGTGCGGTGCCGTTCACATATTTTGCCCAGAAATCACTGAAGTTTTTGCCGCTGATTTTCTCGACCATGGCTTTGAATTCAGCATCGGTATAGCCTCTTTTCAATGTTTTACATTGCAGGTACATGGCTTTCATCACATCATCCAAACTTTTGGCGCCTTTGGTCGCCTGAACGATCTCCAGGTCCATCATCAATCCGATAACTTCTCCTTTGCTGTAGTAAGAGATTCCGGTATTGTTGGAGTTTTCGTTCGGTCTGTAGTATTTAATCCAGGCATCATAGCTGGCCATGGCAGCAGATTGCGCCCTGGTACCGGGTGTATTTTCAACAGTTGCAACGGCTGCCGCCAGTTTGGCTGCAAACTCCTCCGGCGTAACAAATCCCGCTCTCAACATAAATTTATTCTCATAATAAGCTGTGAACCCTTCCGCAACCCAGAGGTTGGTTGTATAGTTCTCGTTGTCATAGTCGAATGGACCTAATGCAACCGGCCTTAAACGCTTCACGTTCCACAGGTGGTGATATTCATGCGCCACCAGTTCCAGGAAGCCATTGTATCCAGCTTCTGAGGAATATTGATTACGGGACGCACCCAGTACAGTAGAGCTCAAATGCTCCAGACCACCCCCACCACGTTCAAAGTTGTGCACGATAAAGGTGTAGTGCTTATTTGGGTTTTCGCCGTAAATGGCTGTTGCCTGTTCCACAATCTTGGCCATATCTACTTTCAGACGTTCTTTATTGTAGTTTCCGCCACCGAACATGGCAACTTCATGCTTAACGCCTGCAGCCGTAAACTCGAATACGTCCTGATTTCCGACTTCCAGCGGACTATCGAACAGGATATCAAAATCCGGTGCAGTGAATGTAAACTGCTGTCCGGCTACCGGCTCCAGGGAAGTGGAGACCTTTGACCATCCCTTATATGGAACGATCTTAACGGTACTTGGCGATTTCAGGTATCCCTCAGGGTACATGAATATACCTGTGGAGGATAAAAATGCATGACTGTCGTCAATGAAAGCGGTACGCACCGACACTTCATTGGCATACACCCTATACTTGATCTTAACCGGCCCACCTGCAGACGACACCCTCCAGATGTTCTTTCTTACTTTTTCGAATTTCGCGGGTTTTCCCGATGCAGTTGCAGAAAAGTCTTCTACATTTTTGGCAAATTCACGTACCAGGTATGACCCTGGTGCCCAAACAGGCATTTTTACATCTATATAGTCTTTTTTGATTCCTGAAATATTCATTTCAACATCGGCGTAATGTGCCTGAGGCTCCGTAAAACTAACTTCGAAACCTATTTTAACTTGAGATTTGGCTGTCATACCCAATGATAGTAATAGTACTAGTGCGATAAATGATTTTTTAATAAACATACTGTCTTGCTTTTGGACAAATTTAGGACTAATCTTTTTTTGACCCACCTAAATTCTGAATAAGGGTGTAACATACTTAATACAACATAAACCGGCTAACATATTTGAATATTTTTGTATTCAACAGGTACAATCAAATGAAACTCAAACACCTAATTTACACGCTTCTCGTCCTCGGCTTCGCATATCTTATCTATTACCGGATTTCAGCCAATCAAAAAACCGCAGCAACAAACGGCGCCGGCCGTGGCCGTGGCAAACAAGGCGGCGGGGGGCCAAGTCTGAATGTAAATGGTGTGGTGGCACGTGCAAGATCTTTTGATGATGCGCTGGAGGTTACCGGAGCCATTGAAGCCAATGAGTCGGTTACCCTGCAGAGTGAAGTTTCCGGATTGGTGACTGGAATCTACTTTACCGAAGGGACCAATGTAAAAAAGGGAACCTTGCTGGTCAAAATCAACGATCGTGACATCCAGGCGCAGCTGCAGGAAGCGCTGACCCGGCAACGCTTGTCGGAGACAAATGAAAACAGGGCCAGGCAGCTTCTGGAAAAAGGTGCGATCAGCCAGGCAGAGTATGATACCGCGCTGGCCGACTTCCGTGCCTTGCAGTCGCAATCTCAGTTGATCCGTGCACAACTTGCAAAAACATCGATCCGCGCCCCATGTAGCGGTAAAATTGGTCTTCGTACCATATCCATGGGTGAATACATTACGCCGAATAAAGTAATTGCAAACCTATCGAGTATAGATCCGATTAAGGTAAGCTTCTCTGTGCCTGAAAAATATGCGGGGCAGATCAAGGGGCAGTCTACAGTTTCCTTCCGTACAGACGGGTCTGATAAGTCCTACACCGGGCGTGTTTATGCCATTGAACCCGGAATTAATGCCCAGACAAGGACGCTCCAGATCAAGGCTTTGGCGAACAATCCAGGCAATGAACTGCTGCCCGGTGCCTTTGCAAAGATCAAGTTATCTTTAAGTACTGTTAAAAATGCAATATTAATTCCCAACGAAGCGGTGATTCCGGTGTTATCAGGTAAGACGGTATTCATCTCGGATCATGGAAAAGCAAAACAAGTGAACGTAGAATCCGGTACACGTACCGCAGAAGACATTGTTATCACATCAGGCATTAAGGTCGGGGATACTGTTTTAACGACAGGCGCGATGGCTTTAAAGCCCGACGCTGCCGTAAAGGTCACACTGGTAAAATAGTAATCCCACAATCATGAGCATTTCAACCACCAGCATAAAGAGGCCGGTTCTGGCCATCGTAATGAACCTGATGATCCTTTTGTTTGGGGTGATCGGGTATAACTTTTTAGGGGTAAGGGAGTTCCCAAACATTGATCCCACGGTTGTGTCCGTGCGGACATCCTATCCCGGCGCGAACTCTGACATCATTGAGTCGCAGATCACAGAGGTGCTGGAGAAATCCATCAACGGTATCGACGGCATCCGGAACATCTCCTCTTCGAGCAACCAGGGTGCCAGTAACATCACCATAGAGTTCAACCTGGACAAGGACATTGATGATGCCGCCAACGACGTTCGGGATAAAGTATCACAGGCGGCAAGAAGCTTGCCTAAGGATATCGACGGAAACCCGGTGGTGAGCAAGGCCGATGCAAACTCCGACGCGGTGATCACCATGACGATTCAGAGTGACAAGCGAAATGTGATGGAGCTGAGTGACTACGCGGAAAATGTGATCGCCGAAAGGCTGCAGACCATATCCGGAGTGAGTGCGGTACAGATCCAGGGACAGCGGAAATACGCCATGCGGATACGCATAGACCCGAATAAACTGGCTGCATACAGCCTGACGCCTCAGGATCTGGTAGCGGCACTGGACCGCGAAAATGTGGAACTGCCTTCCGGTAAAATCACCGGTGCGAACACTGAGCTGATTGTAAAGACCCTGGGAAAGCTGACCAACGCAGAGCAGTTTAATGAACTTATCCTAAAAAGCGATTCCAACAATGTGGTGCGGCTGAAAGATATCGGCTATGCCGTGCTTGGGTCGGAAAATGAGGAAACCGTATTGCGGGAGTCTGGAAAGCCCATGGTGGCCGTCGGACTGGTTCCGCAGCCGGGTGCGAACTACCTGGATATATCCAAAGAATTTTACAAACGTTTTGAGCAGCTGAAAAAGGATATTCCTAAAGACATCAGTCTGAACATCTCTATGGACACCACGACGTTCATCAAGATGTCCATTACAGAGGTGGCAGAAACCATCATCCTTTCCCTCATTCTGGTGATCCTGATCATTTATCTGTTCTTCAGAGACTGGGCAATTGCCATCCGTCCGCTGATCGATATACCCGTGTCGCTGATCTTCACCTTCTTTATCATGTACATTTTTGGGTTTTCCATTAATGTATTGTCCCTGCTGGCCATTGTGCTGGCGACCGGGCTGGTGGTCGATGATGGGATTGTGGTGACGGAAAACATCTTTAAGAAAATTGAAGAAGGCTACTCGCCTTTCGAGGCTGCTATCAAGGGATCTAACGAGATCTTCTTTGCGGTAATCTCCATATCCATCACCCTTGCGGCTGTGTTTTTACCCGTTATCTTCCTGGAGGGATTCGTTGGCCGGCTCTTCCGGGAGTTCGGAATCGTGATTGGGGCCGCGGTGCTGATTTCGGCATTTGTATCGCTTACGCTAACGCCAATGCTGAATGCGTATCTGATGAAAAAAACCGGACACAAGAAATCGAGGTTCTACAATTTTACAGAGCCTTACTTTGTGAAACTAAACGACTGGTATGAAGAAAAGCTGAACCGGTTCCTGACACGCAGGTGGATTGCGGTACCCATTATTGTGGTCTGCATTGGCCTGATTGCATTGTTCTGGGGTCTCATACCCAAAGAGACCGCACCTTACGACGACCGGAGTTCCATACACATGAACGTTTCGACGCCGGAAGGCGCCTCCTTTGCCTATACCGATCGGTTTATGACCAAGATCCAGGAGATGGTGGATGATTCTATTCCGGAGAAGAAAACCAACATAACCATTACCTCCCCTGGGTTTGGAGGAGGGTCGACCAACGGCGGGTTCGTACGTCTGGCACTGAAAGACCCGGGTGACCGGGACCGCTCCCAGGCAGAGATTGCGGCCCAGCTGACAAACATCACCCGGAAGTATACGGAAGGCAAAGTTGTGGTGACACAGCAGCCAACCATCTCTGTTGGACGACGTGGAGGATTGCCGATCAATTACATCATACAGGCCCAGAACTTTGAGAAGCTGCGCGAAAAAGTTCCATTGTTTATGGACGAGGTCTCCAAAGATCCGACATTCACAACCTCTGATGTCAACCTGAAGTTCAATAAACCGGAAATCAACTTAACGATTGACCGCGACAAGGCGAAGAACCTAGGCGTCTCTGCGCAGGACATTGGTTCCGCGCTTCAACTTGGATTGAGCGGACAGCGCTTTTCGTACTTCTTTATGAATGGCAAACAATACCAGGTTGTCGGGCAGTTTGAGGTATCCAACCGTAAAGATCCGCTTGACCTGAGCTCGGTCTACGTGCGTAACGACAAAAACCAGCTGATCCAGCTGGACAATCTGGTTACGGCAAAAGAAGAAAGCAGTCCGCCGCAATTGTTCCGGAACAACCGGTTTATTTCAGCGACGGTGTCCGCAGGACTTGCGCCGGGTAAAAGTATCGGAGATGGTCTGGAAGCTATGGATAAAATATCGGCCAAGATACTGGACGAGAGCTTTTCTACCGACCTGGGTGGGGAATCCAGGGATTTCAAAGAAAGCTCCTCCAACACCTTGTTTGCCTTCGGACTTGCGTTGTTGCTGGTCTACCTGATTTTGTCGGCACAATTTGAAAGCTTCATTGACCCGATCATCATCATCTTAACCGTACCGATGGCCGTTGCGGGCGCATTTTTATCCCTCTGGCTGTTTGGCCAGAGCTGGAATATCTTTAGTCAGATCGGCACCATTATGCTCATCGGGCTGGTCACGAAGAACGGGATTCTGATTGTGGAGTTCGCCAACCAGCTTAAGGAGCAAGGAAAAAGCGTGCATGATGCGATCAGGGAAGCTGCAGTATCGAGGTTAAGGCCAATCCTAATGACCAGCCTGGCGATCGCCATTGGTGCACTTCCGATTGCCATGGCGCTGGGTGCGGCAGCAAAAAGCCGGATGGGAATGGGCATTGTCATTGTTGGTGGTACGCTGTTCTCGCTGGTGCTGACCTTGTTCGTGATCCCTTCCATTTACTCGTATTGGTCTAAAGAACACAAGCACAATTCTGACCTCCAAATGTCGCTGCAGGCCGCATTGGAAAGTGAAAAAACTGAAATAAATGAAAAAGTCCTATTATAATCCACTGAAGCCATGATGAGCAAACCTTTCGGAATACCAATGAACATTGCTCCTTATTGTTTCAGCACCGTTAACAAACAAAGAACCTACTGATGAAATTAAAAATCATGCTGTTTGCAGCCGGACTTCTGGTTTCAGCTTTTTCCCAGTTATCTGCTCAAAATATCCTACATAAAAATACTTCAAACCTGCCTACGCTTAGCCTCCATGACGCTATTGAACTTGCACTGAAGAACAACTACGACATCCGCATCATAAAGAACGACCTTGCGGTAGCGCAAAACAATGTCAATCTCGGTAACGCTGGGTTTCTACCGACTGTAGGCGGAAGCTTCAGCAATGGAGGAAGCATCCAAAATACCATTCAGACACCTTCTACAGGGCCGGAAAGAAAGTTAAACGGTGTACGAAATACGAACTCTTCTTACGGCGCCGCCTTAGACTGGACCATATTTGATGGTTTTCAGATGTTTGCGATCTATGACCGGCTGAAGGAGCTGGAAAAGCAAGGCCAGGTAAATAGTAAGGCAATGATCCTGGGCACGATTGCCGATGTGGTAAATGCTTATTATGGGTTGGTGAGGCAGCAGCAGCTGGTGGTCGCCAAGGACAGTGCGCTTGACATTTCGAGGATGCGCTTGCGGATCGCAAGGAATAAGCTCGAAATCGGTCGGGGCTCCAAGCTTGATGTGCTCAGCGCGACGGTAGATCTGAATACAGATACGTCCAGCTATCTGCAGGAGAAGAACCTGTTGAAGACATCTATGGTGACCCTCAACCAGATCATGGCAAGAGATCTCAACCTGGAATTCAAAGTACAGGAGCAAATGAACATCGTTCCAGACCTTAAGCTTGAAGAACTTGCATCACTTACAGATCAGCTGAACCCGACCTTACAAACGGCAATTATCAATAAAAGGGTCGCTGAGCTCAACCTCAAGCAGATTAAAGGACAGCGTTATCCCACCATCGGCATCAACAGTGGTTATGAGTTCTCAAGAAGTGCAAATCCGACTGGATTCAACCAGAAATTTCAGGCAAACGGCCTTACCTATGGTGTTACCGCCAGCATTAACGTGTTCAACGGCTTCTTACAAAGGCAGAATGAGCGGAATGCGAAGATTCAGATCAGTACTTCGGAATTGAACCTGGATAAGGTAAAACAATCTGTTCAGGGCCAGCTGATCTCTACCTTCCAAAATTACCAGACCAATCTGGACCTGCTGAAAGTTGAATCTGCGAATGTGGAGATTG
>JARKUW010000286.1 GCA_029851965.1 Bacteroidota bacterium | reverse complement strand
CAGATGCGGTGTTACCCGACACAATGAACACCACATTCTTTACGCCGTTCAAGCTTCCCTTTTTCTGGAAGACGGACGTATTCTCTTCCTTCGAAAAGTCCACATCGGCATAGGTCAGCATTCTGCCATTCGATGCATACCGGATCTTTCCAGCACCATCGGTAAGTGGCTGGTGTTCCAGAATCGTTGCCTGATTTTTTTGCATCAGTGAATTGTACAACTCATAATACATGGTTCCCGTTGCGCTGCTTGGCGCTATCAGATTGATCAGGTATTCTGCCGAGTTAACGAAGCCGCCCCCGTTGTAACGAAGATCTATGATCAGATCCGTCACGCCTTCATTTGCAAACCGCTGAAATACCGGATCCAGGTTCTTATCGCTAGGTGTAGATGAATCGCCACTCGTCAATTGCGAGAAGCGGCCATAGAACATATAGCCCACCTTTTTGCCGTTAATGTTGAATATCTTGTTTTTATAAACCGGATTGCTGGTGTAGGATGTCCTGGTGATGGTTTTCGTAAATGTCTTTCCTTCTTTATCAATTCCGGAAAGCTTTGCGGAAGTAACGGTATTGCCCAGCAGGTCATTGATGGTACCAACCTCCGCATTGAAATTATTACCAATACTTTTGCCATTGATCGCTGTGATCTGCATGCCGCGTGTCAGTCCTTCCTTATCGGCGGATGACCCCGGATAAACGGCTTTAATGTACAGATCATAGTCGTTCACCGCACCTTCATACGCGACAAAGCTAAAGATGCCCAGGTCATAACCTACGCCGTCAGAGTTCACATCTGCTTTAGTGGCCATTACGACATCGGGATTTTTATCTTCAGCGTCCTGGATGTAGGAAAATTTGGGTACTCCCGGATTTTCTGTCCGGTATTCATACGGCCGGCCTGTCTTTGGGTCTTTTTTATAGCGGGTGATGTCAAAAAGCTCTCTCTCGTAATTCTCCAGAGCCGTTTTGCTGCCCGTATACTGATCCGGATTGAATACGTCTATGGTTGGTAGTATATCATTCCAGAGGTAAACTTCTTTCGCATAGTAAAAAATGGAATCGCGGGTCAGCGCTGCACGCTCTGAATCAGAAGGATTATCCGTTCCCGGTGCGGAGTCCTTTTTACACGAGGAGAGGACAGCAATACATAGGAAAACAATGGCTGATCCATTGCTTTTTAAGCGGCTAATTAAATTCATTCGGATGGTTACTAATGCACTTAATAACGAATCTAACCCAAAAATAGTTTGTTTGCTTCCAAATATTTAACACCCGCCTGACTGGCCATCTGCTCATCAAGGGCACTCTTTCCAACCACCAGGATCTGATCTTTGTTCAGTGCATGTGTTTGCACCAGATATTCGAGGCTTTCCGGAGATGGCTTCTCTGCGATTTCATCGGCAAAGTAGACCCGAAGGTACTTCCCGAGGCCATTCCACTCCACTTGTTTGATCTTGTTCAACTGCTGCTCCGGGTTACCTGCAACCAGCAAAAACACCTGTTTGCGGTCCACAACCAGCTCCTGCAAGAACTTCATGGCTTCATCGAACAACAACAGTTTCAGCGGCAGCTTGGCATTTCTGTTGAGCAGATCAAAATTCAGCTTGTACTGTTCCGGAATTCCGAACTTTTCTGCGGTTTTTTCGTAAATGCCTTCTTTGCCATCCGCCTCGAATTCCTGCTTCATAAACTGCAGCATCTCCTCTGCATTCAGCTGTTCGCTGTATTCCATAAACTGTGCAAACAGGTAATATACCTGCAGCAAAAAATCCCTTTCCGGATACAGAACGTTATCCAGCTCAAATACAAAGGACTCGTATGGTTTAGTAAATTCTTCCGCAGCCATTATGGAATCGTAAATAAGATGGCAGTTAATTCTTCCGGCTGCTCAGGTATATAATACGCTCCATTCAGCTTTTTTCCCCTACCCAGTTCAACAACATATGCCGACGCTTCCAAAGGAAACCGCAGCACACCATCAAAAAACAGGTACCACTTCATGCCGGGCTTGATGTCCTCCGGAGGGTAAAAGTAGTTCAGAATCTCCGTTTGCGCAGGCAAAAGGACTTTAATGCTGAACTCTTCAAAAAGCACTTCCGATTTTGCCAGGGGATTGATTTCAAAGATGTGAACCGGTAAAACCATATCTACACTATGATCCAGACAAATGTTCAGAATGTTGTGCGCAATGGTATCGGTAACTTCACCAAGGCTGATGAAGCGATAATTTGCCGAAGGGAAGGATGGGATATCGCCGTAGTCTGCCAGAATGATCTCATGACCTTCAAAGGCTTTCAGAAGCTTCAAGGTGGTTGCTGACTTGCCGCCGGTAATTAATATTTTCAAGTTGACTTAATAAAATGAATAAAACAAGTTCGTTAAGATATGATAAGACCATCTTTCATCGTCACGACGCGATCGCTGATTTTCGCCAGACTTTCGTTGTGGGTCACAATGATAAAGGTCTGGTTGAAATTATCCCGTAAGGTGATGAAAAACTGATGCAAGGCGTCCGCATTTGCGGAGTCCAGGTTCCCCGAAGGTTCGTCTGCAAGAACAACGGTTGGATTGTTGATCAATGCACGCGCTACGGCAATCCGCTGCTGCTCCCCGCCGGATAGCTCATTCGGCTTGTGTTGCGCCCGGTCTTTTAGACCCAGCAGTTCCAGCAGCTCCATGGCCCTGAATTCGGCATCTTTCCGGTTTGTTTTTGCAATAAATGCGGGGATGCAGATGTTCTCGATAGCCGTAAATTCCGGCAACAGGTGATGGAACTGAAATACAAATCCGATATTCCGGTTCCGGAAAACACTCACCAGCTCACCCGACAAGTTGCTGATGCGGGTGCCGTTAAGCTCTACCGTTCCTGCATCCGGTTTGTCCAGCGTACCCAATATATGCAGAAGGGTGCTTTTGCCGGCGCCGGAAGCACCAATGATACTGACGATTTCTCCCTTTTCAACCTCAAAATCCACCCCTTTTAAAATGGGTAAACTTCCGTAAGATTTTCGAATACCAGTGGCTCTTAGCATAATTGCAAACTTACAAAAAGACTCACATTAATTTGGAGACAAGGGAATTTAATGGTCAATTTTGTCTTATAAAGATGATATTATATTTTTATAACCAATATGAAATGGTAGATTTGAAACAAATTATTTCAGCAAATGAATATCCACGAATATCAAGGTAAAGAAATACTTAAAAGTTTTGGTGTTGCCGTACAAGAAGGCATCGTTGCCGATACGGTAGAGCAGGCTGTAGAAGCTGCTAAGCAAATGAAAACGCTTTACAACTCTGACTGGGTTGTGATTAAAGCTCAGATCCACGCTGGTGGAAGAGGTAAAGGTGGTGGCGTTAAGCTTGCCAAAAACCTGGACGAGGTTAAAGAAAGAGCTACCGCAATTTTAGGTATGCAGCTGGTAACCCCACAAACTGGTCCTGAAGGTAAAAAAGTAAATAAGGTGTTGGTTGCACAGGATGTATATTATCCGGGTGCTTCAGAAACCAAAGAATTCTATATAAGTGTTTTGTTAAACCGTACCAGCGGAAAGAATATCATCATGTATTCTACCGAAGGTGGTATGGACATTGAAGAGGTTGCAGAAAAAACACCGCACCTGATCTTCAAAGAAGAAATTGATCCTAAAGTAGGTTTACAAGGATTCCAGGCACGTAAAGTTGCCTTTAACCTTGGCTTAAGCGGAGCTGCTTTCAAAGAGATGGTTAAATTTGTTACCGCTCTTTACAAAGCATACGATGCGACTGATTCTGCAATGTTCGAGATCAACCCGGTATTAAAAACATCTGACGACAAAATTATTGCCGTTGATGCAAAAGTAAACCTGGATGAGAACGCTTTATTCCGCCATGCAGATTATGCAGCAATGCGTGATAAACTGGAAGAAGATCCAACTGAAGTTGAAGCAAGCGAGTCTAACCTGAACTATGTAAAACTTGATGGAAACGTTGGTTGCATGGTGAACGGTGCTGGTTTAGCAATGGCAACCATGGACATCATTAAAATTGCCGGTGGTGAACCTGCAAACTTCTTAGATGTGGGTGGAACTGCAAATGCACAAACTGTAAAAGCAGCTTTCAACATTATCCTGAAAGATCCGAATGTAAAAGCGATCTTAATTAACATCTTCGGTGGTATCGTTCGTTGCGACCGTGTTGCACAGGGTGTTATTGATGCATACAAAGAGATCGGTGACGTTCCAGTTCCAATCATCTGCCGTCTGCAGGGAACAAACGCTGAAGAAGCTAAAAAACTAATCGACGAATCCGGACTGAAAGTATTTTCTGCCATTGCATTGAAAGATGCTGCAGACCTGGTTACTAAAGTTCTGGCTTAAAACCATATTACCTTAACAGGTATCAGCCGCCTCACGTAAATTCGTGAGGCGGCTTTTTTGCGCCCGGATTTTGAGGAGGTTTGCTCGAGACCGGCCCAGACCGAACCAAGACGTAACCCAGACGTAACGCACACCAAACGCACACAATCCGTGTGTTTGGTGTTGGTTTGCTATGGGTATGCTTCCGGATATTTCACCGGCTGAACTCAGCCCTGCAATGCTGTGATTTGCGGCCGCTGTGCTCCCCTTCTACCTTATCAAATTATAAGGGCGGGATTTTTCAACTAAATCCTTATTTTTGACACGCTCGATAAAAAAGACATGATTAAAAGAGAAAAAATAAAAAGCTTACTCGATACCACTGAGTTTAACAGAGAAGTAACCGTTATGGGTTGGGTGCGAACCTTCCGTAACAACCAGTTTATTGCGATAAATGATGGATCCTGCATGGGAAACATCCAGATCGTTGTAGATTTTAACAATACCCCTGAACAACTCTTGAAAAGGATCACCACTGGCGCTGCCATCGCCGTGACCGGTATGCTGGTGGAGTCTTTGGGAAAAGGGCAAAAAGTAGACATCAAAGCGGAAAGCATCGAGATACTGGGTGACAGCGACGCAGAGAAGTTTCCGCTGCAGCCTAAAAAACATAGTCTGGAGTTTCTAAGGGAAATCGCCCACCTGCGCTTTCGCACAAATACATTCAATGCCGTATTTAAGGTGCGTCATGCGCTGGCCTTCGCCATACACCAGTTCTACAACGAACGTGGCTTTGTGTATATGCATACGCCGGTCATCACGGCTTCCGATGCAGAAGGTGCCGGCGAGATGTTCCGGGTAACTACCCTGGATTTCGACAACACGCCAAGAACAGAAGACGGAAAAGTAGATTTCTCGGAAGACTTCTTTGCACGGGCGACCAACCTCACGGTATCCGGACAACTGGAAGGAGAACTTGCAGCCATGGCCTTCGGCCAGATCTATACCTTCGGACCGACTTTCCGTGCCGAAAACTCCAACACCACCCGGCACCTTGCCGAGTTCTGGATGATCGAACCTGAAGTTGCCTTTGCGGACCTGGAAGACAACATGCAGCTGGCAGAAGACATGATGAAGTATGTCATCAGCTATGCCCTGGAAAACTGCAGGGAAGAAATTGAATTCCTGAACAACCGCTTACTGGAAGAGGAAAAAACGAAGCCACAGAACGAACGCAGCGAACTGTCGTTGATTGACAAGCTGAACTTCTGTCTGGCCAATGATTTTGAACGTCTTACCTATACAGAGGCCATTAAAATATTAAGATCGTCTAAGCCAAACCAGAAGAAACAATTCAAATACCTGATTGATGAATGGGGAGCAGATCTGCAGTCGGAACATGAGCGCTACCTGGTCGAGAAGCATTTCAAAAGACCGGTTATCCTGACCGATTACCCTGCAGATATCAAATCGTTCTACATGCGTCAGAATGAACCGGATGAGCAGGGAAGACAGACGGTAGCCGCCATGGACATCCTGTTCCCTGGCATTGGCGAGATGATCGGCGGTTCACAACGGGAAGAACGCCTCGACAGGTTAACCCGACGCATGGATGAGCTGAATATCCCGCAGGAAGAGCTTTGGTGGTATTTAGACACCAGACGCTTTGGATCTGCCCCGCACTCCGGATTTGGACTTGGGTTTGAGCGCCTGGTGCTATTTGTAACTGGTATGACCAACATCAGGGATGTGATCGCGTTTCCGCGTTTCCCTAAGAACGCTGAATTTTAATTATAAAGCTTATCGCTCATGCAAATTACCCATTGTAGGGATTTGCGTGAGCGTAATCTACCTGCGAAACTTTGTATTCCGTCGGACTGAAACTCTCCGGGGTACTTAAGGCCATACCCAGTTCAAAGCGTGCGGGATATGGTGTTTTGAGCAGGCTTCCTTCC
>JARKUW010000280.1 GCA_029851965.1 Bacteroidota bacterium | reverse complement strand
ATTCTGGATGGGCGGAAGCGCAGCTGATAGAAGAAATTAGTCAGAACACCTGGCTCGTATCAGATCGCTACGACACAGATGTCCTGTTTACCGGCAATGAAGAAGAGGTTTGGCGGGATGTCATTGTGAATCTGGGACCAAAGTACGCACATGTCGTGAACTTCCCCCAAAATCCAAACCTTAACTAAATCACCTGATCCATTGTTGCCGCAGATTCCTCAACTTTCAATCGCAAATCGTCCTTATAAGCCTGCATCTTTTTAGTAAGCTCAGGGTTTGCGGTTGCAAGGATCTGTACAGCCAGCAATCCTGCGTTTTTCGCAGCGTTCAGCGCCACAGTAGCCACTGGAATGCCGTTAGGCATCTGCAGGATGGAAAGGATTGAATCCCAGCCATCAATGGAATTTGAAGACTTCACCGGCACTCCGATAACCGGAAGCGTGGTGATCGAAGCAACCATGCCAGGTAAGTGTGCTGCGCCGCCAGCACCTGCAATAATCACCTTAATACCACGATCGGCCGCTTGTTTTGCATACTCGAACATGCGTTCCGGGGTGCGGTGTGCGGATACGACCGTCATTTCAAATTCAACATCAAATGCTTTCATGATTTCAGCAGCGTCGTTCATGATGTTTAAATCCGACTTGCTGCCCATGATAATGCCAACTACTGCGCTCATTAGGATATAACTTTTAAGGTGTCTTTAACCAGGTTCGCTTTTTCAATTGCTTGTTCCCGGTTCTGATCTACTATGGTAACGTGCCCCATTTTTCTGAAAGGCTTTGTATATTTTTTTCCGTAAAGATGTACGTAAACGCCTTCAATAGCCATAATCTTCTCCAGACCTTCATATACAGCAACGCCTTCATGGCCCTTTTCACCAAGCAGGTTGATCATCACGGCATTGCTACGTGATCGCGTATCGCCAAGTGGCAGATTATAGATGGCGCGAAGGTGTTGTTCAAACTGGGAAACAAAATTTCCCTCTATGGTCTGGTGACCGCTGTTATGGGGACGTGGTGCAAGCTCGTTTACAAGAATATCACCGTTCTTTGTAATGAACATTTCAACGGCGAGAATGCCGGTGATGTTTAGGGCCAGCGCTACATTCTTGGCGATCTCTTCCGCTTTATGCTGCAGATCATCCGGGTAGGTGGAAGGACTGATCAGAAACTCCACAAGGTTCGCCTCGGCGTTAAACTCCATTTCTACCATAGGGAATGTTTTCATTTCCCCATTGCTGTTCCGGGCAACGATAATGGCGACTTCTTTTTCGAAGTCTACAAGTTCTTCAATCAGCGACGGGCTGTCAAATGCATTGTCTATATCAGCGATGTTATTGATCTTCATCACCCCCTTACCATCATAACCATCCTTACGCTGCTTCAGCATGTATGGAAATGGGAAGTTCGGGTTAACCAGCTCTTTTTTATTGCTCACCAATTGAAAAGGCGCGGTAGGAATATCATTCTCCTTGAAGAACTGCTTTTGAATACCTTTATCCTGAATCAAACGGATCACACGTGCCTGCGGAAAAACAAGCTTGCCTTCTTTCTCAAGCTGCTCTAAAGCTTCGATATTTACCTTCTCGATCTCTATGGTAATGATATCTGCCTTCTTACCGAAATTGTAAACCGAATCGTAGTCAGAAATAGAGCCCGTTGTAAATTGGTTACAGATGTGTTTACAAGGTGCATCCGCATCAGGATCAAGTACAAGGGTGGTGACATTATAGTTGATAGCCTCCTGGATGATCATCCTGCCCAACTGTCCACCGCCCAATATGCCTAATTTTAAATCACTAATCTGTTTTGCCATATCGAAGAAAGTAATGCTTAATTTTGCCACAAAAATACAATATAAAACGGATTGATGGATGTAGATGCTATAATTATTGGGGCTGGTGCCTGTGGATTGATGTGTGCGGTGCAGGCTGGTTACCTTGGAAAAAAGGTTATTATCCTCGAAAAAGGCAGTAAGCCAGGCGCCAAAATCCTGATCTCCGGCGGAGGAAGATGTAACTACACCAATCTTCAAAGTTCAACCGAACAGTTTATTTCTGCCAATAAACATTTTGCCAAATCCGCATTTAATCAATGGACCGTAGAAGATACCATTAGCTTTTTTGAAGTGAACGGCATCGCCGGAAAAGAGAAAACGCTGGGGCAACTGTTCCCGGATGGCAAGAACGCCAAGGATGTTGTCGCGATGTTCACAGGCCTCTGTGAAGACCTCGGACAGGAACTCTACTGCAATGCAGATGTTCAGGATGTACGCGCAGTAGCGGAGGGATTCGAAGTCAGCTACCTTCAAAACGGAGCTGCAAAAACGCTGAAAGCAAGTAAGGTGGTCATTGCTACGGGTGGATTGCCAATCCCTAAAATGGGCGCGACTGACTTTGCGCTTCGCCTGGCCAGAAAACATCAGCTCCATGTTGTTGAAACCGCTCCAGCACTGGTGCCACTTACCATCACCGGTAAGGATGAAGATTGGTATGCCCAGCTTTCTGGGAACTCCGTTTTTTGTGAAGTCAGCAATGACCAGATCAGCTTTGAAGAGAACATCTTATTCACCCATTGGGGATTAAGCGGACCATCCATCCTGCAGATTTCTTCTTTCTGGAGGCCGGGACAAACCATTAACATCAATCTGCTACCACAAGAGGACATCAGTGCATTGATCGAGCAGGAGCGGAGCCACAGTGGCAAGACGCTGCTTTCCTCGCTTTTGAACCGCTATTATGCGAAAAAGCTAACCGAAGCATTAGGAAAATACCTGCCGCTACAAAAAACCGTTGCCGCGCTTACGAAAGCAGAAATTGCGGAAGTGCACAAGACCATTCATCACTTTATGGTTAAACCAGCCGGTGACAAGGGATATGATAAAGCGGAGGTGATGCGTGGCGGAATAGACACTGCTGAGCTCTCTTCCAAGAGCCTGGAGTGCAAGAAGATTCCAGGTTTATATTTTGGCGGCGAATGCGTAGATGTAACAGGATGGCTTGGCGGCTATAATTTCCAGTGGGCTTGGGCAGGCGGGTTTGTCATTGCACAAAACATCTAAATCAGCACGCAGCAGGCTCAATAATCATGCGCCGTAACCCAACTCAGCGTAAAATTCTTCCAATAAAACTTGAAAAATCGTTTTGAATTCCAATCTTTAAGGAAAAAAGATCCATTCATCGCTTATAAATGAAGTTCAATAGATTATTCTCGCTCCTAATATTACTAACAGTTTCAACTTGCGTCTTCGGACAAAGCAGTAATCAGCTCCGAACCAAAAAAGAAGCACTTGAACGGGAGATCGAGTTATTACAACGTAATCTTAACAAGGCTGCAACAAGCAAAAAGCTTACTCTGGCAGAAATCAGAGGCATCAATGCTAAAATCTCATTGATGCAGAACAAGATTGGTGTCATTAATGCGGAGATCCGGAATATTGACGGTGAGATTCACGAGAACACCAACATCGTAATGTCCCTACGTGATCAGTTGGTACAACTTAAAAAGGAATATGCAAGCATGATCCGCTTTGCGCAGCGTAACCGCAATGCCTACGACAAGATGATGTTCATCTTTGCTTCAGATGGCTTCAATCAGGCTTATAAGCGAACAAAATACCTCCAGCAATTCAGCAAATACCGCATGAAACAAGCCAATTACATCATGGGTACTGAACAGAACCTCAATGTGCGACTTGCTGATTTGGACAAAAGCCTTAAACAAAAGAGTGAATTGCTTAAGGAGCAGGAAACTGAACGTGAAAAGCTTGGAAAAAACAAGTCGAAGCAGGCCGCCGTACTTAACCAATACAAGAAAGAAGAACGCCGATTTGCAGGGGACATTGCCGCAAGGAAACGTCAGCAGGCTGCGCTTGATCGCGCAATTCGTACCGCAATTCTAAAAGATATTGAAGATGCCAGAAGAAAAGCTGAAGCTGAGGAACTCGCAGCAGCTGCGAAAGCGAAGGCTGAAAACAAAGATGCACCAGTCACGGCATCTAAAACAAATGCGGAATATCTAAACGCAACACCGAGAGCAGCGAAGCTATCTGCCGACTTTGAGAGCAACCGAGGCTCACTCCCTTGGCCGCTGGATGCGGGTGCGGTAACTGAACACTTTGGCATCCACACGGTAGGTCAGGCTAAATACGACCAGACGGGCATAAAGATCGCGACACAGGAGGGAGCAGCCGTTCAGGCCATTTTCAATGGTAAAGTTTCGAAGATTATCCCATCCATGGGTACTTACACGCTTCTAATCAGCCATGGAGAATACCGCACCATTTACCAAAACGTACGTAACCCAACAGTTAAAGAAGGCGAAGCGGTAAGTACCAGACAACAGATCGGATCTGTCGCAACAAAGAACGGCGTAACCGAATTGGACTTTCAAATCTGGCGCGTAATCACACCTTTAAACCCCGAAGCCTGGATTCTCAGACGGTAAGTAGATGAGCTGCAAGCTGGCATGATATTGAAAGCAATTTTAATTATGACAGCTACAGCAGACTTACAACGGTTCTTGAACGCACAACAAGAAGATTATGCAACAGCACTTCAGGAAATCAAAGCTGGGCGCAAGCGCAGCCATTGGATGTGGTACATCTTCCCACAAATCAAGGGTTTAGGGCTTAGCTCAACTTCAGTATACTACGGAATTAAAGACATCGGAGAGGCCAGCGCGTACTTAAAGCATCCCATACTTGGCAAAAACCTCCTGGAAATATCCGAAGCATTGCTTTCCCTTGAAGGTAGGGATGCAACAAGCATCTTTGGTTATCCGGATGATCTAAAACTAAAATCTTCAATGACCCTCTTTTCCTGTATACCAGACAGTCCAGCCGTTTTCCAGCAGGTGCTTGACAAGTACTTCGATGGTGATGCAGACCCTAAAACTTTGCAGCTGTTGTCAAAAAGCCAGTAGCCATGTGCACCAGGCTGCCGAATAGCCCGACTTTGGTCGTTTTTTTTATCTTTGGATAAAAGACTAAAGAATGTTCAGTAACCAGAATGCCTACGCGAGCGACCATGTGCTCCAAATAATTGCCTTGTCCGAAATTGCTACCGCAATATATAGTTCCGAAGAAATGATCATCCAGGCTGCCAACGACCCGATGATCCGCCTTTGGGGTAAAGACAAAAGTGTTATCGGAAAAGACATCGACACCGCCATTCCGGAGCTCAAAGAACAACCTTTCCTGGAAATATACCGAAACGTACTACATACCGGAGAGACCTTTAAAACGGAAAACTTTCACACCATTCTCGTTGTTGACGGAAAACCACAAGAATTTTACTTTGACTTCATGTACAAGGCGGTTAAGAACCAGAACGGGGAAACTTACTGCGTGTTGAATACGGCTACAGATGTAACCGAGCGCTACAATACAGAGATCAACATTCGAGCGTCTGAAGCACGGGAGCAGGCCCTAAACGAGGAGCTTGCCGCAGCAAACGAAGAATTAGAAGCCACTATTGAAGAACTAACCTGCGCCAATGAAGAACTGCTTCAATCTACGGAGCATGTCATCAGCCTGAATGCAAGTTTATCAGAAAGCCGCGATCAGCTTAAATTTGCTATCGACGCCGCACAGCTGGCCGCATGGGATTTAAATCTCCGCGCAACGAAATTCAACGGT
>JARKUW010000268.1 GCA_029851965.1 Bacteroidota bacterium | reverse complement strand
CTAACAGCCTTGAAAAGGTAACACTTTTAGTTGAGTCAGGAGCCGATGTAAATCATCCCGTTGATAAAAATAATAATACTGACTTGCCGCTTGGTAAGGCTCTTTTGCAGGATAAAATGGATGTGGCATTATATCTTTTAGAAAAAGGAGCTCATTACGAAAAGGTGATGTATAAAATGATTAATGGGCAGGATGTTTATATTCTGAAAGCTTTAAGAATAAGTATGTTAGATCTGCAATCACTGGATTATCAAAAGAAGTTGGCCGTTGTAGCTTTTTTAAAAAGTAGAGGCTTGAACTACTCTAACGAGCCGATCCCGGATTATGTACTTAAGGCCATCAAAAAGAAGTACCCTAAGACCTGGGAGGAATACGCCCAGAAGTATTAGTAACACATGCAAAGTCTTTCTCATTATTCCCTCTATATTTGGCACCACCACCGCAGGTGTACCAATTTATAAACCAGATAATAAATTGTTTCTCAAGTACTCATCTCACTTTACTCTCAAAAAATGGTGAAATATTGATAATGTTTTTGAATTTGCTCCCAACATAAACGGCAAGATACCGTTAAAGAAAACGGCAAAATATCAATGAAGACCACAACCACCCTTCCCTGACCTTCAGAAAGAGGTATTGCTTATCTATTTCATTTTTTTGAACTGCTAACATAATACAAACATATTTATGATACATTTGCAGTGCTTTTGGTTCCTCTCCTGACTTGTCAGGATGGATTAAATGGGAATCCGGTGTAAATCCGGAACTGTCCCGCAGCTGTAAACTCTATTAAACTAAGGTATAATCTTAGCGTCACTGTTCATATTGAATGGGAAGACCATACCAAAGGGAGTAAGTCAGAATACCTGCCATCCGCATAATATGATTCATAGCTTTCGGGGATTGAAGCTAGAATGAAGATGCCGTGGGTGTTTCCATTTTGTATTTCTATGCCCCTTGCTGTGCAAAAACACAGGTATGGAAAAACGGTTACTCAATTTTTTACTCATTCTTTTTGTCAGTACTGCCGCCTTCGCGCAGCGCGATAGCAGTAAGACGCTGAAGCAAGTAACCGTACGGGCAGTTCCGCCTTTAATACTAGAAAGCCCGAACCCCGCTCAACAGATTTCCGTACGTGATTTCAAACGTCTTGCCGCTTACAATGTGGCGGATGCGATCAGAAACTTCTCTGGCGTGAACATCAAAGATTACGGCGGCATAGGCGGCTTAAAAACGGTATCCGTAAGAAGCCTCGGCGCCAATCACACGGGGGTCCAGTTCGACGGCGTACAGGTTACCGATGCACAAAACGGTCAGATCGACCTCGGAAAGATCAATCTCGAGAATGTTTCTTCTATTACCTTGTATAATGGACATTCCGCTGAATTGCTGCAGCCCGCACGGGCCTATGCATCGGCAAGTATGCTGGTAATCAAGAGCCTTGCACCACATTTCGAAGGGAAAAAAAACCAACGGCTCAGCCTTGGCTACAAAACAGGTTCTTTTGGATTGATCCATCCCAGCCTCCTTTGGCAGCGGAAGCTCAGCAGCCGCTGGACTTTAAACCTGAGCAGCAACTTTCAAAAGGCACATGGCAGGTACAAATACCGGGTAGATGGTGACGGTTCCGATACCTTGGCGGTCCGGAGCAACACCCAGCTCAATACTATTCAAACCGACGCCGCCTTCTACTGGAAAGGCATAGACAGCAACCGTTTTCAGCTTCGCCTCAACTACGCCAATTCCAGCCGCGACCTGCCGGGTGCTGTCGTATTCTATAATCCGTATTCCAATCAGCACCTCTGGAACAAGGATTTTTTCCTGCAGAGTAGTTATCAGCAGCATTTTGACACAAGGATGCAACTGCTGCTCAGTGGCAAATTCTCGCGCAATGGGCTACGCTACCTTGATCCTGATTACCTGAATCAGGCAGGAGAACTCGACCAGCGGTTCAGGCAAATTGAACTTTATGGATCCGCAGCGCTGTCCTACCCGCTCTCTTCCGTCCTGGTTCTATCGCTGGCCAGCGACATTGCTTACAATAAACTCAATACAAACCTTTACAATTACGCCTACCCTTCCCGATTTACCTTCCTCAATGCCATTGCCGCCAAGTTCAGTATTGACAGGCTTACTGTACAGGCAAACTTGTTAAATACAACAATTTCCGAGACCGTTGAAACCGGAACAGCCAGTCCTTCGAAAACAATCTGGTCACCCGCACTCTCATTCAGCTACCGGCCCTTTCCTGAAGAAGACCTGCAATTCAGGGCCTTTTATAAGGATATCTTCCGCAATCCAACCTTCAATGATTTATACTACACACGTTCCGGAAAACGGGATTTGAAGCCTGAATATGCGGAACAATACAATGCAGGGATTACGTACAGCCGTACTTTCAGTAGCGCCTTACATTTCTTAAGTCTCACGGCTGATGCATATTACAACAAGGTGAAAGATAAAATCATCGCCATCCCCAACAAAGACCTGTTCACCTGGACAATGATGAACCTCGGTCTGGTGGACATCCGCGGACTAGACTTCGGGCTGAAGTCTCAATTTGGGATTGGGGAGAAATTAGACTTTAACCTCTCAGGCAATTACACCTACCAGCAGGCGATTGACATTACCAACCCCTCGTCGTCCGTTTACCTGCAGCAAATACCATATACACCTAAACACACCATCGCCATAAATGCCGGCATTACCAATGGCACTACGGGCATCTACTACAACCATATCCTATCGTCATCGAGGTATTACCTGAGTGAAAATCTACCACAATATTATGTGCCCGGCTTTTCAGTGAGTGATCTTTCCCTGAGTCATCAGCTACAAACGAGATACCCCATCAGCATATCTGCTGAAATCAACAATTTGTTTAATCAATCTTATGCCTTCATCAGAAGCTTCCCAATGCCGGGTCGCTCGTTGAGGTTTTCCTTTCAAATCACAATTTAATCAACAACATGAAACACATCAAACAACAATCCCTGCTTTGTTTATTCCTGGCAGCAGCAATTTTTGCATCCTGCAAGAAAGACGACCGTTCTTCCAATGAACCCGAATTACCTGCAGCGGAACGCAAAGGACTTTATGTATTGTGCGAAGGCCTTTTCAATGCCAACAACACTTCACTCACGTATTACAACTACGATGACAAACAACTTACCCCGGATCAATTCACGGCGGTTAACGGTCGTGGCCTTGGTGATACCGGGAATGACATTAAAGTTTATGGCTCCAAAATGTACATTGTAGTCAATGTATCCAGCACACTTGAAATTGTAAATACGAAAACCGGCGGCTCAGTGAAGAAAGTAGACCTAAAAAACAATGGTGTTGGCCGTCAACCACGTTATATTGTTTTCAACAAGAATAAGGCCTACATCTCCAGTTATGATGGGACAGTTGCGGTGCTTGATACGGCATCGATGGCTGTAGAGCAATACATCAAAGTGGGCAGGAACCCGGAGCAGATGGCCATTGCGAACAACAAGCTTTACGTTGCCAACTCTGGTGGCCTGGACTACCCGAACTATGACAATAGCGTATCGGTCATCGACCTGAATACCCTAAAAGAAACCAAAAAGATCACGGTAGTGGAAAACCCAAGAGCGGTCGCTGCAGATCAGTATGGCGATATCTATGTGTTGTCCACCGGAAACTATGGAGACATCAAATCGAGCATGGCGACGATTGACAGTAAAACGGATGAGGTAAAAACACAGGTGAACTTTAGCGGTGGTTCTATGGTGATCAATGGCGATTATGCCTATATCCCGGCATCAGGTGGAAAACTTAAGGTCTTCAACGTGAAAACGGAGGCCATAGAGAAAGAGAACTTTATTGCGGACGGCACTAAAGTAACGACTACCTATGGCGTCGCCGTGGACGACCTAACCGGTGAAGTATTTGTGACTGACGCCAAGAACTACACAACCGGTGGTGAAGTATTCTGTTTTGACAAAGAAGGGAAGAAAAAGTATTCGATTAACGTGGGCATCAATCCCAACAATGTAGTGTTCGTCAACAAATAAACACAGCCTGTTAGGGCTTTCCTGTGCCTTGAAATAGTTCGCGGGCAGATCGAACTTCCAGGATGATTTACTTATCTTCATGTATTACAAGAAGATACCAACAATGCTTGCGCTCAAGTAACGAACATGTTACATATATACTAATGGATTAGTAGCAGTATTAATCCATTAGTAGTATCTTTATGTAAACATTATGGTCATGGTCAAATTAGCGAAACGAGAAGAGCAAATAATGCAGGTTTTCTGGGAGGTGGGAAAAGCATTCATACGTGATGTTATTCCGTTGCTGCCGGAACCCAGACCGCATTACAACAGTGTAGCCACAATGGTTAAAATTCTGGAAGAAAAAGGATTTCTCAGCCATGAAAGTGTTGGAAACATGTTTGAATATTTCCCACTGATCCAAAAAGAAGATTACCAGAACTTCGCACTAAAAGACGTGGTGAGTCAGTATTTCGACAACTCCTACCCGCGTATGCTGGCGTATTTTGCCAAAGAGCAAAATCTATCTGAAGAAGAATTAAAAGAGATTTTATCACTGATTAAAAATAAAAAGTCATGATTGCATATCTTCTTAATGTGGCCCTTATTATTTGTACAATTCTTGTATTCTATAAGGCACTGCTCCGCAATGAAACATTTTACAAGCTAAACAGGGTAATGCTCTTAGCCTGCCTGGTATTTGCGTTTATTTTGCCCTTGATACATGTACCACAGCAGTGGTCTTTTAGAACTGCACCCTCCTTCCCTGCCGCAGCTGATGCGACGGTTAGCACTGCCCCGGCTGATCTGCCTGCAACAATAAGGCAGTTCGGACAGGTCGAATCCATTGCTGCACCGGAACAACATGCATACTTCTTTCAGTCCTTTAGTTTCGCGAAAACGCTGATCTGGACGTATTGGATTGGAGTTGCCGTATTCGCAATAAACTTCCTTGTCCAGCTGGCCATGCTGATTTACCGGGCTTATTCCAGACCGGTGATTGAGGACGGCAGGTTCCGGATTGTAGAACTTGCAGGTGATCAGGCGCCTTGTTCTTTTGGAAACAGCATTTTTATCAATCCCGCGAAGTATGATTGGGACACCTACAGCCAGATCCTGGCACATGAAAAGATACATATACAACAAGGCCACAGTTACGACATTCTCCTGGCAGAGCTTGCGCTGATCTTTCAATGGTTCAATCCATTTGCCTGGCTCTACCGCAAAGCGATCGAGGATAATCTTGAATTTCTGACAGACAACGACCTGTTGAAGGATGAGGATATCGATCGCAGCAGTTACCAGCTGAGCCTGGTGAAAGTATCTGCCCCGCATTTTCCGGTGAGCTTAACCACCAACTACAACCAGTCCATTCTAAAAAGACGCTTGATCATGATGAACGCAAAGAAATCTAACCTAAATACCACCTGGAAATACCTGTTTATTGTCCCTTTATTGATGGTGTTTGTTTGCCTGGTGAACGAACCGGTTGCCAATGGCAGTCCGCTGAGTACCGCCACAACCAACAAGACGCCCGGTTTGGCTGCGCTGAATGCGCTCCAATCCCTAGATTATGAAGGCAACTGGTTTGCAACGATTAAGAACAATACGGTTAACGTGCGGTTCCAGAAAGAGACAGATGAGAACCAAAATAACGGCAGCAACAGCACTTTTCAGCTTTCGGAGTTTAAAAACCTGCCAAGGGATCAGGAAGGTGATTTCGTACTGTCCCGTGATGCCGGCACCATGCATTTTCATGGAAAATTCAATGGCAATATGGGGATGGGAACGTACAAGTTCAGCCCTGATAAAAGTTTTACGGACAATCTGAATAAAGAAGGCATCCGTGTGAATAATCACGATGATGCCCTGGTGTTTTTTATGATTGACCTTAAAAAATCTTACGTCGCCATGCTTAAGAGACAGGGTTTCACAGAGATCTCCAAAGATGACCTTATTCCACTTGCCGCGCTAAAAATAGATGAGCCATTTATCAGGTCGATGAAATCGAGCGGCTTCAGATCCTTGAGCCTGGAGAATCTCATACCGCTGAAGGCGCTGGGCGTGGATGAAGCATATGTAAACGACATCAAAAAATCTGGCTACAAGAACTTGTCTGTAGATCAGGTGATTTCGTTAAAGTCTCAAGGCATCACCGGTGATTTCCTAAAAAGTTCTCTGGCGGCAGAAAAGCAATCCGTTGTCACTGCGAATGCGCAGGAAAAGCCCGAACGAAAAGAACGTGAGGAGAAAGACGAGATCCCGGAAAGGAAGGAAAAGCCGGAAGGCGCTGAGGAAGGCGATCAGCCCTCCATTGAAAACATCATCGCCATGAAGGTACTGAATATAGATCCAACATACCGGAACAGCTTCAGACAGTCGGGCTTGCCCGTGTCTGACGATGATCTGGTCGCAATGAAGTCTCTAAATATTACAGCTGATTACGTAAAAAACATTAGAGCTGCAGGTTTCCCTGACATAAAAATGGAGGAAGTTATATCCATGAAGGCACTCGGTGTAACTACAGATGATATTAAAGCCTACCGCTCGTTGGGCTTTAAAGGTATGACGATCGATGAAGTGATCTCTGCGAAAGCGACCGGCGTAACCCCTGCGTACATCTCCTCAATGAAAAAACAGGGTCAAAACTTCAAAACCGTAGACAAGTACGTAGAAACAAAGGCGCTTAGCAACGGACTACAGTAACTACAGCCTCTGATTAAATCAACAATTCCTGACGTAC
>JARKUW010000264.1 GCA_029851965.1 Bacteroidota bacterium | reverse complement strand
ATGTGGTATGTACATAATATTTCTCTTTCGCCGCCCAAAGCTTGGCTCCGCCTTTGATGCCGTCCCGGTTGTTGACCACCTGCATGTTGGGCTCCAGCTCGAAATCAATTTGCTTGGCATTACCACCGCCAATATACAGCTGATCATAGTTAAAAACAGTCTTATAGATGTCTAAAACACGCTGAAGACGTTCGTTCCAGTCCTTCTTGCCGACTTTCTTAAAAGCTTTGTCGCCAATATAGTCATCATAGTCTTTACCTTTACTTATAGGGAAATGGGACAGTTCCAGGTGAGGAAGGAGCTGCCCATCGAAGAGTAATGCCGTTCCGAAACCAGTTCCAAGGGTAATCACAACTTCAAAGCCTTTGCCCTTTACAATACCCAATCCTTGCTGATCGGCATCGTTAACAAGACGCACGGGCTTATTGAACAGGTTACTGATTTGCTGTGCCAGGTCAACATCACTCCATTTCTTTTTTGCAAGATTCGGCGCGGTCTGAACTCTGCCAAGTTTAACATAGCCCGGAAAGCCTACTGAAATCCGGTCGAATCCCGGCAGGGTTGCACCCAGCTGCTTGATCACCTCCAGCACGGCCTGGGGAGTTGATATCGCCGGCGTGGGTAGCTTCGTGTATTCTGATAAAATTTCTCCGTCCGCACTGAACAGGCAGGCTTTTATACTACTCCCACCAATATCAATGGAAAGAATTTTGTTTATTTTATCTGTCTCTGGATTTGTGGGCATATCTTTTTAATTGTTCGAATAAAATTATTGCTTCTTTTTATGATGTATTCTTTACCCGATAATTGTTATAGAACAAATGCCAATTGGTAAAGTTTGTAAAAGAATCTAAACATCCGGCTTATGTTTCCACCTTTTATGGCTCCATAGCCAGTATGCCGGTTCTTCCTTAATGATATTTTCAAGCATCTTCACATGCAGGTTCGTGATCTCATTTGGCTGTGTTCGTACAGGTTCCATGCACAAGGGAACACATTCTACCTCGTAGTAGCCTTTGCTGAGTACAGTTGTTTTCAGGTAAAATACCGGACGGTTGCTACGGACAGCGATCTTCTCCATGCCCAGTAAAATTGCAGTCGGCTGATGTAAGAATTCCACCCAGTGCATGGCATCTGATTTCGTGGGCGTCTGGTCGTTTCCAAATAAGAACAGTGTCGGCCGATCCTTACTTTCTGTAAGTGCCCGGAGTGTCTGCCGCATTGGTATCAGGTGATTGCCAAATCTGCTGCGGATATCTGTAAACCATTTTCCGAAGGCCGCATTGGATACCGGCTTGTAGATGGGGTAGACCTCGGCGCGGGTATGGAGACCAATTGCAAGCGTTCCCCATTCCCAGTTTCCGTAATGGGCGGAGCAGGCGAGGGCACTTTGGCCGGCATCCAGGTAGGCGGTCATCAGTTCCAGATTTTTAAACCGGAAGCGCCGCTGGAGTTCTGCTTTGGAGATGCTCGCCATCTTGATGATTTCCACCATTAACGCCGTCAAATGTTTGTAGTACTTCTTTTCTATAATCTTGATCTCTTCCGGGGTTTTTTCCGGGAATGCATTCATAAGGTTTTCTTTGACCACCTTCCGGCGATAGCGAATCAGATAATAAAGAATGTAATAGAGGAGGCTGGCGATAAGGTAAAGCACTTGCAGGGGAAAAAGGGAGAGGCCGTTTAACAATAATATCCCCAGTTTCGAAAATGCTTTTTTAATCATGGACCAATGCTTTGTGCGGCTAATTTAGAGTTTGGGTTGCTATAAATTGCCATACAATTATCTTTTTAACGTGAAAATATAGGTTTGTGTGTTTTCTTGAAATAATTGTGCCTTAAACCGCGACCTACAGGATGGGAGCCCTCGGAATGATGATCGTAGAAAGCAGTAGAAAAAGTAAAAGCGGCTTATGGCCGCTTTTACATACGCAATTGAGGTGGACTTATTTATTAATGGTTGTTTGTAGTTCATTAGCTTTTTTGTAATGCGCCTGAATTACAGGTAAAGTTTTGTTTGCGAATGCACTTAATTCTTTATCTGCGTTTTTTCCACCAGCCTCGAATAGTGCAACCGTTTTTTGGTGGTCTGTAACCATCATTCCAATGTAGTGCTTATCAAATTCAGCACCCGATAGCTTCTTCATCTCATCCAGGTGGTTCTTTTCTGCCGGTGGCAGAGCAGCAGGTAGGGTAAAAGTTTTCTTCGATGCAATTCCTTTAAGCTCCTGATTCGCTTTGCTGTGGTCTTTAATCATCATTGCTGCGAAATCTTTAACAGCGGCATTGGTCGACTGGCTTTCGGCCAATTTACCAGCTTCTACTTCCATCAATCCGCCAACTGCCGCCTGTTCCATGAACGTATTGGCATTGGTTGCTGCCGGGTTCATTGCTGATGTATCTGTGGCCATAGTGGCTGTATTCGCTGTGTCCATCATCGAAGAATCATTCGTAGATGCATCACTGGTGGAATTGGTGCTTGATCCTGAGTTGCATGCCTGAAACAACAGTGCTGCAACGAAAGTTGTTGCTAAGAATACTTTTTTCATATTGTTTAAGTTTAGTTATAGTTGATGTTAATTGGTTACTTTTTCTTGGGTACTTTGGCGCCTGCTTTCCTGGCTTCAGACAGCCCGATTGCTATGGCCTGCTTTTTAGAAGTCACCTTTTTGCCGGTGCCCGTCTTTAATGTCCCTTCCTTCTCTTCATGCATTGCCTTTTCAACCTTTTCGCTTGCTTTCTCTGAGTACTTTGCCATGACTTGTTAAGTTACAACCCTATCAACAACTGGACTTTACAGTTGTTTTATGAATTAAACAGAAATTTCAATCTGCGATTTCCAGCAAATGTTATTGCACCTGAACGGCAGGATACTACGATCACGTTTAAGCGTTATGCGAGGTGTCAGCCCAGATTGTAAAACAGAAATACCGGGAAATTTTCCTGCCCGGATTCGCTGAAAATGCTGAAATGTTTCGCACCAAATTCTAGTTTAATATGAAGGTCTGCTTGAGGTATTCTGGATTAACCCGTTCGAAGTACAAGGCGCGCACCGACCTTTTTAAAATTGCAAAATCTGCTTTGGTTATCCCGAACCGGGTTCTGTAGATCTCCTCCGGCAACTCAAGATCATTGTAGGTTTCAAATATCAGGTTATAGTGTTCATTTCTGTTGTGTGCTCTTGCCGGAGTTAGTGATATATTGATGGCCCTGTTGATCTTTCTTGTTTCAACTGGACCGTTGTAGAAGCCGTATTTGTGCTGGAAGCTCAGCGTTTTGGTGTTGATGATCAGTTTTTCACTTCCGTAGCAATGCCATAAAGTTATCCACCCGGAAAGCATTGTAAGCAGCAAACCGAGCACCACAAGGCCCAGCAGCCAGTCTACCAGGGCAACAATGACGATCGCCAGGCTGCAAATATTTACTGCAATCATCAGAATCCTGGTCAGTTTGGAGGGTTCTTCCCTGATCTGAATTTGTAAATTCACCCGGTCATTTTTAAACTCTACTTTCATTTTCGGGATATAAGTAAATGAAGGATAAACGTTCGTGCTGGCGTAAAATTATCGGTGCAGCCAAACTTACAATAGCGGTTCTACAGCGGGATGTCTGTTGCTATATCCCGGAATCCAGTGCGCGGTCTTCATCGCTGATGTCGAATTTTTTCCTGGAAGGAACTACATGTTCTTCGGTAGGTGCGTCCTGCTGCTCCGGATTCTTTAACGGAGTTTTGGAGGCATTTGCTTCAGGAGGATTTTCCTTTTTGTCGCGGCATTGTGGTGTCTGCTCCATACAAGATGATTTATCCTGCTAAACAGTTGAAAGTCGCTGTGGTTTCAAATTTGATGCTTTTCGGGGCTCAATCAAACTATTATTTTGCTTTCAATGTTTTTGGTTCGGTACATTTAATGTTTGAAGCATATTTATTATAATAGATTGATGAAGGCGATTGTTATAACAAAGCCAGGGCCGCCAGCGGTGTTGGCACTCCGGGAGCGGGCAGCTCCGGTGGCTGATCCTGGAACGGTACGGATTAAGGTGATGGCAGCAGGCGTGAACAGGCCCGATGTGGCGCAGCGAAAAGGGAACTATCCGCCACCGGAAGGTGCTTCTCCGGATATCCCCGGACTGGAGATTTCTGGCATTGTCGAAGCTTGTGGTTCGCAGGTGGACCGGTGGAAGGTTGGCGATCAAGTTTGTGCTTTACTTACAGGAGGCGGTTATGCGGAATATGTGGTTGTACCGGCAGGACAGTGTCTTCCGATGCCGGAGAACCTGAGTTTCGCGGAGGCTGCAGGGCTGCCCGAGACGGTGTTTACCGTGTGGCACAATGTATTTCAGCGGGGCGCATTGCGCCCCGGCGAAACCTTGTTGGTTCATGGCGGAAGCAGCGGCATCGGCATAACGGCAATACAGATTGCCGCTGCATTGGGGGCCCGGGTTTTAGTCACCGTGGGTTCTGCGGAAAAGGGTGCGGAGTGCCTCCGCCTGGGTGCCTCCCGATGGATCAATTACAAGGAAACCGATTTCGAAACCGCATTTGCGGATGAAGAGGTAGATGTCATCCTGGACATGATCGGCGGAGCATACTTTGAAAAGAACATCAACCTGCTGAAGCAGGAAGGACGGCTGGTGTACATCAATGCCGTGAGCGGAGCACTCGTACAGCTAAACATTGGCAAAATGATGCAGAAACGGATTACCATCACCGGCAGTACGCTTAGGAGCCGCGATACCGGATTTAAATCTGCACTTGCAGCTGAAATTGAACAGCAGGTGTGGCCGTTAATCCGTCAGGGGAAGTTTAATCCGGTCGTATTTAAGACATTCCCACTGGAAGAGGCTGACCGGGCCCATGAACTTATGGAAAGTAGTACACATATTGGGAAAATCATTCTGCTTAATGGGTAAAACGCACTTGTTTCTTTGGTTTAGTCCACGTTTATTGGTTAATTCATTGGTAAAACTGTAATTTTAGCACTTTAAACACGAATACTGGAAAACATTGCGGAACGCATCCCATCATACAACATGACAAAATCAGCACAACCGTTTAGAACCATCGGAGGTTATATGTGCTTGCAGCTTCTGGAGAATAATTCTTACCACCCCAGCCTTCTTGCATTAAATACCGCACGGAACAGCCTGGAATATATTCTCAGGGTTAAAGGATACACGACAATATATATACCTTATTTTACTTGCGGGGTACTTCTGGAACCAATAATGAAGCTTGGTCTGAGGTATCACTTTTATGCAGTTGACCAGCAGCTCAATCCAGTGGTTGACTATCAGCCTGCTGAAGACACCTGTCTGCTTTATACAAACTACTTTGGGCTGAAGACCGATACGGTGATTGCCCTGAGCAAATCCATTCAAAATTTAATTATTGATAATGCGCAGGCATTTTATGCAGCGCCTGTACCGGGTATAGATTCTTTTTATTCCTGCAGAAAGTTCTTTGGTGTTTCTGATGGGGCATACCTTTCTTTTGCATCGGAAGAGCGCCTGGAACTGGATACGGATTCATCCGTCGACCGTTTTTCACACCTCATAAAGTCGCTGGATCAGGGGATAGAAGCGGCATATCCGGACTTTGTTCGAAATGACGATTCGCTGATGCACAACAACATCAGGTTGATGTCCCCTTTGACACAAAAGATCCTCTCGGGGATCGATTACCGTCGATGTGCGGAAATCAGGCGGGAAAATTATACTTTTCTTCATGCACAGCTTTCCGGTAGAAATGAGCTGCAGCTGGAATGTGCTCCTGATGAGGTGCCGATGGTTTATCCTTTCCTGATCAATCAGCCAGACATCAGACAAAAGTTGATTCAGCAAAAAATATTTGTAGCTACGTATTGGCCGAATGTTTACGAATGGGCCCAGCCAGATACCTTTGACTATTATCTGACGCAGAATATGGTTCCCCTTCCAATTGATCACCGTTACAATCTCGAGGATATGCAGCATGTATTAAACATCCTGAATTCCGTTATTGCCGTTTAAATTTGTGTTGAAGACAGTGCTGTTCATTTATACATTGTAGTTCCATATGACTAAAATATTTACAATTCTTGATAAAGAGGCCTGGTGCGAATATATCCGTAAGTCTGCGGCTTATGATTTCTACCATACCTGGTATTATCATTCAATGGACACTACCGCCGAGGCGCTTCTTTTTGTTTTTGAGGAAGAGGAGAACTTCATCGCCTATCCCTTTCTAAAGAGGGATATCCCGGATTCCGAGTATTGCGATTTGACCTGTGTGTACGGCTATACCGGTCCGCTTTCCAATATGGATTTCGCCCGTTTGGACGACGGCTTCCTGGAACGTTACAAGGCCGCCTTACTTCATTTCCTGGAAGTGCAACAAGTGGTGTCCGTATTCTCCAGATTACATCCTTTCTTCCGCCAGGAAGCATTGATGAGCAAGTTTCCCGGTGTTCATTACAATGGAAAAACAGTGGCGATAGATCTGAAACAGCCCATTGAAAACCAGCGCGCGGGGTATCACAGAAGCTTCCGGCAGCACCTTAAGCACCTTAGGAACCGTGGATATGTAGTGCGTGAAACCCGTGATCCAGAAGACATCCGTGCATTTTCGCATATTTATACGGAGAATATGAAGCGGGTGGGCGCTACCGACTACTATCTGTTTACGGAAGCTTATTTTACCGACTTGCTTGCTTCCGATGAATTTGAGAGTAAACTAATGCTCGTGTATTTTGAAGAACAGCCGGTTAGTGGTGGCGTGATCATTTGTACAAACAAGATCATGCAGGCCCATCTTATGGGTACATTGACGGCTCACATCAGCCTGTCTCCACCGAAATTAGTTATTGATGAGGCTACAGTCCTGGGCCGTGAACTGGGGTATGAATACCTGAACCTGGGTGGTGGCCTGAATTTTAAAGAGGATACGCTGTTCAACTGGAAGGCTGGTTTCTCCCGCTTGTTCCTGGATTTCAACAGCTGGAGGTATATTGTTAACCAACCGGTTTATGATGCTTTGGTTGCAGATAGAGGCATGGACAAAGATCTGGATGTCGACTTTTTCCCACTTTACCGGTATGAGGTGCTGGCAGAATAACTGCTGGACACGCCCACGGCCTTAAACAACAGTTAACAGCAACCGCAGCAGCATCCCTGTCATTGCTGCGGTTGTAAAGCTTACCAGCGTTCCCACGAGCACATATTCTGTTTTCAACTGGGTGTTTGCTTCTTTTTCGCTAAAGCGCAGGATGGATTTCGCGGTCATCAGAAATCCGATGGCCGTATACTGCTGCATCAGTACAAATGTTAATATCAGCATCCTTTCGCAAATGCCGATCCACTTTCCGGCACTGGCGAGTCCGAGTCCCTGTTCCTCCTTCATCACTTCGGGAATCATAATCGGTATGCGTTTGTCGGTTACAGCCGGGTTGCCGAGCGTCTGTTGTCTGATTTTCTCCTGCTCCAGGGCGATTTGATTGCGCCACCGCTGAGTAGCCAGCCCGATGATGATCCCCAGTGGCCAGGTTACAAACGTATAGCCTGCAGCAAGTACCCAGAAGTTTCTGCTGTCTGATAGCTGATGAAAGAAGGTGCTGAAGAAAGGCCATTTACCTTCAACAGACAGCCACAACAAGACAATTACAAATATATGCGCGGTCTGATCCAGAATGAATGACGTGAAGCTTTCTTTGAGGTAAACCTTGGCGAGATCGATCAGGTAATGGCTGGTAAATATAACCAGCGGAATTACCCAGTTGGTGTATTCTCCCGAAAACACATAGGCAAACAGCGTGGTGACCAGCACATGTAAGGTTAGCTTATTGGAGGCAATTTTATGTTTTTTCTTGTCCTGAACCCATTTGGAGGGCTGAAAGACGAAGTCCGTTAGTAAATGTGCAACAAGCAGTCTGAGTAGTAAATTGATTTCCATTAGTTGTTTCCTGCTAAATACGTTAAGTGTCTGATTGCCGGTTCCAGTTCTTTCCAGCCAGCCAGCTTCAGGCGGCTGTTTACGGAAGGCTGGGAGAGTGAAAGTGCTTCCGCAATCTCCTGTTGCGTTTTACCTTCTAATATAAGGAAAATCACTGCGGCCTGCGGCAGCGTCCATTCATTTATATACTTGTTTACAAAGTTCAGGATGACTTCTATGGTTTCGTTTTTACCGGGATCCTTTGTCGTAAGCGATAGAAATTCGCCTGGCTTCATCTTGTCAAATTTTCTTCCCGAGAGGTGGAATGCCTCCCCATCAGAGTTTAATACCGTTTTTCCAGTATACGCAACCGTGCCGGTACCAATGGATATTCGCGTATTCAGGCGGATCTTCCCGGACGCTTCTGAATGTTTTTTGAACCAGCAGACCAGCTGCAAGCTTCTCGTTAAAGCGCTGGAAATGTCTTCAAAGATCACCTGGTAGCTGTCCCCTCTAAACACCTGTGCGTCGCCGCTCCTTTTTGTCCAGCTATTGAGCAGGGCTTCCGTTTCCTGTATCAGCGCCTGCCGCTTTTCTGGTTTCAGTTTGGTGAAATTGATGATATCTCCCGTGATTACTGCGCGTTTTTCCATGTGAATTGTGCTCTCTATTCAAATATAGATCCTTCGTTCTATAAAACAAAATTATATAATATTTATTCTATAATAGCCAATTATAGAATCTCTAACATTCCCGTGGTTTATACCGGGGGAAAAAGTGTATGTACCCGATCTGTACGTTCGAAAGAAAAAATCCAAACCATTTAAGCTGCTAAACATTATACAAATGAGTTCAAAAAAACACGTGAAAAGTTATACAAACCATTGAACCACAACTCTATTAACACAATTAACATGGAAAACAATAAACTTGAAAATACAGAAAACCCATTGGAGAAGTTCCCAAAATCCCCATACCCGGAACAACAACAAACAGAACCTGGTGTAGAAACAGAGATGGATCCGAAACCAGACCACGGAGAGACTTCCTATAGGGGCAGTGGAAAGCTCGCCGGAAAGAAGACCATCATCACCGGAGGCGATTCCGGTATCGGCCGCGCCGTTGCAATCGCCTTTGCACGGGAGGGAGCGGATGTCCTGATCTCCTATCTGGATGAGCACGAAGACGCCAGGGAAACGGCCAGATTTGTGGAAGAAGCCGGGCAGAAAGCCGTTCTGGTACCAGGAGACATCAGTGACGAGCAGCATTGCAAAGAGATTGTCAGCAAGGCCATTCAAGAATTCGGACAAATTGATGTGTTGATCAACAACGCGGCCTACCAGATGTCCAGAGATTCTCTTCAGGAAGTGTCCAGCGAGGAGTGGGACAAGACCTTCAAAACGAACATATACCCTTTGTTCTACCTCTGTAAGGCGGCAGAACAACACCTGAAACCCGGAAGTACGATTGTAAATACGACATCCGTAAACGCTTATAAAGCGCCACCGCAATTGGTGGCCTATTCCGCCACCAAAGCAGCCATACAAAACTTTACCGCAAGTATGGCACAGTTGTGGGCAGAAAAGGGAATCCGCATCAACTGCGTGGCTCCGGGACCAATATGGACGCCGCTAATTCCGGCGACAATGCCTCCGGAAAAGGTGAAATCCTTCGGTCAGGATGTGCCGCTGAAGCGTCCGGGACAACCTGCGGAGCTCGCTCCGGCATTCGTGCTGCTCGCTTCACAGGATTCCAGCTATATGACTGGCTCAACCGTACAAGTGACCGGCGGGTATCCAACGATATAAATCTTATCATCTCTGTTATCATCCTTCCGCAACTGCATTGGCTTATCCAGCAATGCGGAGGGAGAACTGTGCCTGCTTAACAGCGGAGCATGAGAGCCTATTACCTTAAAAATGAAAGCATCTGAAATAAAATTAGACGACTGGCAACGCATACTGTTCGGGAATACAAGCCCGGAATTCCTGCTTGAAGTGTTTGTGAGAACGCTGATCATTTACCTCGTCCTGCTTCTAGTCGTGAAGTGGCTGGGTAAGCGGATGAGCGGACAAACAACCATCATTGAAATGACCGTCATGCTTACCCTGGGGGCGATCGTATCTGTACCAATGCAAATGCCGGATCGTGGAATCCTGCAGGGACTGCTGATCCTGGTTGCCGCATTAGCCTTGCAGCGTGGCATAAACTACATTGGCTTCTTAAAGCCCAAAGCAGATGAGCTCATTCAGGGAAAACCTACCATTCTGGTTAAGGACGGGGTAATGCAGCTCGCGGAAATGGACGAGGTTCGTGTATCCAGACAGCAGCTGTTTTCCGACTTACGCACAAAAAGTATTTACCAGCTTGGCAAGTTGAGAAGGGTTTATCTTGAACCCGCAGGAACGATAAGCATAATCCTTGCCGCTAAAGAGCGCCCGGGGCTCCCACTCTTCCCACCTACGGATGAAAACATACTTAAAGCGCGGGCCAACGCCGACCTGCAGCTCTGGGTTTGTGTCAACTGTGGAACAACCAGTGAAAAGGATGGACCAGAGCCCTGCCGGGGCTGTGAGAAACACGAATTTATCCGCGCTATAAACTAAAACAATGAAACAGCAAGATCTCCACCTGACCGACTTTCATCGGATATTTATCGGTGATGTGCCTGCGGTATTCTTTATCGAGGTACTCATCAGAACGGTTATTATATACTTTATCCTTATCCTGGCCATCCGGTTAATGGGTAAGCGAATGGCGCTCCAGCTGAATGTAACGGAAATGACGGCTATGGTCGCCCTTGCCGCCGCAATCGGGGTACCCATACAGGCGCCCGACCGCGGGATACTACCCGCTGCGGTAATCGCCATTGTCGTGGTACTTTCTGAACGCATCATTACGCGCATCATTTCCCGGAACAAGAAGTCAGAAAAGCAATTTCAAGGAGACATGAATGTTCTTGTAGAAGAATCTGTACTAAACTATACCTGCATGAAGTATGTGGGCATGTCCCGCAGCCTGGTACTTCAGCAGATCCGTTCACATGGCCTGGACCACCTTAGAAAGGTGAAACGCCTGTATATGGAGACCAGCGGTGGCTTTTCCATTGTAGCGCAAAAGGACATAAAGCCTGGGCTGTCTGTCATTCCCAAACATGATGAAGACTACTGGAGTCAGGCTAACTTTCGCGATGACATTTGCGTCTGCTCCAACTGTGGCTTTTGTAAAGAAAACCTGGAGAACGACAATGGGAAATGCGAAAACTGCCAGGAAAAGGCCTGGGAAGCAGCTGTACTATAGTACAGCTGTTCTCAATTCCATTAAGGTCTTTTCGGCCTCGTCAAGCTGTTGTTCCATTTGCTGCACAATCCCATGCGTGCCGCGTTTTAAGTGTGGCAACAAGCCTTTATAGTAGTTAATTCCATCCTGCAGTTGCGTCGAAAACTTGCTGAAGTATTTCGCCTTTTTCTCGCTCACCGCATCAAGTTGTGACTCCAGGTCTTTCCTGAGGTATTCCAGATACAGGTTCAGCTCATTAACGAAAAGATTAGGCCGCAGGGCATTGTTCAATAAGTTTACCCTTCCATAAATATGACCAATCATATCTTTGAGGCTGTATTTTCCCGAAAAATAGGCCAGGTTTGGACCCGGGCAAATGCTGACTGCACTGCTTTCCCTCGGCTTTAAAAGTCCGTTTTTAAGGTATGCAGAAGCACACAATCCCTCACATAAACAGACTTTTTCGGTGATCAGGTTAATCTGCATCGCTTCTTCCGGGGCAGGGAGATTCATTTCTTTTACCTGGTTGATCTTCAGGTGCTGATATTCCCGTGATGCGGTACAGATCGGCTGCTCGGTAAACTCCGTATTTGTGCAAAGGTATTTCTTTTTGCAGGGGCTTCCCGGCCGGCCCTGTTCAATCCTTTGAACACGAAGATCCTCCGCGGTACTTTTCCTGAAGTTGTTAAACAGTACGCCCAGGGGGGATGAATTGCTGACGAAGAAGTCTCTTTCTTCAGCGGTCACCAAAGCATCCAGGGTGCCTTCATCCACATTGGTGGCTTCTGGTACCAGTAGAAAAGGACTTCCCCAGCCAGCAGCATCAAGCTGATAGTAGTCCATCAAAAACGAATGTTCTTCTGCAGTACCAATGCCACCCTGGTAGCTGATGTGCTGTACCGGACTTTGGTCTGCGGTGATACCCCGTGTCGCCAGTGCGCTGCTATAGATTCCGCGGATCTCCTCATACAAAGCCGTTCTGTTCTGTTTAAACTCTTCGAGAATTGGCCCGCACAACAAACCATCAGTCGCAAAAGCATGGCCGCCACAGTTCAGCCCGGACTCCACACGGAATTCCTTGACCCATAACCCTCTTTTTGCAAGCATCTTTGCCTGAATAATGGCAGATCTGTAGTCGCTTACCTTTAAGATGATCTCCTTTTTACAGGCGCCCTTAACGGGGTAGAAGTCGGGACATTTCTCCATATACGCATACAGTCGCGGATTCAGTCCTGCTGAAATGATCACCGAAGCATCCAGACTGGAGTTCGAAAATCCGCGCATCGCACAAATCGCATCTGTGAAATCATCGCCGGCATACGCGTTCTCCGTGGTATAATTGGCTTTGTCGACCTTAGACATGATGTTTACATCGATTCTTCCCGGCTGCAATGCGGACCTGAGTTCCTGCTGCAACTGGTCCTTTTCAGCGCCCTCCGCCAATTGGGTCATCTTCATGTAAGTGCCCTTCAGCGGCGATTGCTCCGGCAAAAGCTCAAAATAGGTTTTTAGATCGCCGGCAGGACCAAAGGGCTCGCTCCTTAAGGTATTCATCTGCTGTTCCACAAGTATCTGAAGTAAGTTGAGGTAGGCGGTGATCCTCCTCGCACGGCTATCCGCTTCCTTTACGCCGATAGGCGTGAAGGGCAGTCCGTTGACTTGCGAATGGTGCTTTCGCATTCTTTCGACAAGTTCGTCATCAACGATGGAAACAACTGAGGAGATTCCAAAGCGTGCAACTTTTAGTGGGGTGTCTATGGAATATCCTAACCCTAAAACGGGAATATGAAAAGTGTGGCTCATGAATGTGATGTATAGTGTTTCGGCAAAGTAGCGTACATAATTCCGGAAAAAATGTGACCCCCGTCACGCTGCTGATATGATCATCGTCAGCCCTCATAGCTGCCCAAAAATGATATCTTTGTGCAGCTATGGAAAATGCAAGGTTACTGAACTCAATCATAGAGACGGCTATAGATGGAATTATTACCATCGACAACCGCGGTTTAATTGAATCGCTGAATCCGGCAGCGTTAAAGCTGTTTGGATATACGATTGAGGAGGTGAAAGGCCAGAACATCAAAATGCTAATGCCGGAACCCGACAAATCTGCCCACGACGGATACCTGGATAGATACGAACATACAGGCGAAAAGCGGATCATTGGGGTAGGCAGGGAAGTGCGTGGTTTGCGAAAAGACGGCACAACATTTCCTTTCCGGTTAGCGGTTAGTGAAGTGCAGTATGAAGATCGTAAAATCTACACGGGCTTTATCCACGATCTTTCCCGGGAGAAAGAGGCCGAGGCCCGCCTGCGGGAACATGCCTCAAAGCTGGAGGAACTGGTTGAAGCACGCACTAAATCTTTACAGAATACCGTAGTCGCCCTTGAGGACGCCAAAGCGGAGGTAAGCCTGTCTTTGGAAAAAGAAAAGGAGCTGAATCAAATGAAAGGCCGGTTCGTATCGATGGCCTCTCATGAGTTCCGGACGCCCCTGAGTTCCGTACAGTTGTCTGCTTCTCTCATTCAGAAATATGCGGAGCCTTACAGCAACAAGAACATCAATAAACACGTCAATAAAATTAAGAATGCGGTGGGTAACCTGACCACCATTCTGAACGACTTCCTTTCTTTGGAGCGCCTGGAAGCCGGACGCGTAGAGCCAGCATGCTATACTTTCGACCTGGTGAAGCTTAGTGAGGAAGTGACTGAAGAAATGCAGATGATCGCCAAGCAGGAGCAGAATATCATCTACCAGCATACCGGATCGGAGCGCATGGTTAACCTCGATGAAAACCTGCTCCGTAATTGTATGATCAATCTGATCAGCAATGCGATCAAATATTCGGGAGAAAATACTTTTATCGAGTTTAATACCGAAATAGACGATACCAATTGCCGTGTGACCATAAAAGACAATGGTATCGGGATCCCGGAGATAGACCAGGTGCATCTTTTTGAGCCGTTCTTCAGGGCCCACAATACAGGCAATATTCCGGGCACCGGCCTTGGTTTGAACATTGTGCGCAGGTATGCATCGCTGATGAACGGAACTTTACATTTCAAAAGCACCATCAACAAGGAAACAACTTTTATACTATCTTTTAAAAAGTAAATGGATAAGGCACGCATACAAATCATTGAAGATAACGACGATATCCGCGAAAGCATCATCGAAATTTTAGAACTGGCAAACTATGAAGTGATCGCAGCAAATAACGGGAAAGCGGGTATTGACCTCGCGCTGGCAGAATTGCCGGACCTGATCTTGTGTGACATTATGATGCCAGAGCTTGATGGTTATGGCGTATTGTACCTGCTGAACAAAAACCCGCAGACGGCAGCAATACCGTTTATTTTTCTAACCGCCAAAGCGGAACGGATAGACTTCCGGAAGGGGATGGAGATGGGTGCCGATGATTATCTTACCAAGCCTTTTGATGACATAGAACTGCTTAACGCTGTGGAAAGCCGCTTAAACAAGCGGAATAAACAAGAGGCATTTTACAGCAAATCGCTGGACCAGATATCCGGGCTGATCAGCGACACAAACGGGTTAAAAGCCCTGAATAAAGCGATCATGCAGCGTAAGGTACGGCACCTGAAAAAGAAACAGGTGATCTACTACGAAGGGGACGCTGTTTCCGGAATCTACCTGGTGATCCATGGTAAGGTAAAGACATTAAAACTTACTGCCGACGGCCGTCAGCTGATGACCGCAATCTATACCGACGACCAGTACTTCGGAATTCCGTCGTTGCTGCTAAATGAGCCTTACACGGAAACTGCGGAGGCACTTGAAGATACGACCATTTGCCTGCTGCCTAAAGATATGATGGAAGAACTGCTGAATAAGTACCCGGATATCGCACGGCAGTTTATCAAAATCCTCTCCAATGACGTGCTCGACCGCGAGCAGCAGCTGATGGAGATCGCCTACTACTCGGTACGTAAGCGGCTTGCGGAAGTGCTTGTACGCCTGCACAGGCAGTCTGTGGATGGCGACGGTTCTGCAATAAAAGTTTCACGGGATAATCTCGCTGCCCTGGCGGGAATGGCGACAGAGACGGTGAGCAGAATCCTGAGTGACTTTAAAAACGAGCAGATCATCGAACGAAAAGGGAGTGTCATTCACATTGTGAAGCTCGAGATGCTTGTGCAAATGAAAAATTGATCTTAATCATTTTATTGCCTGACTAAACTCATTCCGCAGGTTCTTGCTACAACCTAATTTTGATTATCAAACATCAATTTATGAAAGTAGTAGCCTACAGTATTAAGCGTTTTGAAAAAGAACCCCTGGCGATTGCCAACCACAAGCAACATGAAATCACCCTGATATCCAACTGCCTGAGTCCGGAGACGGTCAGCTTCGCGACAGGAAAAGAGGCTGTAG
>JARKUW010000271.1 GCA_029851965.1 Bacteroidota bacterium | reverse complement strand
GATACCATCGAGGAGAAAGTCATGAAGCTTCAGGAATCCAAGCGATCCCTGGTGGAAGATCTGATCAAAACAGAGGGTAACCTGCTGAAATCATTGAGCCGGTCGGACTTACTCGAATTGTTTAGTTAAGAAATATTAGATTAAATTTGTCCATGTTTAAACGCTTTCTGGCTTTCCTGTTTTGGTTTTGCGTGAGCGCTGGCTTTCTGCATGCCCAGGAAGTGGAGGCACCGGTGAGCGACAGTGTGTCTTCCTCCGAGCAGCGGTATGTCCCCAGACAGATACGCGATTCGGCTTTTTATGCCCGGCAGAAGTTTGTTACCGATTCCATCATGACGCATACCTGGATGCTCCCGGATTCGGTGCTGGATAAGAACATCATCATGGACAGCATCATGCGGGCAAATGTCTATGACCGCCCGAAAGATCTGCCCTGGTATGTAATCCGCGGGCAAAAGAAGACAGACAGCTTGTATCAAATCGGGAAACCAGTGCCGAAAGGAGAAGTGTGGGTGCTCGGATTTATGCTGATCATGCTGATCGTTTTCGGGATCTTACGCATCTCATTTTATAAGCAGCTGACAACGATTGTACATGCCTTTTACAGCAACAGGGTGCTGAACAACCTTAATAAAGAGGACAATCTTTTTTCATCCTGGCCATTTTTGTTTCTTTTCATACAGTTTGGGTTCATCACCGGCATGTTTCTGTACCTGATTGCACAGTACTACCAGGTGTCGTATGGTACTGGCGGATTTCAGTTTTTTGTAACAATTTCAGTATCAATCGTCTTGCTTTATGCATTTAAGATACTGCTCCTTAAAGGGATCGGACATCTTTTTAATATTCAGAAGCCGGTACACGAGTATATCTCCATACTTTACTTAAGCTACTTCAACCTGTCCCTGCTGTTTATACCGCTGGTAATTGCCTTTGCATTATCGCCATTAAGGTATGGATTGTACTTTATTGTTATTTCAACCTTGTTGATCACATTAATATTTTCGTTTCAATTTATAAGGGCAGGTTATATCATTTTAACAAGCAATCGGTTTTCAAAAGTCTATTTATTTTTGTACTTTTGTGCCCTCGAAATCTGCCCTATACTGATATTAATCAGGGCGATCGGATTATAGCATAACACGATTTAAGATGCAAGAAAACAAAGTAGAGCAGTTGCGTAAGGTTAAAAGTATTTTAGTTACATTACCGAAGCCCGAGACGGAGAAATCACCTTATTTTGACTTAGCTAAGAAGTACAACCTCAAAATTGACTTCCGCTCTTTCATTCATGTGGAAGGTGTGCCTGCCAAGGATTTCAGAAAAGACAAGATTAACCTGGCTGATTTTACAGCTGTTGTATTTACCAGCAGAAATGCGGTAGATCATTTCTTCAGGATCTCTGAAGAGATGCGGTACGATGTCCCGGCCGACTTGAAATACTTTTGTATATCTGAATCTACTGCATTGTACCTGCAGAAATACATTCAGTATCGCAAGCGTAAAATCTTCTTCGGTAAACAAACGGCTTCTGATCTGGCCGAGGTAATGAAGAAACATGCCGGCGAAAAGTTTTTATATCCATGCTCTGACGTAGCGACAGAAACAACAATGAACTTCCTTCAGATACACGGGTACGATGTTACGCCTGCTGTTCTGTTCAAGACGGTGGTCAGTGACCTGTCCGATCTTGCAGAAGTTTTCTACGATGTCATTGCGTTCTTCAGTCCATCAAGTATACAGTCTCTTTTCACGAATTTTCCCGATTTTGCACAAAACAATACCAGGATTGCTGCCTTCGGCGTAAATACCCATAAGGCTGTGACTGACGCAAATCTGACTGTAAATATCGCCGCGCCTACGCCTGAAGCGCCGTCAATGATCATGGCGATCGAAAACTATATTAAAAAGTCGAACAAATAAACAATATCAGCCAAAACAGTGTTGTGTAGGTATGTTGTCCCTGTGTAAATTTTTTGTGGGGGAATAATTGATAATGTCGATACTAATTGATAGAATTGTTATCTAATTGCTTGGGTTACCTATGAGAAAATTATACTTTGGCTTTATTATTATATCATCAATATTTGCAGCTTGCGGAAAAGGCGGGCAGGGGGAGTTGGTCGGTGTATATAATAAAAAATTCAAAAACAACAGAATTCCTTTGGGAATGGTGTACGTTCCGCCCGGCCGTACCCTGATCGGACATTCTGATGAAGATATCAACAATACACAAAGTGCGGCGAGCAGAATGACTTCATTCAGTGCGTTTTACATGGATGAAACGGAGATCACCAATGCCGAATACCGCCAGTTTGTGAACTGGGTACGCGATTCTGTCGCTGTCACCTCCCTTGGGCCAACCGGGGCGCCTAATTTCTTTTTGCCTGCTCCGGGAGCGAAAGGCGGAACTGCTGCAACAACAACACAACGGAATATAGACTGGAAAAAGGTTGGAGATGGTTCTCTTTTATGGAGCAACCGGAATGGCGGCTACGCCAGCAAACTTGCCGATATGTATTACAGCGGTGATGATGCCATTCTTGGCAGAAACGAGCTGGACGTACGTAAGTTCAGGTATTCCTACAAAATCGTGAATATGGATCTGGCGGCAAAAGGCAGGAAAGATCCGAATACCAAGCGGAGTGACTACATCGAGAGTTATGTCGATGCGCCCGATCCGAATAAGCCAAATGAGTTCCCTTCTATAAGCGTTTATCCCGATACATTGGTGTGGAAGATGGATTATTCCTATTCCCAGAACGATCCGATGGTTAAAAATTACTTCAATCACCCATCATACGATGAGTATCCTGTTGTTGGCGTAAGCTGGGAGCAGGCCAATGCTTTTTGTGTATGGCGGACCCGTTTTTACGAATCTGTAGCGGCACAGCGGCACTTGCCGATGAACTCCCGTCCGGAATATATGCTTCCAACCGATGCCCAGTTTGAATATGCGGCGCGGGGTGGGAACATCAAAACCAAGTACCCCTGGGGTGGCCCGTATATCCGGAATACAAAAGGATGTATGCAGGCGAACTTTAAAGTTGGACGCGGAAACTATTCCGATGATGGCGGCTTGTATACGGTAAACGTACACTCGTATTTCCCGAACGACTATGGTTTGTATAACATGGCAGGAAATGTTTCTGAGTGGACCGTCACAGCATACAATGAATCTGCTGCACCATTGCTGCTGGATTTCAACCCCAACTTTACCTATGTTGCAAAACCCGGAGACAGCAAGTACCTGAAGCGTAAAGTTGTTCGGGGCGGCTCCTGGAAAGACATAGGCTTCTTCCTTCAGAACTCGGTTGGTACTTATGAGTACCAGGACCGGGGCACTTCTTACATTGGCTTTAGGTGTATTGTTTCTTATGCTGGAACAGACATAAACTATAGTAATTAATCTACCTACGTAAACAAAACTTTTAGACTACAAACAAAAATGGCAGCAAAGAAAAAATTTGATTGGTTGCACACCGCAATTTCCTGGGGTGCGAGTATAGTAATTATAGGTGCATTGTTCAAGATTCTTCATATTGGCGGAATCTGGGGCAATTACATGATCGGACTGGGATTAGGTGTGGAGGCTTTCTTGTTTTTCCTTACCGGCTTTTTTCCACCTGCTCAGGAACCAGCATGGGAAAAAGTATATCCTGAACTGGATTCAGAATATTCTGGCGAGTTGCCAAAGGTATCGGCAAGAGCCGTTGCGCCTGCAGCACCTACAACAACAGCCGCTTTGGATACCATGTTAAGCAACGCCAAGGTTGGTCCGGAACTTATTGAAAGCCTCGGTAACGGCCTGCGTACCTTCAGCGATAAAGTGTCTGCAATATCAAACGTTGCAGATGTATCCACAGCGACATCAGAGTTTAGTGGAAAACTTCGTACTGCATCGGCAAGCTTCGACGGTTTGAATCAGGCATTCAGCAAAGCAACTGCGCAATTGGCAGAGATGGGTGAGAGCAGCGGCGAAGCACGTGCTTACCATGAGCAGGTGAACAAACTTGCGAAGAACTTATCTGCATTGAACGCAGTATACGAGTTGGAGCTTCAGGATTCCAGTGCACACCTTAAGTCAATGAACACATTCTATCAGAATCTTTCTTTGACCATGCACAACTTCAATGAATCGCTTGAAGATTCTAAACAGTTCAAAGACGAAGTTGGTAAACTTGCTAAAAACCTATCCTCATTAAATGCAATTTATGGCAATATGCTGTCTGCTATGAATCAGCCACGTGTATAATAGTCAGTGATTATTTAATTAATAAACAAAGGACCCTATTTAAACATGGCTGGAAAAGAAACTACGCGGCAGAAGATGATCAATATCATGTATTTGGTATTGTTGGCTATGCTTGCTTTAAACGTGTCAGATACCATACTGGACGCGTTCAAGAATATTAACGATAGTTTAGAAACCTCAAGAAGTAATGTCAATACAAGTATAGATCAGTTATTTACTTCATTTCAAAACACAAAACTTAAAGATGAGCCTGCAAGGGCACAACCGATCTGGGAAAAAGCCAATAAAGCAAAAGCTTACGCAGAGGAGTTAAACACGTACATTCAGGGTCTGAAAACCCAATTTTCAACTGCCGGTGGTGGTGTAGACGAAGAAACCGGTGACCTCGTGGAGCGTGGAAACCAGGATATTGCACAAGGCATCATGATCAACCAGAAAGAGGGTGAGAAGTTGAAAGCAAAGATAAATGATACACGGGAAAAGCTGATTGCACTATTGAATCCCGAAGACCGTGCTTCAGTTTCCTTTTCACTGGAGGCCAAGGATGCGGAAAAGAGTGTGAATGGAAAGAAAAAATGGGAAGATATCAACTTTGGTGAGGGCACGCCGCTAACGGCCGCAAACACCATCCTGACCAAGATTCAATCTGATACCCGGAATGCAGAATCCGAAGTGGTGAAGAAGCTTTTCGGAAACATGGATAAGTCGCTGGTTAATCTGGATCAGTTTGCTGCGGTTGCCGTAGCCCCGACATCCTACGTTATCCAGGGGCAGCCGTATACTGCGGAGATCTTCCTGACGGCGAGTGATTCAAAATCCAATCCGGACATTACGGTAGGCGGCGGAAAGCTTAACGTGAAAAATGGTAAAGGTACCTATACCGGTAGCACCGGAAGTGTTGGTGTGTTTAAATGGGTTGGTACAATCCGTGTGAAGCAAACCGACGGTCAGATTAAGGAATACAGAACACCAGAGCAAACCTACCAGGTGGCGAAACCGTCTGCAACAGTATCTCCGGATAAGATGAACGTCATCTATGCAGGAATTCCGAATCCTTTTTCGGTGTCTGCAGCAGGATTTCCGCTGTCAAGTGTTCAGGCGAGCATTTCAGGCGGGTCCATCAGCGGCAGCAACGGTAAGTATACCGTGAATGTTGGCGGTGCACAGATTGGAAAAGAATTGAACATCAATGTATCCGCTTCAAGTGGGGGCAAGACGATCAACCTTGGTGCGCAGAAGTTCCGTGTTAAAGGACTACCTACACCTAAGGCGTTTATCAAAGGGAAGTCTGGTGGAAATGTGCCATTGAGCTTTTTGTCCAGCTCAAATGCAATTGAAACACAATTGGAGGATTTCGTGTTTGATGTTAAGTATAAGGTGATCAGGTTCTCGACCACCTTTATAAACCCAAGATCTGACGCGGTAACGATCTCGAACAGTGGCGCCGGTTTTGGTGGTCCGATTAAAGCGGCACTGAATTCAATCCGGCCAGGAGCAACGGTTATCTTTAAAGATATCGTGACAGAAGGACCGGATGGAAGACAGAAAGTTTTAGACGGAATCACGTTCGTTGCGAAATAGGACGTAAATAGCAAAGTATAGCTATGATGGCTTCATGGCATTAAAAATAACAGCGATGAAAAAGGTTTTATATACAGTGGTATTGATGCTGATTGCCGGTTGGGGATTTGCACAAACAACGCTTCCAACGGCAAGGCAGGATTCCGTCAGAAAGACCAAGACGAAGATCAAGACACCTCCAAAGGATGGCTTTTCTGTACGACATGACGTAGACAGCAATGTGATGGTTCCTTATGCGGAGGTACGTGACGAGGATGTATACTACTCTAAAAGGATCTGGCGGGAAATTGACTTGCGTGATACGATCAACTCTGTGATTGGCGCGGAAGATTCCAAGCTTATTGATGTGCTGATCAATTCCATTTCCAATGAAGAGCTTACGGCCTATTCGCCGAGAGATACTGCTGCGGGAAAGGTATTGGATATTAACGATTCATTTAAAATAGCCTTAACTGCTCAGGAGGCACTAACCTCTGCGAGGGGAACTTCGGAGGGTGAAATAGACTCCATTACCGGTAAGCTTTCTGCGCCTGTTTTAAACCGTTTGAACCCGGAAGAATTTATGAAATACCGGATTAAAGAAGACTGGATCCTGGATGTGAAACGTTCTGTTTTTGAACCAAGGATCATCGGCCTTGCACCAATGAAAATGGTAGAAGGCAACTGGCAGCCGGTATTCTGGATTTACTACGATGAGGCAAGGGAAATTCTTGCACGTAAGCGCCTGGTGAATCCAGCGAACGATGCTTCGGCACTAACCTTCGATGATTTCTTTGTAAGGCGGCTGTTTTCAAGTTATATCGTAAAAGAGACGAACCCTGCAAATAAGACGATTGTTGAAGCGCTTGGGTTAACGGATCCAAAGGATCCAAGAAAGCTGTACGAGTCTGAAAGGATTAAGAAGTCCATCTCCGATTACGAGCAAAGCTTGTGGGAGTATTAAAATAATAATCAAGAGAAAGCCCGGTGTTGTTGAAACACCGGGCTTTTGATTTTTATGCCGCTTAAGTCTGGCTGAAGTATTCCAATAAGGTTTTAACCTGTGTTTTATTCAGGATGGAGGAAAGCTCATCTTCAGTTGCTTCACGAATCCGCTTCACGGATTTGAAATGGCGGAGCAGCTTGTCTGCAGTAGTTTTGCCAATGCCGGCAATGGCTTCCAATTCAGTTTTCAGTGTTCCCTGATCCCTTTTCTTCCTGTGGAAAGTGATACCGAACCGGTGTGCTTCATCCCGCAGTTGCTGTATGACCTTCAAAGTCTCCGATTTCTTGTCCAGATACAAGGGAAAGCTATCGCCCGGATAGAACAGCTCCTCCAGCCGCTTTGCAATCCCGATAACAGTGACCTGGTGTTCTATACCAAGTTTCTTTAAACTGGTCATGGCAGACGAAAGCTGCCCCTTGCCGCCATCGATGATGATCAGCTGAGGCATTGGTTGGTTTTCCTCGAGTACGCGCTTATAGCGTCTGTAAACAGCCTCTTCCATGGTCGCGAAATCGTTGGGACCCTCCACGGTTTTCACATTGAAATGGCGGTAGTCTTTTTTGGAAGGCTTGGCATCCTTAAAGACGACGATTGCAGAAACGGGATACTTGCCCTGAAAATTGGAGTTGTCAAAACACTCGATGTGCCTTGGCAATTGCGTTAACCTTAGATCCTTCTGCATCTGCGTGAGGATGCGGTCTGTACGCAGGTCTGGATTAAGCTTCTCATACTGGTTTAACTTCTCCCGCTTGAAAAACATTACGTTTTTCTGAGAGAGTTCCAGGAGGCTTTTCTTTTCGCCCAGCTTCGGAACGGTGAACCGGAGTCCCGGATCTGATATGGAGATCTCGAAAGGAACAATCACCTCCCGGGAGGTACTGTTAAACTTGGTCCGGAATTCCGTGATGGCGATGGTAAGAAGTTCTTCATCTGTCTCATCGAGACGCTTTTTTATTTCTATGGTCTGCGCCTGGATGATGCTGCCGTTCATGATCTTCAGATAGTTCACGAAAGCATAGCGTTCATCAGAAGCAATACTGACTACGTCAATGTTTGTTATCGAGCTGTTCACCACAGTGGATTTACTCTGGTATTTTTCCAGTACCATCAGCTTCTTCTGGTACTGGTGGGCATATTCAAAGTTCAGTTCCTCCACAGCAGTCTTAATGATCTGCTTCACATCACGGATGACATTACCGATCTTACCGTTCAGAATGTCTTTGATCTCCTCAATATTCTTGTCGTAATCCTCCCGCGACTGATACGCCTGGCAGGGTCCTTTACAGTTTCCGATCTGGTATTCCAGGCAAACCTTGAACTTGCCCGCTTCAATATTGGGAATGGTTAAGGGAAGGTTGCAGGTTCGCAGCGTATACGTTTCCTTGATCAGATCCAGGATGGTATGCATCATGCCTACAGAGGCGTAAGGGCCAAAGTAGGTAGAGCCATCCTTTACCATTTTACGCGTCCAGTATATTCTTGGAAACTCTTCTTTTTTAATGATGATCCAGGGATAGGTCTTATCATCCTTCAGCATGATGTTGTACCGTGGCTGGTGCCTTTTGATGAGGCTGTTTTCCAGCAGCCAGGCATCAATCTCGGTATCGACGATCGTAAAGGTGATCTTGCGGATTTTGGAAACCAGTACCCGTGTTTTGCCATTGAGCTGGGTGTCCGAGTTGAAATAAGAGCCTACGCGGTTGCGCAGGTCTTTTGCTTTCCCGATATAGATCAGTGTACCCTCGGCATCCCAGTACTGGTAAACCCCGGGGCGGTGGGGTATATCATTTAATGCCGTCTTGTAATCAAAAGCACTCATTGTCTTAAAACCCTAGCTTCTCGTCTAATTCCGTTTTTCCCTGCTCTTGTTGTTGATACTGATTGCAATCAAACTCTATGGTACGTGGTGTTTTTGGTGCTTCAAAATCGCCTTTGCTGATTTTAAGACTTGGATTTGCATATACCCGCTTCATAAATCCGGCGAATATTGGCAGTGCTGTATTGGCTCCTTCACCAAGGTTGGTGGTCGGGAAGTGGAAAGCACGATCCTCACAACCGGTCCACACGCCCGCAACAAGTTGCGGCGTAACGGCCATGAACCATCCATCAGAGTTGTTTTGCGTGGTACCAGTTTTTCCACCGACCGGGGTTCTGATGCCATATTTCCAGGCCAGGCGGGAACCCGTTCCGTTTTGAACAACACCTTCGAGCATACGTGTCATCACGTAAGCAACTTCCTCGTTCATGACGACTTTAACCTGTGGGGTCTTGCTGAACAGCACCACCCCGTTTTTGTCTTCAATACGCATGATGTATGTCGGTTCTGTCCATACGCCTTTATTGGCAAAGACGCTGTATGCGCCGACCATGTCGTAAATGGAAGCATCGAATACACCTAAGGCAATCGAAGGGTATTCCGGCACATTGGTGGTGATGCCCATTTTTTTAGTCAGGGTGGCAACTGCCGTTGGACCCACCTGTTTCATCAGAAAAGCCGTGATGTAATTTTGTGAAAAGGCAAGTGCCTTCTGTAAGGTGATGGTTCCTGGGAGTGGTGCGCCGGATGAACGCGGGGTCCATGCCGGACTTCCCGGCACTTCAATAGTTACCGGTTCATTCGGAACGGTATAACAAGGGGAGTAGCCATTTTCTATCGCGACAGCATAGGTGAATGGCTTTGCGGTTGAACC
>JARKUW010000253.1 GCA_029851965.1 Bacteroidota bacterium | reverse complement strand
TGCTCTTCCGATCTCTCATTATATTTGGTTTTTTGTAAATAACAGCCGGAAAAGTACCGCTGCTATGATCTGTTTGCCTGTACCAGGTCAATCGCTTTTCTGGTCAGCGCATCCAATTCTGGATAATTCTTAGTCTTCAAAATTTCTTTACTCACGAGCTTACTTCCCATACCAACGGCGCAGACACCGGATTTAAACCATTCCCTAATATTACCGGCTTCAATTTCCACCCCACCTGTCGGAATAAACAGCTGACCAGGAAACAAATCCTTTATAGAAGACAGATACGAGGGACCAAGCAGATTTGCAGGAAATAGCTTGATTAAGCCAGCGTTATTCTGGTGTGCAAGATTGATCTCCGTAGGCGTGAAACAGCCAGGGATCCAGAGCAAACCCGCATCATGGGCAATGCGTCCAACTTCAGGATCTACCACAGGGCAGACAATAAAATGTGCACCAGCTCCAATAAAGGCTCTTGCTTCTTCCTCATTTTTGATGGTTCCGATACCCAGATGCAAATCATGCATCTCAGACTCAAGCGCATGGATAATGTATCGGAAGTTCTCTAACGCCTGTTTTCCACGGTTGGTGTACTCCAACACGCGTATTCCCGCTTTATACAACGTCCGGATCGTCTCAAGACTTACTTCCGCATCTTCATAGAAAAATAGGGGCAATATTCCCTGAGCGGTAATTGCGTTTAGTGCGGCTTCTTTAGTTTTCATCAGTATATGGTTTGATTTTCAGTTTAAATGTGTCTTTATCTCGTCAACGCCAATATTTGTAGCATCGCTTTCTATGAACAGCTTACTGTAAGCTGCCGCGGTTGCAAACTCGAGAATTTCCGGCGCTTCTTTCTTCAGATAAAACCCATAGATTAAACCCGCCATGAAGCAGTCACCGCTACCTACCTTGTCCAGGATCTTTTCAGCCGTGTAGTCGGTCGAAACGTGCATCTTGCCCTCGGTATACAATGTTGTGTAGTAGCGTATGCCTTTGTTTTCATCGAAACGGAACGTATTCGCAACGACCCTGCAGTTTGGAAATTGCTTAAGTAATTCCAAAGAGGTCTTCTCCCCCTGCTTCAAAAGTCCGGGCTTATCGCGTTCGCGGATTAGTTCCTCATCGATTGCTATGCCAAGCATCTTTTCTGCAGCCCATATATTACCCATAATTACAGTGCAATATTTTGCCAAGGCGGGCATGACCGATACCGGATCTTTTCCATATTTCCACAGCTTCTCCCTGTAATTCAGATCCAGCGAGATCGTTATGTTTCTTTCCGCAGCAGCCTTCAATGCCTCCTCACAAACATCGGCCACATCTTGTGTCAACGCCGGACAAATTGCACTGAAGTGGAACCAGCTAACATCTTTGAAAATTTCATCCCAGTTTACAACACCGGGTTTTAAGGTAGAAAAAGAAGAATGTGCACGGTCGTAAATGACGCCGGCATTTTTCAGATCCTTCCCTTTATGTAAGTAGTACAGGCCAACACGGTCTCCAAGCAGTTGGAAAGCCGATGTATCAATGCCACGGGCCTCTACATAGTCCATCAGCTGCCTGGTAATCAGATTGTCGGGCAACGCGGTCAGGTACGCAGATGGAACCTTCCACAAAGCGAGCGCGGTGGCTACATTGAGTTCTGCACCCCCAACATAAAATGGCAGACTGTTGTTGTTCAGCCAGCTGCCTTCTGCATCCGGGCATATCCTTAATAATAGCTCTCCGAAGCTTAAAATTTTTTTCATACTAAAATTTGAAATATGTTTTTGCGTTATTGTAACAAATGTCCTGTATCACTTTGCCCGTCCACTCTAAATCTTCAGGCAGCTCCCCATTCTCAATGTCTTCACCAAAAAGGTTGCACAACAAGCGTCTGAAATATTCATGACGTGGGAAGGAGAGAAAACTCCGTGAGTCGGTCAGCATTCCCACAAACCTGCTGAGGAGGCCGATGTTTGACAATGCGTTAATTTGCTTTTTCATGCCGTCTTTCTGATCCAGAAACCACCATGCCGACCCAAATTGCATCTTTCCGGCAACCGTACCGTCATTGAAATTTCCAATCATACCCGCCATCAGTTCATTATCTGCCGGATTAAGGTTATAAAGAATGGTTTTAGCCAACTGATTGCTGCTATCCAGGCGGTTTAAGAAACGGCTTAAGGCCTTGCCCTGCGCGAAGTCGCCAATGGAGTCCAGTCCTGTGTCCGGGCCAAGTTCGTTCAAAAGCCTTGAGTTGTTATTTCTTAACGCGCCAAGGTGATATTGCTGTACCCAGCCTTTCTCGTGATCCCAAATTGCAAATTGAAAAAGCATCGCGGATTTAAACTTCAGCACTTCGGTTGCGCATATACTTTCACCGGCTTTGATCTTCCCGAAAATTGTCCCAATCTCCTGCTCGGTGTAAGGCTCGGCATAGATGTGCTCCAATCCATGGTCAGACACAACACAGCCCTGCTCCGCAAAGAAATCATGTCTGGCTTTTAGCGCTGATAAGTACCCTTCAAAATTCGCTATCTGGACACCACGAAGCTTTTCAAGCCGCGCAATATAATTGAGCAAACCCGGAAGATCATCCGCATCCATGGCCTTATCCGGGCGGAATGCGGGAAGTATATTCACCTCAAATCCATCCTCCTTAATTTGCCTGTGGTATTCTAGGCTGTCTAGCGGATCATCGGTCGTCGCGATTGTAGTTACATTCATCTTTCGAATCAACCCTCTGACGGAATATTCTGGAGTCTGCAACTTTGCAGTACATTCATCATATATCTTTCGCGCCGTAGTCGGTGATAAGATTTCATGGATATCGAAATAACGCTGCAACTCCAGATGGGTCCAGTGGTACAAAGGGTTCCGCAGTGTATAGGGAACCGTTTCTGCCCACTTCTCAAACTTCTCCCAGTCGCTCCTGTTTCCAGTGATGTAATCTTCAGAAACGCCATTGGCGCGCATGGCACGCCACTTATAATGGTCACCATACAACCAAGCCTGAGTTAAATTCTCAAAGTTCCTGTCGTTCGCAATCTGATCGGCAGGCAGGTGACAGTGGTAGTCGATAACAGGCATTTTCCTGGCGTACTCGTGATATAATGTTTCCGCCGTCTTATTCGTCAATAAGAAATTTTCGTCTATAAATTTTTTCACTTCTATTATTCTAGTTAATTAAACGCCTCCATATACTGAGAAGCCGCCATCAACACAAATCATTGTACCGGTCACAAACCTCGATGCATCACTAAGCAGCCACACCAAAGCACCTTTAAGCTCATCGGGATCCCCAAATCGCTTGAATGGGGTATGCTGGATGACGAGATTGCCCCGCTCGGTGTAACCTCCTTTTGGTACGGTAAGCAGATTACGGTTTTGTTCGGTCAGGAAAAACCCTGGTGCAATTGCATTCATCCTTATGGAATCTCCATAACGGTTCGCAAGTTCCACAGCAAACCACTGATTGTAGTAATCTACACCCGCTTTGCCGAGGTTATAGCCCAGGACGCGGCTAATGGCACGTTTTGAATTCATCGAGGAGATATTCACTATACTCCCCTTGCCGGTCTCGGCTATGCTTTCTCCAAAAATTTGAGTAGGTATGATGGTCCCCCACAAGTTGAGATCCATCACCTTCTTCATTCCCGAAAGGCTCATCTTAAAAAGATCTTCATTCGGCATCAGGACGCCTTCAGGCTGATTCCCACCCGCAGCGTTTACCAAACCATCGATCTTTCCGAATTTCTCCAGTACCTGTGTCCGGCAGTGGAGCAACTGCTCCTCATCCAGCACATCGGCAACTAGTGCGATGGCCTGACCGCCAGCCTGATTTATAGCGTCTGCACGCTCCTGAGCAACCGCAGCGTTCCTGCCCAAAATGCCGACTGCCCCACCTGCTTCAACAACTGCATTGACGAAGGAATTCCCAAGAATTCCCGTCCCGCCGGTAACAACGATTACCTTACCGGCTAAAGAAAAATTATCTTCCATTTAATGTATATAGTTTTTGATGGTACCTTATCTGATCTCTGTTACCGGAATGGTATCCATATCCGCATAGTCAATATTTTCACCCGCCATACCCCAGATAAAGCTATAGTTGCGTGTGCCTCCGCCGGCATGTATACTCCAGGGCGGGGAAAGGACCGCCTGATGGTTCGCCACCACAATGTGGCGGGTTTCCTGGGGCTCACCCATATAATGGAACACACGCTGATCGTCAGCGACATCAAAATAGAAATAAACTTCCATCCTGCGGCCGTGGGTATGTGGCGGAATGGTGTTCCAGATGCTTCCAGTAGATAAGATCGTCAATCCCATCACCAGCTGGCAGCTTTGAATACCATCTTTGTGGATGTAACGTACAATCCTGCGTTCATTCGAGGTTTCCGGACTACCCATCTGTGCCGAAAATGCATCTTCATGCGCGAGGAATGAAATCGGTAAAGACTGGTGTGCAGGTGCCGACAAGCAATAGAATAAGGCAGGGTTATTTTCCTCCAGGCTGCTGAACGTCACATCCTTCACTCCTTTACCCAGGTATAAAGCATCCAGCCTGTTCAGCTCGTAAGTATTTCCGTCTGCTTCAATCCGGCCGGATCCTCCTACATTGATAATGCCCATTTCCCGCCTTTCGAGGAAATAATCAGCACGTAGAATCTCGTAGTTGCCGAGGGCAACTGGTGTGGTTAGCGGATGAACCAATCCGGTGATCATCCGATCGTAGTGGGCATAAGCAAAATGAGCTTTGCCTTCTTCTTTCAGGTCCGCCAAGAGGAACCTTTCCCTGATTTTTGCAGTAGTATAAGAGACAAAGTCGTCAGAATGTACAGCTTGAATCGTTTTCATAAGTTATATTTAGTTGTTGGCAAGAAAAGCGAATTTTCTTTCCCGGATGTACGTACACCTACGGATTCCCAAATTATGCATTTTTTTAAGATTATCCGGCCTGACCAGACAATAATGGGATTAAATAACAAATCTGTTGCGATCAGAACCGCTTAGTTGAGTACGGGTATTGCTGTCTTTTAATTCTTTATTCGCGGCGCCTGGCTGGCAATCCACCTGATCAGGTCTGCTCCTGCTTTGAAATTATCATATTCCGCAGGAAGTCTTCTCCCATCTACATATTCATTGTACAACCAAGGATCACCCACCGCCAAAACTACACCGCTTCCATATCTGCAAGTGGCCACAACCACGTTGCCATCTCTGTCCTTCAAGGCAGGGGTCGCTCCGGCAGACACATCGATGCTGCTGAACTCCTTGATAAAGATGGGACCCGTCTGCTTAAAAATAGTGTTCCCGGGCTCAACGTCTATCCTGCCCATCTCGAACCTGTCGTTCAGCACTTTGCCTTTACTGTTTTCATAAAAGGGAATACCAAGCGCAGCGGCAAGCTTGTTGAAATGCTCATGCTCTACATTCGCAGTATCATTACCCATCAACACCAATACTCCGCCGGATTTAACCCAACTCCTGATCTCCTCCACGTCAGCGGCATCAATATAATTGGGCCGGCTATTTTCCTTTTTACTATCGGGGTCGACGATAATGTACACGGCAGCATCTTTCAGATTTGATGCACTGGGCTTGTTGTATAAGGTCCTGAGCTGAAATCCTGCCGCTTCAAACTGGCCGCCCCAGAAGGAAAAACCACCGTCGGCGTGCTCCGCCCATTTGTAATGCCATCGCACAAGACTGTCGCTCTGGTCCTTTTTGATTTCATTGTTAAACCACGAATCCAGCAGAACAACGCGTCCTTTTCCCGGCTTCGGCAATGCAGCAAGTTCCATCTCATTTGCGGCCAATAACAACGCACCGATATCCTCCGGATCATTGAGCCGACGCGCCTTCCCTTTGACCACAACCTGCCCATTATTTCCTTCATTGATGAAGGACCGTATCATACCCGAATACTCGTGTTTCGCAACAGCAAGTTTTTGGCTGGGTAAATAACCAAGGCGCAACGCTTTACCGATCGTATAAACGTGCATACTGGCAGCGGCAACATCGGTGCCAGCCGACAGACCTGTTGCAGAATCCTGCTGTTTTTCAATGTGCGCTACAACGCGGTGCAGGATTGGAATAAGCTTCTTCCTGCCTGCATGGTTTTCAGGAAAAAACATGAGCGCATCAACAAGCGCCATACCATATTCCGGAGATTGGATCTGATCTTCCGCGGAAATAAACTGTTCAGTAATGCGGTCAAATACCTTCCGGTCGTGTATCTGCGTGCCATAGGCTGCCGCAAAGGGGGCAGCTAAGTAAAGTTTCTTGTTTTTATCAGCTTGTTGAAGCTGTAGTTGATTCCATAAAGCAGTGGCTGCTTCAAAGTATTTCGGTTGTCCGGTTACCTGATATAAGGTTAACAACGGAAAACCAGGATTGCCGTCTTTGTCCCCAGGAGCGTCAAGGTGGCGGCGCATGACTTTGAAGTAAACTCGATCAGCAGTTCGGCTCCACATGGCGTCGAGCCCCTGTAAAAAGATGGCTGGCACTTTGTCCCACGTTCCGGTTGTTGCCGTTCTCGCAACCTTAACAGATAAAGCAGACGCTTGTGCAAGCAATGGTCCCTGATATAAACCAGCTGTTATAAGTAAGAGAAATGCTAGCCGTAAAATACACTTTTCCATCAAAAGCCTTTATTTATCCAAGGTAGCATTGTTCGTCCCTTTCCACTTAGCGCTGTTTAAAATTGATTTCATGCAAATTCACCTCCGTGTCGAAAAATGCTGTCCGGAATGTTTTTACATCCGGGAAAGCCAGCTGTTTAACCAGCCTGGACTCATAGCTAACCTTGAATTCAGGAACTTCAAAAGGCCAGTCGGCTACAATTAGCTCGTTATGCACACCGGAATAAAGTGAATAGGGTTTTCCGTCTGGCCCATTGCTGATCTCAATTTTACGCTGCTCTGGCTGTATCATACCCTGGCAGATTAATAGTGAGAGTGCATCACAGAACTCGAGCAGTTCGTAAGATGCATTTACTTCCTCTTTTGTGGTCTTAGCCTCCCGAAGCCAGCGTGGTTCATTCTTCTTGATTTCGGCACAGAAGACCTTCCCTTCCGGATCTTCCCCATGCACAAAGCTGATGTGCTTTGCGATGAGCAGTGCCACATACCGCCCCTTTGTGATGGCCATGTCCAGAAGCTTCTCCGCATCGCTCCGTCGAAAAGCAGTCATCTTATAGTTGACGGGGCCACCGTTTTCATTCAGCAGGTCCTCATTCTCAAATTCGTTGTACACATCATCATGTTCCGCGGTTGCGATCAGAGTTTCCATCCAACGCAGCGGCTGATTCTCCTTCTTCCAGCGTGCGCAGATCTGAGCGGCCAGCAGCCCATGTGCGCGCTGTGTAATGATTTGCCATCCGGCTTCTGTATAATTTACGATCATAAATAAACCCGTTAAAAACAAAGAGATCCCAACATGTGGGATCTCCGTTTTATTTAAGCTGAGCTATAGTTAGTAAGTACTCCATTGTGCGCCACCTTTAGGAGTCGCAGCCTTTATTTCTGCAGTACGTTCTTTTGCCAGCGCTTTGTCTGCCGCTTTAACTTTTGCATCCGTACGCTCTGTACCTTGCGGCTCCAGCTTGGTAAGACCTTCTGTTTCAACCACTGTTTCCAGAGGTTTCTCCACATACTGCCACTCTTCTCCAAGCTGGCTGCTTACACCTTCGTTCCATGGACCTCTGACGGATTCGCCAGCGGACATATTGAAATAGGTATTGCTGTAACGCGGGTCGCTTTGCAGTACACCCGGAGGGAAGTTTGGCTGAATGGTGTTCAATGCAGCCTCAAACATCTGATAATGCGCAACCTCTCTCGTCATCAAAAAACGCAAGGTTTCTCTGACATAAGGATCATCCGTATACTTCATCAGATATTCATAGGTGATCTTAGCCCTGGATTCTGCAGCCATATTCGAACGCATATCAACCGTTGGATCGCCGTTCGCATTAACGTAAGCGGAAGTCCACGGAATACCATTTGAATCGGTCAGTGTCGGTCCGCCACCGCTAACCGCATAAAAGTGCGGGTTTACCATAGCTTCATGGATATATCCTTCTTTCTCGGCTTTACCACCAAGTAGTGTAGAGATCTCGTCCTGCTCTGATGCATCTTTTAACTCACCATTGATTCCTTTAAGAAGCATCTGGATCGTTGCGCCAACAATTTCAAGGTGGCTGAACTCTTCAGTAGCGATATCCATCAACATATCATATTTATCCGGAAACGGCTGCTTACAAGTAAAAGCTTGAGTGAAATATTGCATTGCTGCTTTAAGCTCACCGTTTTGGCCTCCGAACTGTTCTAGTAGTATTCGGGCAAATCTTGGGTCCGGTGCGGATACCCGTGCATTAAATTGTAGTTCCTTTGCGTGATAAAACATATTCTTGGTTTATGTTGATTGTTGATTTTAGCTGTTCTGGTCGTGTCCTTCGGTTTTTACAACTTTATTGTATAATCCGAGTAGCAAAAATGGAGCTGCCCATTGTCCCACAAATAGCGCGGTGTGTTTCTGCCCCATTAATTTTAAAGTTAATGAAACGCCCATAGAGCCAAGTGCTGCCCATAAGAACAGATCTGATGGTAACTTTGCCGTTTGCTCTTCGATCGCTCTGGCAACCGGGCCTTCTTTGTGTTGTGGATTGTCTTGTAGTGCCATGTTTTTTCCTCCGATAATTTAAAGTGAAATAAGCGTTTAGTTAATTTCTTAATCTTCCCCTATACTACAGCCTCCATTATTTTTTGTTTATTTTAATGAAATAAACAGTATATATAACGAGCTTAGGTCCAGTGCTGAAGTAATGTCATTGCTGATCTATAGCCTTAAACGTATTAATACGCGCGTATAAACCTAAACCGACCGGCGAAGCTGTTCCAGATGAACCCTGCCCGCCTCCGTTATTGTTGCCGAGTGCTGGGCAGCCGATCTGTTAATCGTGATAAAACCCTCATTTTCAAGCCGCTCGTATTCCTCTTCCATTCCACCCAATATGGATGAGCTCTCCTGGTGTTCAATTTCTGCCAGTAACTTTTCGTTTTCTGTTCTTTCCATGATGTTTACATTTAGTTCTTACCCTTAATAACATCCGGCAGCGTATTTGGTTCAACAAACGATCTTTAAAGTGAATTGGTTGTTCAATTTCCGGTTGCAGTACCTATCTGGGAACGATACATTTGTTCTATAGACATTGACAATGATTGCACAAGAGCTGAACGACGACATGAAGTACCAGGCGATTCTGGATAAAGATCCGGCATATAACGGCCTGTTCTACACTGCCGTGAAGACCACCGGCATATTTTGCAAGCCGACCTGCACGGCACGTAAGCCAAAGAAGGAAAACGTAGCTTTTTTTACCACGGCGAAGGAAGCCATGCTCCATGGTTACAGACCCTGTAAAATATGCAGCCCACTGATGGATGCAGAAGAAACGCCTGCCTACGTTTCTAATGTTCTACAGGAACTCAGTGCAAACCCTGCGCTGAAGTTCAAAGACTACGACCTCGTTAAGCGGGGAATAGAACCCAGCAAGATCCGCAGGTGGTTTTTAAAGCACCATGGAATTACCTTCCAGGCGTATCAACGCATATTCAGGATTAACTCGGCCTTTAAGAAAATTCAGGCCGGTGACAGCGTTACTGAAGTTGCCTTTGATTCCGGATATGAGTCTCTGAGTGGCTTCAGCGATTCTTTCAAGTCTGTTTTTGGTGTCTCACCCTCGAAGAGTAAGATGCAGCAGACTATTGATATGACGCGAATGGAAACCCCACTGGGTCCTATGCTGGCCTGTGCTACGCAGCAAGGCATTTGCCTCCTGGAGTTTACAGACCGCAAAATGCTCGAGACCGAGCTTAAAACCCTGGCCAGGGTACTGAACGCAACCATCGTTCAGGGCGACAATCCGCATTTTACACAACTGTCTGCGGAACTTGCAGCGTATTTCAGCGGAACGCGGAAATCTTTCGATGTGCCCCTGTTTACCCCGGGAACTGAGTTCCAGAACCGCGTATGGGCAGAGCTCAGGAACATCCCTTATGGCTCCATGCGCTCCTACAAACAACAGGCAATTGCCCTTGGCAATCTTCCGGCGATTCGCGCCGTGGCTATGGCCAATGGCATGAACCGTATTTCGATCATCATTCCATGCCACCGGGTAATCGGTTCCAACGGAGAGATGACAGGCTACGGTGGTGGCATATGGCGCAAGCAAAAGCTGTTAACGCTGGAGGCGGAATTTTCCGGCAGGAAACCGGGCGAGTTGTTCTGATGCATTGTCAAACAACATTGCTTCCTTGTTTACCAACACCGACGCTGCCATTGAGCAACCGTCTTTAGGGCGCTGCTTGCAATTTTTTTAAACCGCATTTAGCAACCCTGCGCGGGCTTTCCAGAGCTGGCACATCGTCCCTTAGAAAAATGCACTACAACAAAAAGGCCGCACCAATTAATTGGCGCGGCCTTAAGGAATATTATTTGGTTTACGACTACCAGAAGATGGTGTAAAGGGCAACAATAATTCCCAAAATAATCAATGAACCTGCAGCGAAACCTTTACTGGTTTTAAACATGCTGCTGTCAATCTCAAGACCTTTAGGATTCGGGCCTTTTCGTCCTTCAATTGTACTGATGATCCACATGGTGAGGATACAGACAACAAAGACAATACCCATTCTGTCAAGGAAAGGAATTTCGTACAGCATACTGCCATCTGCCTGTTCCACCAGCTTTGAAAAACCGAAAGGACTAAGCCACTCCAGATTCGCAAAGTTTGGTAATACCTTGAAGAATACGGAAAGCAGGAACCCACCAATCGTCGCAAACAAGGCTGCATTTGAAGTCGTTTTTTTCCAGAAGAAACCCAGAATAAACATCGCAAAGATCCCCGGGGAAACAAAACCGGTATATTCCTGAATAAACTGGAACCCTCCTTTTTTATCCATTCCCAGGTGAGGTGCAATCACAATCGCAATAACCATCGCGGCAATTACGGTAATACGACCGATAACAACTTGCTTGTTCTCATCCGCTTCTTTGTTAATCACTTTCTTGTAAATGTCAAGTGTAAAGATCGTGGCGATACTGTTCGCCTTCCCGGCAAGGGAGGCAACAATTGCAGCTGCCAATGCGGCGAAGGATACTCCTTTTAAGCCTTCAGGCAACAGGTTAAGCAACACTGGATACGCAGAATCTGCATTTAGCGATCCGTCTTTCTGCATGGCATCGTGAAAGTTTCCAAATCCCTCCTTATACAACACATAAGCGGCGATACCAGGAACCACAACGATTAACGGCATAAGCAACTTTAAGAAAGCGGCAAACAATAAACCGGCTCTTGCAGTCGGTAAGCTTGCACCAAGCGCTCTTTGCGTGATGTATTGATTACAACCCCAGTAGTTCAGGTTCACGATCCACATACCACCGATCAGCACTGTTAAGCCCGGAAGGTCCATGTAGTGTGGATCTTCCTTCTTGAAGATCATATGGAAATGGTCGGAGGCTTTCTCGGTAACCAATTGAAGTCCGTTTAAAACGCCTGAACTGCCAAAATGTGTAGCAACCAGTTGTAGGGCCAGGTAGGTTGTTGCCAACCCGCCAAGAATTAAAAAGAACACCTGAATTACGTCCGTATATCCAATTACTTTCATCCCGCCCAGGGTGATCAGAACTGCAAACACAGCAAGGATATACATACATGCGGTGATGTTTATCCCGGAAATACTGTTGATAGCAAGCGCACCCAGATACAGAATCGAAGTCAGATTCACGACTACGTATAACAGCAGCCAGAAAATGGCCATAATCATCGCTACCGTACTGTTGTACCGCTGCCCCAGAAACTGAGGCATGGTATAAATCTTGTTCTTCAGGTATACCGGAATAAAGAATACGGCCACGATGACCAACGTTACCGCCGCCATCCATTCATAAGTGGCAATGGCCAGCCCCATGGTAAAGCCCGAGCCGCTCATACCGATAAACTGCTCAGCAGAGATGTTCGAGGCGATTAGCGATGCCCCGATGGCCCACCATGTTAATGAATCTTTAGCAAGAAAAAAGTCTTTAGAGTTTTCCGCATCTGATTTTTTCTTGTGATACACCCAGTAGCCATAAGAGGCTACGATGACGAAGTAGACAAGAAAAACGACGTAGTCGTAAGTTCCTAATGAATTCATGTAAGTTATATGATTATATATTGGTTAAATATACCTGTTGACAATGTTTTCAAGCAGTTCCTGTTGCCCACTGATGGTTTCAGGTTCGCCTTGTTCTACCGCATAGTTCCTTAAATCTTCCAGGGTCAATTTACCATCTTCAAAATCCTTTCCTGCTCCTGAATCGTAAGAAGCGTATCTGTCGGTACGGATCTTTTTGTAATCTGATTTTTGTAGAATGTTGTCTGCAGTTACCAGGGCACGTGCAAATGTGTCCATTCCACCAATATGTGCGTAAAATAAATCAGCCTGGTCTGTCGAGTTTCTTCTGATTTTCGCGTCGAAGTTAATACCACCACCTTGAAGACCATTGTTTTCCAACACGATCAGCATGGCTTCTGTAACTTCAGTGATGTTGTTCGGAAACTGGTCGGTATCCCATCCGTTTTGTACGTCACCACGGTTGGCATCCATGGAGCCCAATAAGCCTGCATCAGCGGCAACCTGAACTTCATGTGCGAATGTGTGGCCAGCCAGAGTTGCATGGTTTACCTCGAGGTTCAATTTAAAATCTTCCAAAAGGTCATACTGACGTAGGAAGGAAATTACTGTTGCTGCATCGTAGTCATATTGGTGTTTTGTTGGTTCACATGGCTTAGGCTCAATGAAGAATGTTCCCTTAAAGCCTTGTTTACGTGCATAGTCTTTTGAAGCATGTAAGAATTTAGCCAAATGCTCCTGCTCGCGTTTCATGTTGGTGTTCAAAAGGCTCATGTAACCTTCACGACCACCCCAGAACACATAGTTTTCACCACCCAGTGCAATTGTTGCATCCAGTGCAGATTTCACTTGTGCAGCACCGTGTGCCAACACGTGAAAGTTCGGGTTTGTTGACGCGCCGTTCATATATCTGCGGTGCGAAAATAAGTTAGCTGTTCCCCAAAGTAGTTTGACACCGCTTTCTGCTTGCTTTTGTTTGGCATATTCCACCATAGTCTGCAACCGTCTTTCGTTATCGGCAACATCATTGGTAAAATCAACAACATCCACATCGTGAAAGCAGTAGAAAGGAAGATTCATTTTGGTTAGGAATTCGAAAGCCGCATCCATCTTATCTTTTGCACGCTCAACGGCATCCGATTTTTCATCCCAGGGGTGATTGATCGTTGCCTCACCGAAGGGATCACCACCAGTGGCAACGAATGAATGCCAGTATGCACCCGCAAAGCGAAGATGTTCCTTCATCGTCTTACCCGCAATGACTCTATTTTCATCATACCAGCGGAATGCCAGCGGATTATCTGACTCCAGTCCTTCGAACTTCACCTGCCCAATTCCCTTGAAGAATTCTTTTTCTCCTGTAATTACATTTGCCATAATTTATAGTTGTTTATCTTAGATTAATCTTGTTTATTTAAAAAGGTCAGCCAACTTTGATAGATCGGCTCATACGCGTCAACCTGCGTTGGTTCTACGAGCTGCATCGGGCGGATATTCTGGAAAGCCTCAGAAGCAGCAGCGAAAATTCCGGCACCAATACCAGAGCCAAGTGCTGCGCCCACACTTCCATCATTCTGATACAACTCTACCGGTACACCGGTACAATTCACGAAGGTCTCCAGAAAGAGGTCACTCAAAAACAGGTTGGCTTTTCCTGCACGGATCACACGCGGATTCAACCCATTTGACCGCATAATGTCGAGGCCGTAGCGGAAAGAAAAGGCAATACCCTCTTGTACGGCGCGGAAAACATGCCCCTGATGGTGTACGTTTAAATCAATATCTTGAATATGTGCGCCGATAAGCCCGTTGTTCAACATGCGTTCTGCACCATTGCCAAAAGGAAGTATACGCAGCCCTGCAGCACCTACCGGCACTTTTCTGGCCGCATCGTTCATCTCTGTATAGCTGATGGAAGAACCGAAAACATTCTTGGCCCAACGGTTCAGACTTCCTGTTCCGTTGATACAAAGCAGTACTCCCAATCGCTTATCTTCTTCAGTGTGATTGACATGGGCGAAAGTGTTTACCCTGGATTGTGGATCATATGCAAGCTGGTCGCTAACACCATAGATTACTCCGGATGTTCCGGCAGTTGCCGCAATCTCACCTGGCTGAAGCACGTTTAAAGAAAGCGCATTGTTGGGCTGATCGCCGGCTTTGTAAGCTACTGGTGTGCCTTCCTTAAGGCCCAACAGCTCCGCAACGGACGCGGTAACACGGCCATGCTCCGAGAAAACTGGTTTAATTTCCGGGATCAGCGCAGAATCGATACCGTAAAGCTCCATAAGTTCTGCGGAGACGCTGTTCGTTTGAAAGTCCCATAAAATGCCTTCCGATAAGGCGGAAATGCTGGTGGTGATTTGCGAGGTCAGTTTCATCGCGATGAAATCGCCGGGCAGCATCATCTTATCGATACGGGAATAAATATCGGGCTCGTTTTGCTTCACCCAGGCGAGTTTGGACGCTGTAAAGTTCCCTGGAGAGTTTAACAAATGAGAAAGGCAAAACTCATGTCCCAGCGTTTCAAAGGCTTCATTACCAATCCCGACGGCACGGCTGTCACACCAGATGATGCTGTCGCGCAGCACATTCTGATCTTTATCCACAAGCACCAGACCATGCATCTGATAAGCTATACCTATGGAACTGATATCCCGCGGGTCAAAATTTCCATTCTTTCTGCAAATTGCAAACGCTTGTTGCACATGATCCCACCACATATTGGGAGATTGTTCTGCCCAGCCGGCATTTTTCGCAATAATCTCGCTTTCTTGTTCCGGATATTGACCTGAAATGACGACTTGCTGGTTGGCGGCATCTACAACAGAGACCTTAATGGAGGAAGTGCCTATATCTATTCCTAGTAGTAACATATTGAAAGAAGTATTCCGTTTGAGTTTAATTTTGGATAACGGAAAACGAATTTAGTGTTTAATATTTTAAGTTTGCAATCGATTGCCAAATTATTTTTGCATTTTTACGTTCATGAAGACGCACCAAAAGAGAACAACTATCTATGATATAGCAAAGAAGTTAAATATAGCGGCCTCTTCGGTATCCCGGGCATTAAATCACAGCAGTAAAGTAAATCCTGCAACAAAAGCCCTGATCCTGAAAACTGCGGCTGAAATGAACTATCAGCAAAATGCCATGGCATCCAATCTGCGTAAAGGCAGCAACCCAACCATTGGTGTGGTCGTGCCCAGGATTAACCAGGGCTATTTTTCAAATATCATTGCCGGGTTGGAAGACATCACCTACAATAAGGGATACAACCTGATCATCTGCCAGTCAAACGAACTTCACTCCCGGGAAGTAGATTGCGTAAATGCCCTGATCAACCAACACGTAAACTGCATCATCATATCCATCGCTGCCGAACCCGGAAGTCATGATCACCTCCAGCAGGTGCTTGACCACCAGATCAGGCTAATCCAGTTCGACCGGGTTGTTGAAGAACTGGAGACCTTCAAGGTCATAAATGACAACGAGCGTGCAACCAACGAAGCAGTAACACATTTAATCACGCAGGGTTACCGCCGGATCGCGCTACTGGAAGGACCGCAGAACCTGGACATTTTCCGTCAGCGTAAAGAAGGTTATTTAGCCGCCTTGAGAAAGCATGGCCTGCCTATACTCGAGGAACTGATGTGTGAAAATGCCTGGACGAAAGAACTCAGCGCGGAAGCAACGAAGAAGTTGCTGAGCATGAAGAACCCGCCAGACGCGATCTTTGCTTCCACATCAGACTTCTCGGCTCTCGGGGTTCTGGAGGTAGCCACACAGATGGGGATCAGTGTTCCGGATGAACTTGGTGTCTGCGGCTATTCCAATGAACCGTTTACAGAAATCACCAGCCCCTCGATAACCACCATAGACCAGTATAGCTTCAGCATGGGAAAAACAATAGCGAACTTGTTTTTCCAGGAGATGGAAGTTTCAGACCTTCATATAGAACCTAAAATTATGAGTATAAAACCCAAATTAATTATCAGAAAATCTACCCAACGGGGTATAAACCCATAAGTGCCTGGAGAAGGATCCTGGGCGCTTTTTAAGAAATGCAATGGATTGCATTTCTTAATTAAATTAGTACTTTAGTGTTCTTATCGAGGCAAACCGGGTATGAACAACAACAAAACTGTAACCATTTATGATCTTGCTGAACACCTGAATTTAGCGCCGTCAACAATTAGCAGGGGTCTACAGGATAATCCGGCAGTGAATGCGAAAACCAGAAAGCGGATCATGGCTGCAGCACAGGACATGGGCTACCGGTTCAACACTTTCGCCAGGAACCTTCGTCAACAGCGCACCAACATGATTGGCGTCATTGTACCTCGCCTGAACAGCTACTTTATTTCTACGATGCTCGCGGGCATAGAGAAAGAGATCAACAGTGCCGGATACGACATGCTGATCAGCCAATCTCTGGAACTCGAACAAAATGAAATCAAGTATGCCAAAGCCATGTTAAACAATCGGGTGGACGGCCTTATTGTTAACCTCGCTGCCAACACCCGCAACCTGGATCATTTCCGGGAATACACCCGGCACAACATACCACTGGTTTTCGTAGACCGCGTCTTCGAAAATGATGACTTCAATAAAGTGATGATCAACAACAGGAAAGCCGGCTATGACATCACCAGCCATCTGGTGGAACAGGGGTGCCGGCGGATCGTACACCTTACCGGCAGCCTGATGCGTAACGTATATCAGGAACGGAAGCTTGGTTACCAGCAGGCGCTGGCAGCGAAAAAAATTGCCTATGATGAAACGCTTGTTATGGAAACGGAGCTGACAGAAGAGGCCTCGATGGAGGCGGCACAGCGGATACTGCAGATGGAGGACCGCCCGGATGCACTTTTTGTATCAAACGATATGTCGGCCGCCATTTGCATGAAAGTGTTCAAGGATGCCGGATTGCGCATACCGGAAGACATTGCTGTTGCGGGCTTCAACAATGAAATCATCTCCCGCCTGTCAGACCCGATGATCACGACGATCAACTATCCGGGGGAAGAGATGGGCCGGACTGCTGCAAGGCAACTGATTAACCTTGTCGACCAAAAGTCCAGTGGAGATTTAACCAAATCGATCATTCTCAAGTCGCAGTTGATGGTTCGGGAATCCACACTAAAAATAAAACAACAACCAAATAACGACGGGCCGTCGACATATTAATCACCAGTGGCCTGGAAACAAACGAAACGAATGAAAACAAAAGTTGCAATAGTTACCGGAGGGGCGGCAGGTTTAGGACTTGCCATGACGAAAAGATTAGTTAAGGAGAACATCCAAACCATTATGATTGGCAGAAAAGAGGAAGTGCTGAAGCAAACCGCTGAAGAACTTGGTCCGTTATGCGCATATAAAGTACTTGATCTTCAGCAGTTAGACGCCATTCCCGGCTGTATCGGGGAAATTATTCAGGAGTATGGCCAGATCGACATCTTGATCAACAACGCAGGTATCAACTTGAAAAAGGAATTTTTGGAGGTGACCGATGCAGACTTTTACAACATTATTCAGACCAACGTGCTGTCTGTCTTCGCGATTAGCCGCGAAGTGGTGAAGGGCATGATTGAAAAAGGTGAAGGTGCCATCGTGAACATCAGCTCTATGGCTGCCCAGTATGGCATACCGAAAGTGATTGCCTATACCGCAGCAAAATCTGCAATTGAAGGTATGACAAAAGCGATGGCTGTGGAGCTGTCTCCATTGGGCATACGGGTTAACTGCATCGCGCCAGGTTTCATTAAAACAGCCATGTCCTCCAAGGCACTGGACAACGATCCGGAACGCAAGCAAAAGGTTTTATCGAGAACACCCATGGGCCACCTGGGACTGCCGGAAGACGTTGCAAGTACAGCCTACTACCTGAGCAGTGGTGATGCCCGGTACATAACAG
>JARKUW010000249.1 GCA_029851965.1 Bacteroidota bacterium | reverse complement strand
ACTAAAGCGCACCAGATGGCTATGCGCAGGCCTCATTCCCTTATTTGTACTTCAAGAAAGCGCTGCCGCCCATGCAGGAATTTATGCCGTTTCCGGGACCGTTGTGCTGCGGGCGTCTAAGGCTTTTCCAATCACGGGAACCGTTACAGACAAACAAGGTGCAGCCATGCCAGGGGTATCGCTTCGGGTTAAAGGCAGTGCAGTGGGTGCGGTTACAGACGGCAGCGGCCGGTTCCGTATGGAGGTGCCCAGCGAAAGTGCTGTATTACTCGTGAGTTATATCGGTTTTAAAACTCAGGAAGTACAGGTGAACGGCCAGTCTTCCATCCGCATCGTACTTGGAGAAGAAGATAACCAGCTTACGGAAGTGGTGGTCACCGCTTTAGGGATTTCCCGCGAAAAGAAGTCGCTGGGTTATGCCGCACAGGAGGTTAAGGGTGATGAACTCGACAAAGCGAGAGAGACCAATTTCGCAAGTGGGCTCGCCGGAAAAGTTGCAGGTCTCACCGTGATGAGCAGTCCTTCCGGTGTAGGCGGTTCTGCACGGGTTACCATCAGGGGCGATAAGTCCTTAAATATCAACAACAATCAGCCACTCTATGTCATCGATGGTATCCCGATCAGCAATGAGAGTTACGGTTCATCTGGAAACAGCTACCAGGAAGTAGATTATGGCAATGGTGCTTCGCTGATCAATCCCGATGATGTCGAATCTGTGAACGTGCTGAAGGGAGCCAATGCTGCTGCACTATATGGCTCGAGGGCCGCAAACGGTGTAATCCTGGTTACAACGAAAACCGGAAGACGATCCAAAGGGGTGGGAATCAGTGTGAATTCCGGCGTCACGCTGGAAAGCCCGCTAAAGTTGCCCGACTTCCAGAAGAAATATGGCCAGGGTAATGACGGGGAGTTTTCGTTTGTGGACGGACTCGGTTCGGGAATCCGGGATGGTGTGGATGAAAGCTGGGGTCCGGCCTTCAACGGGCAGCTGATCCCGCAGTTCGATTCTCCGACCAGCAACGGTTATCGTGGCGGGGATATTTACCTGATTAACGATGGTGTTCTGGGCTCTGCAGCCAACCTGGCCGCACGGGGCACCATAACCCCTACGCCCTGGGTAAATGCTTTCGACCTGAAAGACTTCTATGATACGGGTATAACCACAAACAACAACATCGCGCTGACGGGCGCCAATGATAAAGGTAGCTTCCGCCTCTCCTACACCAATTTATATCAGAAAGGCATTGTTCCCAACACGGACCTGAAGCGGAATACGTTCGCCTTTAATTCCGATTATAAGCTGACGCCGAAGCTCAGTGTGAAGGCGGGTTTGAACTATGTGCTGAGCAATAGCGGCAACCGCCCGAGTATCAGCTATGGCACCGAAAACATCATCTACCTGTTAAACAACTGGATGGGCCAGCAGGTGAACCTGAATTCCCTTAAAGATTACTGGGTGAAGGGCATGGAAAACCGGCAGCAGTTTAACTTCAATTACAACTATCACGATAATCCCTACTTTAACCTGTACGAGAATACCAACGCGCAGGAAGCACACCGGCTGATCGGAAATGTATCGATAAAGTACGACATCACCAACTGGCTGAATGTCCTGCTGCGGGCCGGAACAGATTATGGTACGGAACTCAGGGAGCGTCGTCGTTCGTTCAGTACCATGCGTTACCCAAGAGGTGCTTACCGCGAGGAACGTATCGAGAACACCGAGACAAACCTGGACTTCCTGCTCAGTGCCAACAGGAAGATCAATGAAGACTTCAGCTTCTCACTGAATGCGGGTGGCAATGCCAGGATCAACGACAACAATCAGATCTCCAGCTTTACCACAGAACTGCTGACACCAGGCGTTTACAACCTGAATAATTCTTCAATTCCATTGGTTACCGAAGTATTTAATCCCCGTAAACGGGTAAACAGCTTGTATGGTTTTGGGCAGCTTTCCTTCCGGAACTACCTGTATCTGGATGTGACAGCTCGGAACGACTGGTCAAGTGCACTGACTCTGCCCGTCAATTACGGAACCTTGGGCATTACTGACAACTCATACTTCTATCCATCGGCCTCTTTAAGCGCGTTGATCAGCGAGATGTTTACGCTGCCAACATGGATCAGTTATGGTAAACTAAGGCTGAGTGCGGCTAAAGGGGGTAATGATACCAGTCCGTATGCTTTTACACAAGCCTATAACAAGCAGAATCCCATTGGAAGCAACCCGGTATTTAATACTTCCGGGGTATTGCGCAACTACAACATCAAACCGGAGATCAGCACCTCGCTGGAGGGTGGACTGGAATGGAAGTTCCTGAACAACCGCGTGGGTTTTGACTTCAGTTACTACCACATGACCACCAAAAATCAGATTCTGAACAACGTTCCGGTATCAATCGCCAGTGGCTGGGATACGCAGATACTGAACGCCGGGGAAATTCAGAATTCCGGAATAGAACTATCACTTAATACCACCCCTGTGAAAGGGGATTTCAGGTGGGACCTGGATTTGAATTTCTCGAAAAACAGGAGTAAGGTCGTATCGCTCACAGAGAACATTAACATTTACCAGATGGCCTCCAAAGATGCAATATCCATTGAAGCACGCGTTGGAAACCGCATGGGAGATATGTATGGTGAGATCTACCAGCGGGTTCAGGATCCATCCAGCGCCTACTACGGGCAAGTGATTAACAATGCAAACGGACGGCCTTTGTCGACCGGTACCCAGGAACGCCTCGGCAACTACAATCCGGACTGGCTGGCCGGGGTCCGGAATACCTTTTCTTATAAAGGCGTTAATCTAAGCGTGTTGTTTGATATCCGTCATGGCGGGAAGGTCTACTCCCTGTCCCAGGTGGTGGGCAGGGAAGCCGGGCAGCTGGAAGAAACATTGCTTGGACGTGCCAATGGGTATGATCTTTCGCTGGAAGGCAATGGGGTAATCAGCCCAGGTGTGATACAGAATGCAGATGGAACTTTCCGCCCAAATGATGTGGTGCTGACAGCCAGGGCATGGAACTCAGCCTTTACCAACGGACGTTCAATTGCGGAACCTGCGGTGTTTGATGCTTCCTTCATTAAGCTGCGGGAACTGCGGGTCGGATACAGCATCCCGGGTAAGTTCCTTTCGAAGTACAACATCACCAACATGGCCGTGTCGCTTGTCGGGCGAAACCTCTGGATGCATTCAAAAGCACCACATATCGACCCGGAACAGATTGCTATGGATGGCGCAACCTATGTTCCAGGTGTGGAGTCCTCCTCGATACCGACCACCCGATCACTCGGGGTAAATTTAAGCTTTAACTTTTAACGTACATGAGAATGAATTTCAACATAAAAACAACTGTGTTCAGTGCTCTGGCTTGCATCCTGCTGCTTGGCGGATGCACCAAAGATTTTGCAGAGAAGAACCAGGACCCAAATGCGATCACCGACATTACACCAGATCTGTTATTGCCATCCATTCTGCGAACGGGCGTGAATACCATGATGAGTGAAGCCTGGGGTATCGGTACACTTGTGGTTCAGCAGACCGCAAAATACCAGTTTGTAGATGACGATCGTTACCTATGGGACAACAAGGATAGAATCTGGAACAATTATTATTCAAACCTCCGCGATGTGAAAAAGCTTTCCGAGCTCTCAGAGGCCTCTGCTCAGCCGGCTTACGGTGCAGTTGCATTAATCCTGAAGTCGTGGATGTACTCCATTCTTACGGATACTTATGGAGATGTGCCCTACAGCGAGGCGACTGCAGGAGACCAGAACGTTCTGAAGCCCGCATATGACACGCAGGAATCTATTTATGAAGGTATCCTTAAAGATCTGGGGACCGCTAATGAGGTACTTTCTGGCGCCGCAGGAACAGTTAAAGGCGACTTGATTTACCAGGGCGACCTATTAAAATGGCGGAAGCTTGCCAACAGTCTGAAAGTCCGCTATCTGATGCGGATATCTGCTAAAAAGGACATTTCCGCACGCTTACGCGAGATGCTGGACGACCCAGCAAAGTTTCCTCTTTTTGTTAATAACGGCGATGATGGTGACTATTCCTACTATGCGGAAGCGCCGAACCAGTTTCCGAACTATACCAATCGTATCGGGGGCTTCGACGAATACCGGTTGAGTAACACCTTTAGCCGGGTGCTGCAGGCATACCGGGATCCACGCCTTGGGATTTTTGCACGGCCAACAGCCGCTTCGGTCACCGCAGGAAGCCCCCAGTATGTGGGCATGCCGAATGGCCTGAGTGATACCGAGGCACTAAACTTCAATGGCGGCTCAAACAACATCAGCCGGATCGGGAGTTTCTACTATGAAAATTCCATTACACCTGCCGGATTGCTGGTGGCCAAGGGCTACATCATGGGCTACCCGGAGCTGCAGTTCCTGCTGGCAGAGGCCAGGTTGAAAGGTCTGATCGGCACAGCGACAACTGCTCAGGGCTACTATGAGCGCGGAATTGAAGGTGCTTTTACCTATCTTAACACGGCAATGCCGCAAGACTACCTTTTCCGTGATGGGGTGAAGTTTGAACGGGGGAGTGCCTTGGAGCAGATCATAACCCAGAAGTGGATTGCGCTGTTCTATACGGGACTGGAAAATTGGTTTGAATGGCGGCGGACGGGATTTCCTGTGCTTAAGGCGGGGCCCGACAATCAGAATGGCGGGCGGATTCCGGTACGCTACAAGTATCCGCTGAGTGAGCAGTCGCAAAATCCGGAGAAACTTCAGGAAGCAGTTTCCCGGCAGGGTGCAGATAACATTAATACCGCCGTATGGTGGGATAAATAGATACAATGAAGGATACCAGAAGAACGTTTTTGAAAAAAGCAGGGCTGCTCGCGGGCGCTGCGGGATTATATAGTGTACTACCTGCTTCCATACAAAAGGCGCTGGCCATCGATGCAGCACCCGGAAGTACCTTTATGGATGCGGAACATGTAGTTTTCCTAATGCAGGAGAACCGTTCCTTTGATCATTGTTTCGGTACCTTGAAAGGTGTACGTGGATTCAATGATCCCCGGGCCATCCGGCTGCCCGATCAGGATCCGGTATGGCTTCAGCGTAACGCCGCAGGGCAGACCTATGCACCTTTCCGGTTCCATCTTAAAGACTCAAAGGTGACCTGGATGAGTTCCCTTCCACATTCCTGGTCAGATCAGGTAGACGCCCTGAACGGTGGGACCAACGATGGATGGCTGGACAGTAAGAAGTCGGGCAACAAGGCGTTCGCTGGCATGCCGCTCACCATGGGTTATTTTCAAAGGGAAGATATTCCTTTTCATTATGCGTTGGCAGATGCCTTTACCGTATGTGACCAGCACTTTTGTTCTGCACTCACCGGTACCAGTCCGAACCGGCTTTTTTACCTTAGTGGGACGGTGCGCGCCGCGCAGGAGGAAAGTTCCAAAGCCCACATCTGGAATGGAGAGATCGACCACAAGGATCTCCAATGGACGACTTTCCCCGAGCGGCTGGAGGACCTGGGGATATCCTGGAAAACCTACCAGAATGAATTGAGCGTACCCGTTGGCCTGGAAGGCGAAGAGGAAGACTGGTTGGCGAACTTTACGGATAACGATCTCGAGTTCTTTAAGCAGTTCAATGTCCGGCTGCACAAGAAGCACCTCGAGTATATGGAGAAGAGTTCCCGGCGTTTGACGGAAGAGATTGACGCGCTTACTGCCGCCGCGCAGAAAGGTTCCTCGGAAACTGCTTCCAGGGAGCTGCAGACGAAAAAGGAGACGCTGGAGAAGCTAACGCGTGACCAGGCGATATGGAATCAGGCGCGATTCGACAGGCTCAGTACCCGGGAGAAAAGCATCCACAACAAAGCATTCGTGACGAATTCCGGTGATCCGGATTACCATAAACTGGAGGATTTTACCTACGATGACGCCGGTACAGAACGGAAAATGCGGATACCGAAAGCTGACGTTTTGCATCAGTTCAGAAAGGATGTGGAATCGGGTGCGCTGCCGACAGTTTCCTGGCTGGTACCTCCCTGCCGCTTTTCGGACCATCCCGGATCACCGTGGTATGGCGCCTGGTATACCTCTGAAGTCATGGATATCCTAACCAAAAACCAGGAGGTCTGGAAGAAGACAATATTTATACTGACCTATGATGAGAATGACGGCTACTTTGACCACATCCCGCCATTTCTTCCGCCGCATTCGGAGAAGCCCGAAACGGGAAAGGCCTCTAAGGGAATGGATACCCGTGTGGAACACGTCTCCATGAAGCAGGAGGCGCAGCGCGGCAATAAGGTAGCAGACAGAAGGGAGAGTGCTATCGGACTGGGCTTCCGGGTGCCGATGCTGATTGTTTCACCCTGGACGAAGGGTGGCTGGGTGAATTCTCAGGTCTTTGATCATACTTCGAACCTCCGGTTTCTGGAAACGTTCTTATCCGGGAAGACGGGCAAGAAAGTGGAAGAACCACAGGTCAGTGCCTGGCGCCGGAGCATTTGCGGGGATTTGACGTCCGCCTTCCGGAAGTCCGGAGACGACCGTGAGCGCTACCTTAAACCGCTTCAGAAGGAAAGCTGGCTTCAGGATATTCACAAGGCACAGTTTAGGCCACTGCCTGGAGATTTACAGCCATTATCGGCTGGACAAATTGAAGCCATAAGGACCGGGTCGGGTGCAGTCGGACTACTACCGGAGCAGGAGAAGGGTATCCGGCCTTCATCGTCGATACCTTACCAGCTTTATGTTGGCGGCAGGTATGATGCGAAGACAGGAAAATTTAAATTGGAGTTCGAATCTTCATCTGAAGTCTTTGGGGAGCGTACTGCGGGTGCGCCGTTCAACGTATACCTGCCGGGAAAAACCCTGGAGAAGGGAAAGCAGGAAGGCTGGAAAGCAATGCGCAGCTTGTATTACGCAGTGCGTGCGGGTGATGTGGTTCAGGATGAAATTGCACTGGACCGTTTTGCGGAGGAAAAGTACCATATTCAGGTATATGGACCCAACGGTTTTATGCGGGAGTTTAAGGGCAGTGCCGCAGACCCGGGTGTTCAGCTTGTCTGTGCTTACCAGCGCCTGGGGGCCGGGAAATTAAGCGGTAATGTTGAAATGAAGATTTCAGGTGCCGCAGGCAATTTCTCGGTCCGCGTTAAAGATCACGTATATGGTGCTCCCGATCAGCAGATCCGGATGGATGAAAGCGGGGGATCGCTGGTTCTGGATCTTGCGAAAAGCCATGGCAGGTACGACTTCAGCGTAACGGTTGCCGGATATGGAGCCTTTGAACAACGCTTTGCCGGCCGGGTAGAAACCGGACAGCATAGCTTCAGTGACCCCTTTATGGGAAGGGTTTGATCGGTTAAACTTGATATGCCGGACCTGATTACCCGGAGTAGTTACTGTCGGACGTTTATTTTGGTGCCCTGAATAGTTTTTAATTGTCTGTTTTTAGTAAGTTTAGGCATCAAAGCCAAGTATAATGTTTGACAGAAGATCATTTTTAAAAGCTACAGGAACGCTGGCAGCCGTCAGCATGCTTCCTCAATTCAGCAGTGCCAATTCTATATTTTCCGGTTTCTACGCCAAGCATCCGCCGGTAGGCCTGCAAACCTATACCCTGAATTTTCTTTTCAACGACAAAAGCAGGAGTACTCAGGACATCTTAAAGCAAATTGCTGCGATTGGTGTGAAAGAGCTGGAAACTGCTACAGGAAGTCCGGAAGGTCTTTATTACGGGCAAAAGCCCAAAGTGTTTGCGGCCATGGTCAACGATCTTGGATTGCGCTGGGTGGGTAACCACTACGGAGGGCTTCCAAGAAAGACCACCACACCGCCGGCCGGTCCGCAACGCATTAACCTTCGGGATAACCTCCAGCAGATTGTAGATGATGCTGCGGAGGGTGGATGCTCCTGGGTCGTCTGCTCAAGTTCTGCAGAGTCTGATATGGATGAAATCAAGAAAACAACAGAGATCTTCGCTGCGGCAGGAGAGAAAGCGGCGCAGAACAAGATGAAGTTTGCGTACCACAATCACCAATCGGAATTTACAAAGATTGACGGTGTCAGTGCCTACGAATATGTGCTGGGACAAACGAATAAGGACCAGGTGTTTATGGAGCTGGATCTGGCCTGGGCTACCGAGGCGGGAATGGACCCAGTGGCGATGTTTAAAGATTATCCGGGGCGTTTCCCTTTGTGGCATGTGAAGGATATTGATCCGGCAAGCGGGCGCCCGTGCCCTGTAGGGAAGGGTAAAGTGGAGTTTAAGCGTATTTTTGAGAACGCGCAGTTGTCTGGGGTGCAGCATGCTTTTATTGAGCAGGATGGTGCGAAGACCATTGCTGATCCGGCAGCGAGTGTGAAGTGGCTGAAAGGAAATCTTTAATATTTAAACCAATCACTTGGTAATTAAACAATTTACAGTATCTTTGCAGTCCCTAAAATACTGGGGAATAATATAATTGTTTAACAAATTAAATACAAGCAAGTGAATACGTTAAGTTACAAAACTGTCTCTGCCAATGCAAAAACTGTTAACAAACAGTGGGTTGTTGTTGATGCACAAGGCGAGATTTTGGGGCGCTTGGCATCTAAGATCGCAATGATCATTAGAGGCAAAAACAAGCCTGAGTTCACCCCACACGTAGACTGCGGCGATAATGTAATCGTTATCAATGCAGACAAGGTTAAATTGACCGGAAACAAATTCAGTGATAAGACTTACATCTCTTACACAGGATATCCAGGTGGTCAACGTTTCATTTCTCCTAAAGAGTTAATGGCGAAACACCCTACGCGTGTTATCGAGAAAGCCGTTCGTGGTATGTTGCCTAAAACAAAGCTTGGTGCTAAATTATACACCAACCTATTTGTTTATGCAGGTTCTGAGCACCCACATTCAGCACAATCACCAACAACCATTACACTTTAATTAAAGGAAGAAAGAAATGTCAGTTACTAACACTTCAGGAAGAAGAAAAACTGCTGTTGCACGTATCTATTTAAAAGAAGGCAGCGGCGCAATTACCGTAAATGGTAAAGACCACAAAGTATATTTCCCAACATTACCTTTGCAATACATCGTTAACCAATCGTTCGAAGTTTCTGAACTTACTGGTCAGTACGATGTTACTGTAAATGTAGTAGGTGGCGGTATCACAGGCCAGGCACAAGCTGTTCGTTTAGCTATTGCTAAAGCTATTGTTGAATTAGATGCTGAGAAAAAACCAGCATTACGCGCTAAAGGGTTAATGACCCGTGATATGCGTATGGTTGAGCGTAAGAAACCAGGACGCAAGAAAGCACGTAA
>JARKUW010000245.1 GCA_029851965.1 Bacteroidota bacterium | reverse complement strand
GCATCAGAAAATCAAACCGGTTGGAGCTGTTGTAGGGCAGGTTTTTGATCACTCCGGTAACCTTCAGGTCTGCCTTATCATTATACCTCAGGGATTTGTTTAATGCATCGCCCTCCGGGAACAAGAGCTCAGCTGTTTCTTCTGTAAGGATCACGGAATTTGGTGTGCGCAGTGCTGTTTTCGGGTTGCCGGCCACAAACGTATAGTTGTAGATCTTCAACAGGCCAGGATCCGCAAACTTGGCTTCCTTCTTAAAGCTATTTTCGCCATTTGCCAGGAGTGACTGCCCGCCGTAGCCGATGCGTGCCGTTGCTTCTACCTCCGGAATTTCATCCTGTATCGTTTGTGCGATCACATTGCCGGTCTCGCCGCCTGTACCGCCAATCGTACCGCTGGCATCCTTGAAATTCATCATCACCTGATAGACGTTCTTCCAGTCTTTAGACTGCTTGTCGTAGTTCCATTCGTAAGAAACATACAACATCAGCATCAGGCAGGATGCAAGTCCTATTGCCAAACCAACAATATTGATTACCGATGAGGTGCTGTGCATCCACAGGTTCCGAAAGGCGATTTTTAAATGCAGCTTAAACATATCTCTTCAATTGGGTGAATAACGTTTATTCATATTTTAAAGCATCAACCGGGTTTGCCTTAGCAACCTTAAAAGACTGCAGGCTGACCGTCAGCACGGCGATAAGCAGTGAAAGCAATAGTGCCAGCGCAAACGGAAATACGGAAATTGATATCCTGAATTCATAGTTTGACAGCCAACTGTTCACGATAATATAGCCCAGTGGAAAAGCGATGACATTAGCGATAAGCACCAGCTTGATAAAGTCCTTGTTCAGCAGCACCAGGATACCTGCGGAGTTTGCACCCAGCACTTTCCGTATGCTGATTTCTTTCTTGCGTTGCTCCGCGATATACAGGGCAAGTCCAAGTAAGCCCAGGCAGCTGATGAAGATGGCAAAGCCACCAAACCAGTTTGCCAATGTACCCAGCAGCTTCTCATTGTTGAACTTCTGTTCAAAGCGGTCATCAACGAAGTGCCTGTCTACCGGATAAGCAGGGTTGATCACCTTCGTTATCCGATCAATGACCTGCAGTGATTCTGTGAGGTTGCGATCTGCTGCAAGCCGTAAGAGAATGGTATTGTTCGGTTCACTAACATATCCGATAATGACCGGGCTTGGAGGTGCATAGGGAGATCCAAGCACATAGTCTTTGACCACACCAACGATTGTAACCGGGTCTCCATCCCATGTGATCCGGCTCCCTACCGGATTCTTCATGCCCATGGTGCGCGCTAAAGCCTCATTAATCAGGACGCTTGCTGAATCCGCCTGCCCAACGCGGAAATCCCTGCCCCCGGCCAATTCCATTCCTGTGGTTTTCACGAAATCTGTTCCTGTATATCTAAAATTGACCAGGACATTTGCTTCCTCATCTTTACCTGGCCAGCTTACGCCGTAGCCATTATTTCCTCCCCCTGTGATGGACATGGACAGGTTGGCTACGGAACTGACGACACCTGATTTCAACAATTGGTCTTTCAGCAATTCATACTTTCCAGGCTGTTCCAGGCTGCCCTGTGCAGGCATTTCCACCAAATTATTCTTATTGAAACCTACTGGCTTGTTTTTGATGTAGTTCAGCTGCTGATAAATTACCGTGGTACATATGATCAGACAGGTAGCAAACATGAACTGGAAGACCACCAGGAATTTACGTACCGAAAGGGACGAATTTCCGGTTGTCAGGAAGCCTTTCAGCACGCGTATCGGATCAAAGGAAGAAAGATAAAACGCGGGATAACTACCGGCAACAAGTCCGGTAAGCAACGTGAGGCCCAGCAGGGTGGTCCAGAATTTCCATTCCGCATAATCGATCTTCAATTCGATGCCAAGGAGGCCGTTGAAATAAGGAAGGGCCACTTCGATCAGCATAAATGCCGCCAGCATGCTGATAAGCGCCAGCAAGATAGACTCCATGATGAATTGGTTAACCAGGTTCCTCCTTGAAGAACCAATTGCTTTGCGTACGCCAACTTCCTTCGCCCTCTTCTCTGAGCGTGCGGTTGAAAGATTCATGAAATTCACACAGGCCACCAGAAGAATGCAGAAGGCGAGGACAACAAAAATCCGGAGCTGATCAATGCGCCCACCTGTGGCCTTGCCGCCTTCAAACGTATCGTACAAGTGGTATTGCTTCAGGGGATGCAGGAAAGGTTCTCCGTTTGACCCTTTGGAGTTCGCTTTAATCATTCCATGAAGCTGCGTGTTGGCTTTATTGAAGAAGCTGTTGTTTTCCAGCTGAATAAAGGTGTGGCAGAAATTGCTCCCCCATCCAGTGCCTTTTGACCATGGATTTAGTTTCTCGAACATGGACCAGGCCATCAGGTATTCAAATTGAATGGTGCTGTTCTTTGGCACATCGGCAATGACGCCCTCCACCTTCAGCTCTTCCGTGTGATCAAGCTTCAAGGTTTTGTTCATTGGATCATCATCCCCGAACAGGGATTTAGCCAGCGTCTCCGTCAGGATCACCCCTTGTGGATTCTTTAAAAAAGTTGCCGGGTTGCCCTTTAGTACCTTATAGTCGAATATCTGAAGATATTCAGGATCAGCAAAGCTGCAGAATTTCTTGAAGCTACTCTGATCCAGGGAGATCAGGCGCTCCTGGGGATAAAACATCCGGGCTGCTCTTTTTACACCCGGTATTTTCGATTTTGCCTCCTCCGCCAACTTCCCGGGTGTGGCGTCGAAACTGAAGATCTTGCCATTTGCCGTTTGGTTGTTGTACACCACATAGGTGTTTTCGTAGTTGGTAAATTGTTTGTCATACCCCCATTCATAAGCTACATACAAGAGCAGGAGCATGCAGCTCGCCAGCCCAATGGCCAGTCCGCCTACATTAATTAAGGTATATCCCTTGTATTTCCAAAGGGTACGCAGTGCGATCTTTAGGTTTATTTTAAACATCTCAGATCAGCTCTTCGGTTATTCCTTTGTTAATTTTTTCCGAGATCACATGCCCGTCTTTCAGGTTGATGATCCTGTTGGAGAAGCCGGCATCATGAGACGAGTGCGTAACCATCACGATGGTTGTTCCCTGCTCATTCAGTTCACAGAGCAATTCCATCACCTCATTTCCGTGCGAGCTGTCCAGGTTACCGGTAGGCTCATCCGCAAGCACGAGTTTAGGCTTGGTGACCAAGGCTCTTGCAACAGCGACGCGCTGCTGTTGCCCCCCGGAAAGTTGCTGTGGAAAGTGCCCGCTCCGGTTTACGATATTCATGCGCTGTATGATCTCATTTACCAGCGATTTCCGTTCTGCCGCAGGAACCTTATTGTAGATTAGTGGAAGTTCGATATTTTCAAATACCGTCAGCTCATCAATTAAATTGAAGTTCTGGAAAATGAATCCCATGTGGCTCTTTCTGAAATTGGAGCGCTCGCGGTCATTAAGATTCAACAGCTCGGTGCCCATGAACATATAACTGCCGCTCTCGGGCTTATCCAACAGGCCCATTACGTTTAATAAAGTAGATTTACCGCAGCCTGAGGGGCCCATAATGGATACGAATTCTCCTTCCTTAACATGGAGGTTGATTCCGTTCAATGCCGTTGTTTCAATTTCTTCAGTCTTGTAGACTTTTTCCAGGTTCTCAATTTTTATCATTGCTGTACTTTTATATCGTTTAATAAGGGCCGCTTCGCTGCATCACGCACCAGATGCAGATTCCGGCAGCCCCGCTAATATTTAATTGTTGATTTGGATGATGTCATATTGGTTAAACTGATCGTATGAGGACGTAATTACCTGCTCACCTTTCTGCAAGCCCTCCATAATCTCATAGTAAAGGTAATTTTTGCGGCCCACCTTTACGTTTCGCTTTCTAGCTTCGCCGTCTTTAATTACATATACCCAGGTTCCGCCGGTACTTTGAAAGAACTGCCCCTGTGCCAGCAGAAGCGACTTACTGTTGTCAGACAGCGTCAACTTGGTCTGTAAAGATAGGCCCCTTCTCAATTCATCCGGTGATTTGCCTTCAAACACCAGCTCGATCTGGAACTGCCCGGAGGTGACCTCAGGGATAACCTTTCGCACCAGAAGTGCATAGGTTTTGCCGTTGATCTCACAGTTCGCCTTTTGCCCCTCCTTAACCCTGCTGATATAGTATTCATCGACTCCGGCCTGAAGTTTATACCCTTGCATCACATCAATTTTGCCCAGCATCTCATTGGTGTTGTACGATTTCCCAATCACCGGATCATAGGAAGAAAGGCGTCCGGATACCGGTGCTTTGATGGTCATGTTTTCAATGTTCTGGTGAATGGTTTCCAGACTTCCGTTCATCCGGTTAATGGAGAAGTCGATCTGGCTGAGTTGCATGACCCGGCTTTGATTCTCCTGCTTCATGGCCTGCTTCAGGATCGCTTTGCGGTCCAGATAATATTCGTAATCCTGGTTGGAGGTATTAAATTCTTCTTTGGTGATGACACGTTTGGCAAACAACACGCTGTCAATTTTGAATTTTCTGGTCGCTGTACGCAGGCTGTTTTCAATCACCATCATATCCTGTTGCATCACCCGTTGGTTTTGCTCCAGATCAAGGCGAAGCTTCCGCAACTGATTGATCTGTTCAATGATGCTGGTCTCGCTGCTGGTATAGCTGGACAACGCATTTGGATTTGCTATTCTGAGCAGTGGTGTGCCTTTGGTGACTGAAGCTCCATTCTCGGTGAAGATCTCCGCAACGGTCCCTCCTTCTGAGGAGCTGACGATAACGGAGGTCAGCGGTACCACCGTCGCATTCAGTAAGACGACATCTTCAAAATCACCATATTCAACTTTACTGATTGTGAGTTTGTCTGCATCTGCTTTATATACCTTGTTCAAAGAAAGCGCATATCCATAAATCACCAGACAAGTAAACAGGAGCACTCCCGAAAACATCAAAATGTTCTTTTTACTAAATCTTTTTTTCTCTATTATTTTATCCATTTTAACTGTCTCGTTATTGACTGGGGATTAACCAAGCACATGCCAAAGCAATAATACGCCTCATTAAGACTGTATATCAACGATTTAAAAATTTATTCTAGATTACACTGTCCGTTACCGGACAGTTGATGTACAGCACCGAACAGTTTTATTATTTTTGAGAAAAGAAATATTATGATTGATGCGACTGTACTGGTCATTGATGATGACGATGACATCCTGCTTAGTGCCAGGCTGCTGCTGAAGCAGCATTTCAGGCAGGTGGTTACCTGTAAATCGCCCAGGGAAATCAATGTGCTGCTGAGCCGGAATGAAATAGACATTATCCTGCTGGATATGAACTACCAGAAAGGATCCAGTGATGGCCGGGAAGGTTTGTATTGGCTGGAACATATCCTTTCCATCGATAAGGACTATGTGGTGATCTTGATGACTGCCTACGGAAATGTAGAGCTTGCCGTGCAGGCGATCAAGCGAGGTGCGACGGATTTCATCCTGAAGCCCTGGGAAAATGAGAAGCTGTTTGCAACCCTATCCTCTGCGTTTAAACTAAGACAATCCAACAAGAAGGTCAAAAAGCTGGAGAAGATTCATACCTCCATGCAGAAAGATATGGCACGCCAGTTTGAGCACATCATCGGCAATTCGGCACCGATACAAAAACTGCAGAACGTGCTGCTGAAGGTGGCTCCAACGGATGCAAATATCCTGATTTTAGGAGAAAACGGCACGGGGAAGCAGGTATTTGCCTACGAGCTGCACAAACATTCACAGCGGAAGAACGGCATCTTTATGCATGTAGACCTGGGCTCTTTGAATGAAAACCTGTTTGAAAGTGAACTTTTTGGCTATGCGAAAGGTGCGTTTACCGATGCCAAGGAAGACAAACCTGGCCGGTTTGAGCTGGCGGAAGGCGGAACGATATTTCTGGATGAGATCGGCAACCTTACCCTTCCCTTACAGGCGAAGCTCCTCAGTGTCATTCAGAACAGGACGGTGAACCGGCTTGGTGAAAGTAAGGAACGAAAGATCAATGTCCGGTTGATCACCGCAACCAATATGCCCTTAAGCGAAATGGTGTCCAAGGGGACATTCCGCCAGGATTTGCTGTTCCGGATCAACACGGTAGAGCTGATGTTGCCACCTTTGTGCCAGCGTGGCGACGACATTCTGGAGCTGGCGGAGTTCTTCCTGCAGAGTTTCAGCAACAAGTACCACAAGAGCATTCAAAAGTTCGACAGCAAAGCAGAGGCGCTGTTGCTCGGCTATCAATGGCCCGGAAACGTGCGGGAGCTGCAACACGTAATTGAACGTGCTGTGATTATGGCAGATGGACAGCAGATTGGTGCAGAGGACCTGCAGTTAAGTCCGCAGAAGTTTGGTGCAGCACCCGTGATGCAAACAGATATGGCATTGGAAGATATGGAGAAGTTGATGGTACAGAACGCGATAGATAAGCATAAGGGCAATATCTCACGGGCGGCAGCAGAACTCGGGTTAACACGTGCGGCATTGTACAGGCGCATCGAAAAATTCAATCTCTGATGTTTTACAACAACTTCACCTTCCGGCTGCTCAGCCGCCTGCTCATCATCAACCTGCTGGTCGGCTTATTTATATACCTGATACGGAACACGGAACTGTGGTTTACCATCTCCGGTGTCGGTGTGGTATTGATTGCCAGCATCTTTTCGCTCTACAACTACATCAACCAGATGAAGGCGGATATCAAGCGTTTTATCCTTGCGGTGAAAACCCAGGATACGACCATAAACTTTAAAAACAAAAGTACCAGAGCCAGCTTTCCGGAGTTGTATAAATCCTTTGACGAGATCATCCAGATTCACAAGAACATTCACCTGGAGAAGGAGTCGATGTTTCAGCTGATCAAAACCATTCTGGAACAGGTACCGGTTGGCGTGATCGTGGTAAAGAACAAGAAAACGGATACGGAGAAGACAGAGATTGTCTTTTTTAACCTGGCCGCTTCGAACTTGCTTCAGGTACCTGCATTTAAATACTGGCACCGCCTGGAGAACCGTGCGCCATATTTCGCGGAGCAGGTGAATACGATCATAGACGGAGGCAAGAAATTCATTGAACTGAAGATCCAGGACAAACAGATACAGCTTTCCACAGAGGTTATCCCACTCAACCTCTATCAAAATGACTATATCATCATCTCTTTTCAGAACATTAAAGATGAAATTGAGCAGAAGGAATCAGAGGCCTGGAATCGCCTGATCGGCGTGATCTCGCATGAGATCCTGAACAGCATCACCCCGATCAGCTCTTTGTCGGACACCGTAAACAGTATGGTAGCTGGCAAACAGGAACTGGATGCCGAAACCCTGGAGGATCTGAAACCGGCGTTGTTAACCATAAAACGGCGTTCTGAAGGGTTGCTGGATTTTGTTAAAGATTACCGCCTGATCGCCGAGCTACCGACCCCTACCCTGGAGAGCCATACGGTTGGAGAGATCCTGCAACACATTAATGTACTGATGCAACCTTTCGCAAGCGGCAAGAACATCAGGTTAAAAGTAGAACAAACATCCTCGAAGATCAGCATCCGCCTGGATTTGAAACTTATTGAACAGGCGCTGATCAACCTGGTGACGAACAGCATTTACGCCGTTGAGCAGGTGGATAGTCCGGTTATTGAGATCAGCTACCGCCTGGAAAACAACCGCCTGCTGATCGACGTGATTGACAATGGAAAAGGCCTCGATGCAGTGCTGATGGAGAAGATCTTCGTGCCATTTTTTACCACCAGGAAGAATGGCTCCGGCATTGGACTGACGATAACCCGGAACATCATGAAAATGCATCAGGGTAATGTTGAAGTTTCTTCCGTTCCGATGGAGCGAACGGTGTTCTCGCTGGTGTTTAAATATCAATAGGCGTTTAAAGAAGTCTAATTTATCATTATGTTTGGTTAAAGCACTTACTGCTAGGCAACGTCGGCGGATGAGGCTTGCAAGGAAGAGGACAGTATCAACCGACCAAGATGAGGCTTCGGCTACTAGAAGAAGATAAACAGTAGTGTTCACAATTACTTAGGATTTCAACTTATATTAATGAAAACAGGAAAAATACCTCTGCTAAAATACCCGCTGTTGGTCGCCGCTTTCTTTTGCGGTATTCTAAACTGTCAGGCGAAATCCTATAACTTAAACCAATCCGTTAAAAAGGACGACTTCAAGATTGTAGGCTATCTATTCAGTCACGGCGATTTGGATACCGCGTCCGCTCGACTGGATTTCAGCAAAATCACGCATCTCAATATTGCCTTTATCAATCCGGATTCTTTAGGCCAATTTAAAGCGCCGCTGGGTTTGGCTGCAGCTGTAAGAAGGGCTCACAGCAACAATGTGAAGGTTTTGATGTCAATTGCCGGCGGCAGCCCCCCTGCTTACCTGAAAAATATGCTTGTAACAGGAAAACGCGAGGCATTGGTGAAGGGCCTAGTGGAATTTGCAGAAAAGTCTGACCTTGATGGCATTGATGTAGATTTGGAGGGTGATTTTATAGATCAAAACTATGACGCATTTGTATCGGAACTGTCGGGCAAGCTAAAGCCAGCTGGAAAGTTATTAACAGCCGCGGTGGCAACCTGGAGTGGAGACCGGATCTCTGATCAGACCCTGGCCTTGTATGACATCATCAATATTATGTCTTATGATCAGACTGGCCCCTGGAACAAGACTAAAGCCGGTCCGCATTCCACCTACGAAGCTGCCCTTGCAGATTTCGACTACTGGAATGTGACTCGCAGAATACCTTCAGCGGTTCTTTGTCTCGGGCTGCCTTTCTATGGATATGGATTCGGACCAGATATCCCGGAAAGCTACGACTTTAACAGCATCGTACGCCTGTTCCCGGGATCAGAATTTAATGATCTGGTGGACATACCAGGAAAAGGCACCATATATTATAATGGGCTATCGACCATTCAAAAGAAGGTAAAATTCGCATTGGATAAAAATGCAGGAGGCGTGATGATCTGGCATCTTGCCGGAGACGCGCAAAAAGAGAAATCTCTGCTACTAACAATTCATGCCATTAAAAACAAAAGATAGAAAGACGATAGGAAGGCCGTCCGGAATCGATGGTTGGTGAAAGCCTGTCTACCCACCTAAGCTATGCCTCGATTCCCGATTATTCTATAATCAGGTCGAATCTGGTGAGTAGACCGGCAAGGGCAGTGGAAGAAAATTTAGCCTTTTTTACCAGGTTAAGTTGCGGATCAATAATGAAGTTCCTATTGGTCGTGAAGTCAACACTGCTCAGGTTGGTATTTGCAAAAACAGCGTCGAGAAAGTCGCAGTTGGCCATGGTGGCTTTAGAAAGATCCGTTTGAGTAAAGTTGACGCCATGAAGGCGGCACCCGGTAAAGGAACTCTGGTTCATCTTTTTGTGATCGAAGCTTGCAAAATCAAGCAGACAGTTCTCAAAATAAACAGCAAAGCCAAAGTCATGTGTCTCGTAGAAATTAATCCCAATCAACTTACAGTCTGCAAATCTAATGTCCTGCATTTTACATTTCGCCAAACTGGCGTTACTCATATTGCAGGCTGTAAACTGACAATCGGTGAAGTTAACGCCAGAAATGTCGGCAAAGTTGCAAGAACGGAATTCAACAGATTCATATTCTGCAGCCAAACGGGTAGTGGAGAAATCTGTCTTTTCGATTAATTCATGGTATATCTTTGGAGATGGCTTCTTTTTCAATGGCATGTGGCTAAATTTGATCTTCCTTAACGTCCGGCGAAATTAAGCAAAGTTGACTGGCTTTTAGGCTATCCGAGCGCTCGTATTCTCGTAATTCCCCTTTCTTTTAACCTGTAAACGCCTTTCTTTTCTGTTTTATTTTTAAGTTTACAACATACCGTTTAGACAAAGCCGCATCTGACAATACAAATACCTGGCATATGGCCGCAGGATAGTTGCAGCGGTGGCTACGGTACCAAAGGCAAAACTTAGATTATATTAATGCATACAGAGACTGCAAATCCGACCATTACCAGGTCCAAACATCATTTTGAAATCCTTGACGGCATGAGAGGCGTTGCTGCCATAGCCATCGTGATTTTTCATTTTATGGAAATCGTCTACACTCCTGATAAGAACTTTATTGGACATGGCTTCCTTGCTGTCGATTTCTTCTTCTGTTTGTCGGGTTTTGTAATCGCATACGCGTACGATGACCGGATTGGAAAAATGGGTTTGATCGAATTCTTCAAATCCAGAATCATCAGACTACATCCTTTGGTGATCCTGGGGTCTGTCCTGGGGCTCTTGGCTTTTCTGTTCGACCCATTTACCGCGGCGAGCTCCGCTGGTTACAGCGTCGGTAAGACAATCCTTATTTTTCTCAGTTCTGCCCTGCTCATTCCCTATCCGGAAATGGAAGGTCGGTTCTTTAATTTGTTTGGATTAAATGCACCATCCTGGTCGCTTTTTTGGGAGTATATCGCCAATATTGTCTATGCCTTTGTCCTCTTCCGTACGGGGCGGCGCAGCTTGATCGCGCTTACCGCGCTCTCCGCAGCGGTGCTGGTCTGGGTTGCTTATGATGCAGGATCCTTATTGGGTGGCTGGGCTGGAGAAAACTTCTGGGACGGGGGCGCACGCATTGCCTACTCCTTCCTGACCGGCTTGCTGATTTTCCGTTTCAAGTTGATCATCAAAAATAAGCTGGGTTTCATTGGCCTTTCTGCACTGCTGGTTTTGGCATTCCTGATGCCTTTCAGCTGGGGCTGGCCCGGTGAACTCGCAGTTGTGATGGTATATTTCCCTTTGCTCGTCTCTTTGGGTGCAGGCGCTCAGGTTGCGCAGCAGATAAAGAAACTCTGCACCTTTTCTGGAAACATATCTTATCCTTTATACATGACACACTACGCGGTGATGTGGATGTTCGGTGCATACTATGCGAAACATCATCCGGGCACGGGCATGCTGACCGTCATCATCCTCGTAGGAACAACTTTGCTGGTTGGTTTCGCATATGCGGTGATGGTCCTTTATGATATTCCGCTGCGTAAATATCTAAACGCACGTAGAAAGTAAGCCTTAGAACTGCAGTGATCATCTGGTCTATTCACCAGCTTGATATTATGTGGCCGGGTATTTGACCTACTGCCTACATATAGTATAAGTTATACTATTAAAAATCAGAAATATGGATACGATTAAGAAATTTGATTTGATGCAGAAGATCGTGAATGAGTTAACAGATTTACAACATTCACAACAAGCCATCATCCAGAAAATAGGCAAAATAGAGGTCGACAATATCGAGTTAGGTGACAGCAGATTAGAGAAAGATCTTCCTGATATGCACCAACGGGTATCCGACAACCTGGATTCCATAGTTTCAATTCTGGAATACTTTGGTGATAAAACCCAGAACTTTGGCGACAAGAACCACGTCGACGACCTGAAAGAACAACAAGCTATAGACGATCTTAAATTGTAATATTTAAGGCACGTAGATTTAAAGGTGGGGCCAGCAATGGCTCCACCTATTTTTTTGCCATAGGATATCCCTTATCTATCCAGTCGGCCTTAATACTGGTCGGAAGGTTCAGAATCTTCGCCTCTTTGAATCCCATGTTCTGTAACAAAGTATATGCAGGACGAACGTTCGGGCAGTGCTCAAACGGGCAGCATCCGCAGTAGATAACAATGGCACTGCTTTTAGGCAGGCTTTTGACTTCTTCCTGCAAATTCTCCAGTCCTTCTTTCTTGCTTGAAGCGCCAATCTTTTTGGCGCCTTCGATATCACCTACAAAGCCAATGTTGTAAATGAGTGGCTTTTTCGCATTCTGTTTGCCCAATACCGTCACCAGGTCTGCTGGTTGCACCAATTGGTTGTTTTCCCAAACTTGCTTTTTCACTGTCAGCGCCTGGCCGAAGGAAGTAATGTATGTAAACGCAACAAAAAGAAGCGTCAGGATAGATCGTATAAATGTGTTCATCGCTTATCAGTTTTCAACGGATTGTATCGCAAAGGTAACAAACTTACCTAAGCCAGCACACAGATTGAATCAAAACATAATTCGGAAACAAGCCTCGAACGAACCGTCTATTGCAATAATATACCGCCAGACTTTCTTTTTTCTTGGAAATCATTTTTCTTTGTTGCATTTTTACGCTGCTTATAGAGAAAGACGGAGGGATTAGACCCTGCGATGTCTTAGCAACCTGTGCTTACAAGGTGCTACATTCTACTGAAACACCTACTTGTGTTTTGGAAAGATAAGTTGAAGTCGTCATCCTGGCCGGAATCTCGAATAAGCCGCTTTATACCCGCTGCAATTCTGAAGTCTACATTGGATTTTATGGCTTGAAGTATCATCAACCGGAAAAATGAGCATTAGAGAAGAACTCGAAAAACGCATCTTGATTATAGATGGTGCAATGGGCACCATGATTCAACGCTACCAGCTTAGCGAAGAAGATTTCAGAGGGGAGCGTTTCAAAAACCACCCCTGTGATGTTAAAGGCAACAATGATCTCTTAAATATTACGCGCCCGGATGTCATTAAGGCCATCCATCTGGAATACCTGAACGCTGGCGCGGACATCATAGAAACTAACACCTTCAGTACACAGCGCATCTCCATGGCCGATTACCAGATGGAAGCGCTCTCTTATGAGCTGAGTTACGAAGGTGCCAAAATCGCCAAAGAATCCACTGCCGAGTTTATGGCGGCAAACCCTGAACGCCACTGCTTTGTGGCCGGTGCGATTGGCCCGACCAACCGGACCCTGAGCATGTCGCCGGATGTAAATGATCCCGGATACCGTGCAATTTACTTCGATGAGCTGGAGGCCGCCTATACAGAGCAGGTCCGCGGACTGGTGGACGGCGGTGCCGACGTACTCCTTATAGAGACGATTTTCGACACACTGAATGCTAAAGCAGCCATTGTGGCGATTAAAAAATACGAGAAAGAGATTGGCAGGAAGCTGGAGATCATGATCTCCGGAACCATCACAGATGCTTCCGGAAGAACATTGTCCGGACAGACGGTAGAGGCTTTCCTGAATTCAGTAAGCCACGCACAGCCCCTAAGCATTGGCTTCAACTGTGCGCTGGGTGCCAAAGAGATGCGTCCTCACATTGAGGAACTTTCACAGAAAGCCGGTTGTTACATCTCTGCTTACCCCAACGCAGGGCTTCCGAATGAGTTTGGTGCTTACGATGAGATGCCACATGAAACAGCACATTTCGTTGAAGACTTCATTGAACATGGCTATGTGAACATTGTGGGTGGTTGTTGTGGCACCACCCCGGAACATATTGCCTGCATCGCCGGCAAAGCGAAAAACGTGCAGCCAAGACGGATTCCCCAAGTAGAGCCGCATCTGCGCCTAAGTGGGCTGGAACCCGTAACGATCACCCCCGAAAGTATCTTTGTAAACGTCGGCGAACGTACGAATATCACGGGATCTCCGAAGTTCTCTAAGTTGATCTTAAGTGGTGATTACGAGGCCGCACTCACAGTTGCACGTCAGCAGGTGGAAGGCGGCGCACAGATCATTGATGTGAATATGGATGAGGGCATGCTGGATTCGGAGGCTGCAATGACCAAATTCCTGAACCTGATTGCCTCTGAACCGGATATATCCAAACTTCCGATCATGATCGACTCCTCCAAATGGACGGTCATTGAAGCGGGTTTGAAATGTATCCAGGGCAAAGGAATCGTGAATTCCATCTCTTTGAAGGAAGGCGAGCAGAAGTTCAGGGAAAGTGCGCAAAAGATCATGCAGTATGGGGCAGCTGTGGTGGTGATGGCCTTTGATGAGCAGGGACAAGCAGACAGCCTGGAGCGCCGGATAGAGATCTGTAAGCGCTCGTACGACATTCTGGTGAATGAAGTGGGCTTCCCCGCTTCCGACATCATCTTCGACCCTAACATTTTAACAGTAGCGACCGGACTGGAAGAACACAATAACTATGCAGTTGATTTCATCAATGCAACACGCTGGATCAAACAAAACCTTCCACATGCACATGTAAGTGGTGGGGTGTCAAACATATCCTTCTCCTTTAGGGGAAACAATACGGTAAGGGAAGCGATGCACTCTGCATTTCTGTACCATGCCATACAGGCCGGACTC
>JARKUW010000238.1 GCA_029851965.1 Bacteroidota bacterium | reverse complement strand
GATGCCGAAGACGGAACAGATCCCTGCAGATTATTTCAAAAAGGGAGATACTGTACGTGCGGTAATCTCAAAGGTGGATATGGTAAACAGTACACCGAAGATTATCATCTCGAGAATTGCACCCGAATTTCTGCAACGTTTATTTGAAATCGAGGTTCCTGAGATTTTCGATGGTTTAATTACGATCAAGAAAATTGTAAGAGAACCGGGAGAACGCGCGAAGGTTGCTGTAGAGTCTTATGACGACCGTATTGATCCGGTAGGTGCATGTGTTGGTATGAAAGGTTCCCGTATCCACGGTATCGTGCGGGAATTGAAAAATGAGAATATTGATGTGATCAATTTCACCAACAACGTATCTTTATATATCCAACGGGCATTAAGTCCGGCAAAAATCACTTCCATTAAACTGGATGATGAGACCAAACATGCTTCGGTTTATCTGAAACCCGACCAGGTTTCTCTGGCCATCGGTAGAGGTGGACACAACATCAAGCTTGCTGGTAAGCTTACCGGGTATGAAATTGATGTTTACCGTGAAGCGGGCGAAGAAGATGAGGATGTGGATATCGAAGAATTTTCAGATGAAATCGATAGCTGGATCATCGATGAGCTGAAAGCCATCGGCTGCGATACAGCGAAGAGTGTTTTAACCCTTTCAGTGGATGAACTGGTGAAACGTACCGACCTGGAAGAGGAGACGATCAAAGAAGTTATCAGTATCTTGCGGTCAGAATTTGAATAATCGTTATTTTGTGCGTTCATACGTGATTTAGAATATTTTAAGGATATGAAACTTAGGATCATGAATACATGTGTCAATTAAAAACAAATGACTTGCACATGAAATAAAGAAGAATAAACGTTACTTTTGTATTAGAATTAAGAAAAAATAGGATATCAATGTCAGACGACAAACCAATAATTTTATTTAAAGCAGTTAAGGAGCTTAACGTCGGAATCGCTACGGCTGTAGAGTTTCTCGAAAAGAAAGGCTTTTCTGTGGAAAATAAACCAACTACCAAGCTCTCTCGGGAAATGTACGATTCTTTGTTGAAAGAATTTCAGGGAGATAAGATCGTAAAAGAAGAGGCTAATCAAATCGTTATTGGAAAAATTCGTCGTGATGAGCCTGAAGTAACTGAGAAAGCTGCTGAAGCACCTAGAAAAAATGTCGAATTCGAAAACGAAGGAATTTTAGTTAAAAACCTGAATGCGTATTCTGCTCCCGCAGAAAAGCCACGTGAAGAAGCGCCTGCGGCTAAGCCAAAGGTGGAAGAACCTGTGGAAGCGCCTAAGGCAGAAAACAAGGTGGAAGAGGGGACATTGCCTGGCGTTAAAATCGTAGGCAAAATCGATCTTAGTGATTTGAACTCGAAAACCAGACCGGGTAAAAAGGAAGAAGCCGCTCCTGCTCCTGCAGAAACACCTGCACCAGCACCGGCACCTGTTTCTACACCGGAACCTGTGCAAGCAGCTCCGCCGGTTGTTGCGGAAACGCCTAAGGAGATGGAGAAAGTCGAAGCACCGGTAGCAGCCGAGAAAGCTCCTGAAGCGCCTAAAGCGGTTGAACCGGAAGCACCAAAACCTGCAGCACCTGTTGTGGAAACGCCGAAGCCGGCTGCTCCAGAGCCACCTAAGGCTGAAAAGCCAGATGAGGTTGAGGTGATCAAAGCGAGATCTGTAAAACTATCCGGTCCGAATATCATTGGTAAAATCGTTTTGCCGACCACACCTGAGCGTAAATCTCAGCCGGTCGCCTCATCTGGCGAAAGCGCAGATGCAAAACGCAAGCGTAAACGTAAAAAGGCGCAGGGTCCTGTTCAGGGCCAAAGTTCTGCCCCTGCAACAACAGGAGGTACTGCACACCCATCGCAGCCAGGCCAGCCCAGACCTGCAGGTGCACCGACGTTTACCAACAGACCAGACTTTAGAAATAACACCAACAATACAGCCAACAGGCCGAACTTTAGAAATGCAAGACCTGGTGCGCCGGGTAGCGGATCTAAGGAAGAGCCTACGGAAAAAGAAATACAAGATCAGATTAAAGCAACACTTGCACGTTTAAGTGGTGCTGGTAAATCTGGTAAGTTTGCGCAACGTGCGAAATTACGTCGTCAGAAACGTGATGATGTAGCCATGACTGCTGAAGAAGCTGCAATGGAACAGGAAGCACAATCCAGAGTACTACGGGTTACGGAGTTTGTTACGGCAAATGAACTGGCCAGTATGATGGATGTACCGGTAACCAAAATTATTGGTACCTGTATGAGCTTGGGCATGTTCGTATCCATCAATCAACGTCTGGATGCGGAAACCCTGACGATTGTTGCCGATGAGTTTGGTTACGAAATTCAATTCGTTAAACCGGATGATGAAAGCGACAGCATCATTGAGCAGGAAGATGCAGAAGAGGATTTGGTGCCAAGAGCGCCGGTTGTAACGATCATGGGTCACGTCGATCATGGTAAGACCTCGTTGCTGGATTATATCCGTAAAGCGAATGTGGTTGCTGGTGAGGCGGGTGGTATTACCCAGCACATTGGTGCCTACATGGTAACAACACCGACAGGTAAACAAGTTACCTTCCTGGATACACCGGGTCACGAGGCCTTTACAGCGATGCGTGCACGTGGTGCGAAAGTAGCGGATATTGCGATTATCGTTGTTGCGGCGGATGATGCTGTGATGCCTCAAACCAAGGAAGCAATTAATCATGCACAGGCTGCTGGTGTTCCTTTGGTCTTTGCATTCACAAAAATTGATAAACCGGGTGCGAACTCAGAGAAAATACGTGAGCAGTTATCCGTAATGAATATCCTGGTAGAAGATTGGGGTGGTAAATTCCAGTCGCAGGAGATCTCTGGTAAGAGCGGTTTGAATGTGGACTTGTTGTTGGAAAAAGTACTTCTGGAAGCAGAATTACTGGACCTGAAAGCAAATCCGAAGAAGCGTGCTACAGGTAGCGTTATTGAAGCGACTTTAGATAAAGGACGTGGTATTGTAACGACTGTGCTTGTACAGGCTGGTACGTTGAAAGTGGGTGATCCGATTCTTGCGGGTAGCTACAGCGGACGTGTTAAAGCATTATTTAATGAGCGTGGGCAGAAAGTGCCGGAGGCTGGTCCTTCTGTACCGGTTCAGGTTCTTGGTATGCAGGGCGCGCCTACAGCGGGTGATAAGTTCAATGCAATGGAAAGTGAAGTTGAGGCAAGGGATATTGCAAACAAACGTCTGCAGTTGATGCGTGAGCAAGGTTTGCGTACGCAGAAACACATTACCTTGGATGAGATTGGCCGTCGTTTGGCAATCGGAAACTTTAAAGAGCTTAACCTGATTGTTAAGGGTGACGTGGATGGTTCTATTGAGGCACTATCCGATTCATTACTGAAACTATCTACTGAAGAGATACAAATCAATATCATCAGCAAGGCAGTGGGTCAGATCTCGGAGTCAGATGTATTGCTGGCATCAGCTTCTGATGCGATCATCATCGGTTTCCAGGTACGTCCTTCTACGGGAGCACGTAAGCTTGCGGAAGCAGAACAGATCGATATCCGTTTGTACTCGATCATCTACGATGCCATTAATGAGATTAAGGCAGCGATGGAAGGTATGCTTGCTCCTGAGTTTGAAGAGAAGATCACTGCGAACGTGGAGATCAGAGATGTCTTCAAGATCACGAAAGTCGGTACCATTGCAGGATGTATGGTGTTGGATGGTAAGATTACCAGAAACAGCAAAATCCGGATCGTACGTGATGGTGTAGTTGTTTACACTGGAGAACTTGCTTCATTGAAACGTTATAAAGATGATGTGAAAGAAGTAAGTACAGGTTACGAATGCGGATTGAACATCCACAACTTCAATAACATTGAGGTTGGCGATATCGTAGAAGCATACGAGCAGGTAGAAGCAAAAAGAAAGTTGTAATAGAAGGGCCGCTTAGGTCTTTCAAGTGATATAATCCTTACCTGGTTGATTCAGGTAAGGATTTCTTTTTGACCCGGATTTCTGAGTGCTGAGATGAGCCTGCGTCTATTGTCCTGAACTTCGTATCTTGTCCCTGGTTAAAAGAATGCATTCCATTTATGATCAGCAAAATTACCGGAGGTCCTACGCGACTACTATTTACGGAGAAGGTATTAAACAACCATGAGGTTAAATACTACGAGTGTGTGGAGACTGGCTTCATTCAAACTGAAGATCCTTACTGGCTTCAGGAGGCTTATTCATCTGCGATTACAAAGCTTGATACCGGCTTGATCTTTCGAAATGAATTGCTTAGAGACAAGCTTGTAAAGATCATCCCAGATTGTTTTGATGCGGACAGGCATTTTCTGGATTATGCGGGTGGATATGGTATGTTTACGAGAATGATGCGGGACAAGGGCTTCGACTTTTATCATCATGACATCTATTGCGAGAACTTGTTTGCCGAGTACTTTAGCCTCGCAGATGCGCCAAAACAGGTGAACTTTGAGCTGGTTACTGCCTTTGAAGTTTTTGAACACCTGGTTGACCCTATGGAGGAAATCAAACGAATACTGGAGTTTGGGGAAAACCTGATATTTACCACGGAGTTGGTTCCCGGTCGAATTGAGAAAGCATCTGACTGGTGGTATTTTACGCCGGAAACGGGTCAGCACATTGCATTTTACACGAAAGCAAGTTTAGAATACATCGCCAGTAAGCTTAACTGTTATTATGGGACAGACGGTATTCAGACCCACATTTTTACCACAGACAAGAAATTGACTGAGGTGTTCGAAGTGAAGCAGGAACCATATTTAATCCGGACGATGCGCAGGAAATTAGCTCGTTTTGAGCGCGCAACGTATCCCCAGCGCAGGTCATTGCTTCACCAGGACTGGCAAACGATCAAAGACCGGCTGAAATAGCATCATATACGGCAAGTGTTTCTTGAATACATCTTTGAATTGGATAGTTCAATAGCCGTGCCCGGCCCTGGATAATCAATTCATCTCTTTTATTTTCATCACAATGGATGATTAGCATCTGATCTGCCAGGGATTTGCCCGATGTGGCGTCGAAGTACAATGCAGCACTATTGCCTGCAATTTCAGGAAAGCAGCTGCTGTTACTTAGAATTACAGGACAGTTGTTCTTGAAGGCTTCTAATATGGGCAAGCCGAAGCCCTCATATAGGGAAGGGAATACGAAGCATTGTGCGTTCTTGTAAAGTGTATTGAGTTCCAAATCGGTTGCGGTGACTTGAATGGTTTTGTCCAGAATTTGCTTGTCGGCTAGATCGGCTGCCTCTGCCCCGGTCAAAGGTCCGCCTCCTGCGAGGACCAGAAATAACTTTGGATTGTCCTTGGATATTAAGCTAAAAGCCTCCGCCATCACCTTAAAATTCTTGTACCCTACACGTTCTCCAACAAATAGGATATATTGCTCCGGGAGGTCTGAGATGTGGCTGTATTCAGGGGGACTCAGCGCTATGCCATGATGAATTACAGTAATATTCTCATCTGGAATGTCAAAGAACTGCTGCAGGTCATTCTTAGTGCAATGGGAAATGGCAATGATGTGGTCTGCCTGGGAGATACATTTCTTTTTGTAGCCGGCGTATACATCATCTTTGTGAAAGTTCTCTGGAAAGAGTTCATGGATCATGTCATGGACGGTGAGTACAAAAGGCTTCGTATTGTATTCAAGGAAATAAGGGTCGTAGTAGGTCGGATGGAAGATGTCGTACCTGTTCAGCTGAATCGATAGCCTGGAGTAGCGGTTGTTCCACTTGTAAATTTTCCGGTCTGTCTTGAAGAGGCGGTTTCCAACAGCAGCCGGTAAAAGACCGGTTCTCTTGAGGTAATGGTTTCTGCTAAAAAGGATACCGTTCTGCTGTTCATGGCTTACAGACTCATCAATTCCTTGCTGTAGGTTTGCGAAGTAGCGGGAAATGCCACCATAGCGTTGCATGGAAAAAATCTGATGATCATATTGGATCCTTACCATTATCTTAGGTGGTTGAACATCATTTTAAGCGCAGCCATATCGGGTCGGTAGATGTGAAATAAGTTGCGGCTGGTCAGTTGTGCCTTCCATTCCGGTGTTTCTGTGATCGTCACGTGCGATTGCTTAGCCAGGACGAGGGTTTTTTCTTCCGGCGCAGGCAGTCCGCTCACATCAAATATGCTTTTGATGTGCCTTTTTCTTTTAATGCTTTTCAGTAGGCGCCGGTTATTCTGATAGCCAAGAAACCAGATGATTTCTACCTGATTTAGAAAGGGCTCCAGGCTACGCGGTGACAGGCTCGCCTCTACAAACTTTACGCCCAGACTTTGGATGTGTTCGAGCTGAAGGTTCTGAAAATACGGATATGGTGTCAGAAAGATAACCTCATAGTCCATGCGGCAAAGCATTTCAATCATCTCATAAGTCCTATGCGGATTGATGGCCTGATGGTTGGTACTGAAATCCTCATTTACAAACATGATGCTCAGCCGTGTAGAATCTTTTTTTGGAAGGGTATAGGGCTTTAAACCGCCCAGAACTTCCGAGAGCAATCCCCCATAGCCCAACTTGCGTCTGAGGTAACGGAGATAGTCCCATGGGCTCAAAAGCTGCTTGAACAAGGCTTCCTTGTCTCTGGCGAAGTTTACGTCCTGGTGGATATCGGAAAAGCCACCGGCACTGAATTTGGCTATGATCAGGTCTTCGTAATGCTGTTTAAAGTCCGGATCAGTCCAGCACTGCAAATTTAGGAGATAGTCGGCAAATACCTGATATCTGGTGTCGTACGTATATTTTTCAAATACCGCCCGCGGGTATATGATCGCCTGATGGCAAATATGCTCCTTTGTAAGCTGGTATGCAGAATACGGTTTTGATACACGGGTGCTATCCTTATACACACCGCCGTAATAGATTGTTTTGTCGTCTTTGAGGATGGGAAGCATTTGCCTGAATCCTTCCGAGAGCAGATCGTCGGCGCCCATAAAGAGGTAAAATTCACCGTTAGCGAGTTTGATGGCCTTATTGACGGCATCATAGATTCCTGAATCCGGAAAACTCACGTAATGATTAACGACATTGCTATTTTGTTCCAGTATTTGCAGGGTACGATCGGTACTTTGGCCGTCCCACACCAAGAATTCAACTTCTGGTGTCTTATACTTGGCAACGCTATCAATCAAATCCTGTAGTGTTGCTTCTGCGTTTTGTACAACTGTGATGATGGTTACCTTGTACGGTTTGTAGAGTGAACTCAGGATCTCTTTTACGTTCTCTTCCTGGTGGTCGTATAAAAGTGGCTTAAGTGCAGACAGGGCATTGCCCTGAAGTTTTTCCCAAAGTTCTTCATTGGTATAGAGATCCAGGATACTTTGCTGAAGTGCTCCGACCGTGTTTGCTTCGAGGACATGAATCCCATTTTGGAGATTCATGCCTTCCGTTCCGATCTTGGTACTTACGATTGGAAGTGCATATTCCAGTGCCTGCCCGATCTTACCTTTCATCCCTGCACCATAGCGAAGTGGCGCAACGAAGAGCCGGGAGTTGTTGAAATAGGAGCTAACATCATTTATATAGCCGGTCACGATAACAAGCTCATTGGCAAGAGCGGCAACCTCCGGTGGTGGGTTGCTCCCGACGAGATACACTTTTGTTCCTGGTAAGGCCTGCCACACGACGGGCATGATCTCATTTATGAGCCAGATTACCGCATCCACATTCGGTAGATGTGCAAATCCGCCGATAAACATAATTCCTTCCCGCTGCGCGAACGTGTTGCTGCCTGCTTGTGAAACATGTATATTCGGTACTACTTTAACATTTCTGGCCCCGCGCCTGTTCAGTTCCTCTTCCTCCGTTGCGGTTATGGCGATGGTTACATCTGCTGTTTTGGCCAGCGACATTTCCAGCTTTTCAAAAGTATTTGCCTGCTTCTGCACCTTCATTCTCTTGTGCGCATCTTCTAGAAGGTTTGCTTCGCGGCCCAGCCGGACATAGTGTAGGTCCAGGGAATCATAGATCCATTTGATCTTTGGATTGATATTAAAAATGTAGCTGTATTTCTCATTTAGATCGGGACGGCTTAGCCAGCAGATATCTACGCGTGTCAGGCATTGCTTCAGTGCGTTCTTCCATGTTCCTGATCTACCCGTTCTATAGATAACCTCAATGCCGAGTCCATTCAATAAGGTAAAATATGGTTCATTCGCCTTGCCGTTATCGGGGAAAAATATAACCTGGTAACCCAGGCGCTTAAACATCCTGAGCAGATGCAGCATCCGATTTGAACCAGAATCTTTATCATATTGTGGAAGACAGGCGTCGATGACAAGAATTGTCTTGCCTGGAAGCGTGGTACTACCCTCCTCAATCTTCTCTGCAATCTTATTATTATTCATTCAATTTGTATTGATAGATCTGTTTACTACTGCATCTACCATACCAAACTGGTTTTTTCAGAAAACGCTACATCCCTACGCTTTTTTTCTAGCCGATTTGGCAGTTGTATGTAGCAGATTAAAGACCTATGCCGTTAATGTTCAAAAATCGGTATTTGCGGGTTGGAGCCAGTTCCGGATCGTGAACTAAACTTTCGTCTCTAAGCTGATGATAGCAAAAGGAATATTCTAAGTATTTTTACCCGATGAAAAAAACTGTTTCAGTAGTTATACCCAATTACAATGGAAAGAAATTGTTAGAAATGTACTTGCCCTCGGTAATTGAAGCCTTGAAAAGCGGTGGTGTAACTTATGAATTGATTATTGTTGATGATTGTTCCAGGGATGATAGTGTGAAATTTATAAGCACTCAATACCCTGGCGTCAAACTGTTGATCAACAAACAAAATAAGGGATTTTCTGCAACCTGTAACCATGGGATAGCCGCGGCTACAATGGAATTGACATTTTTGCTTAATTCTGATGTGCAGTTAACACCGGACTACTTCGACAGCCAATGGAAGTATTTCCAGTTCAGCGACACCTTCGGTGTAATGGGAAGAATCATGAGTAAGGATGGGAAACGGATAGAAGATGCGGCAAGAATACTGTACTACAGTGGCTGCCGGATCAAAGCAAACCGCTTCTATTACAAGCAAAATCCCGACGAACTTTCTTATACAGCGTATCTTTCTGGAGCGAATGCTCTTGTGGACACCAAAAAGCTAAAGGAGTTGGGCGGATTTGATGAAATTTTCTCCCCGTTCAGTTCAGAGGACTCTGATTTAAGTACCCGGGCATGGCTACTGGGCTGGAAGTGTTACTATGATCATTCTTCAGTATGCTACCATCAGGTAAGTGGAAGCATCCGGAAAAACATCAAGTCCAGGTTTGTCAATACCATCTATTTTAGAAACAGGTTCATTTTTCAGCAAATTCATCTGAGTGGGGCACGGTTGACAATTTTGCCGGCCTACATCTGGACTGTAGAGGTATTGGCCAAGTTGATGATCGGTAAGTTCTGGATTTTGGAAAGTTACCGGGACTACTTGAGCAAAGGGAGTCGAATCCGCGCATCCAAGAGCAAGCTGAATGCACTTCAAGCAAAAAATGCTTCATCCATCACGCTGGAAGATGTTATGGAGACGATAAATGCGTCCATTGCCGGGCAGCCGATCATTAGAGTTGGTAAATAGACTTCCAGAATTCGTATTAACATTCAATAAAGCCATCGTACAATGGAACTCAATTTCTTAAAGCAGATAAACAGTAATTTCGCTCCAGCCTTTACCTATTCCATATGTACGCTTACCACCAGAGTTGAAGAGTATCACGAAATGGTTATTTCATTTCTTGCGGCAGGCTTTACAGAACAGGAGTGTGAATTTCTTTACATAGACAATTCGAAAGGGAACAATACAGATGCTTACACCGGGATCAACTGGTTTTTGTCGCATGCAAAAGGCAAGTATGTTATTTTGTGTCATCAGGATATATTGGTTGACAAAGATAACAGCGATGACTTACGCAGAAAACTTGCAGCACTGGATGAACTCGATCCAAACTGGGCGATCTGTGGAAATGCAGGAGCGGCCGGCCCCAATCATATTGTATACCATATTTCTTACCCGGATAATGTATTTAAAAGCAAAGGGAAGTTTCCGCTGAAAGTCTCTGCACTCGATGAGAATTTCCTCGTTTTGAAGAAAAGTGCATCACTTTCCGCGTCGGCTGACCTCTCAAGTTTTCATCTGTATGCAACAGACTTGTGTTTACATGCGGAGTTAAATGGCTATTCAGCATACGTTATTGACTTCAACCTGACGCATAAAAGTTATGGAAACCGGGACGAAGTCTTTAAACAATCCTGCATTAAATTCAATAGGAAGTACAATCGCTTTTTTCGAAATCGATGGATACAAACCCCTTCGGCAGTTTTCTTTCTTTCGGGATCAAAGTTGAGGTGGCTGCATGGAAATTTTCTTACCCTATTTGTGACAAGGATGGTAAACGGGATTAAAAAAAGAAGATGATGATGTTAGAGTCTGAGCTGGTTTCTGTTGCACTTTGTACTTACAATGGAGCAGCTTATCTGGAGCAGCAGTTGTCCTCGATTGTTGCCCAGTCTTATAAAAATATAGAGATCATTGTCGTTGATGACGGCTCATCCGACGACACAATCTTCATAGTAAAGCAGTTTTTGGAACAGGATCCGAGAGTCAAGTTGTATTGTAATGCGAAAAACCTCGGCTTTAATGCCAATTTCAGCAAAGCAATAAGCCTTTGTTCCGGGGCATTTATCGCTATATCTGATCAGGATGATGTCTGGATGCCCGAGAAGATAAGTAAGATGGTCGCCAGGATTGGGGAGAATTTGCTGAGCTACCATAATTCCGGGCTGATTGATGCAGATGGAAATCAGCTTGGGAAATCCAGGTTAAGCACACATCGGTTTGTATCCGGGTTCTGCGGTAAATTGTTACTGCTAAATAACTGCGTTTCCGGTCATGCCTGTTTGTTTAGAAGAGAACTGCTCGGGATGGTACCCCCATTGCCTGCAGATTTCTACTATGACTGGTGGCTGGCCTATACGGCTGCATGCACAGGAAGGATCAATTTCAGTGCGGAAGAGCTGGTGTTGTACAGGATACATGGCAGAAGTATTACCCAGCAGGATGCGGTCGCATCTAAGTTATTGAGAATCCATCATTACGAATTCTTCAGAAGCCATCCGGGGACACCGGTGGATATTCGTTTATTCCTGGAAAAGCTTTTGGCGAAGTATATAGACAGTGCATCAAAGTCGTTTTCGTTTGGCCTGTTCTTCTTTATGATCGCACACTATCGTGTACTATTCTATACCAGAAGACGCTCTCTGTTTTCTCATCTTAAATTTATCTGGAGAGAGAGCAGCAACTAATGCTACTCTGCAAAAGTCTGCATATTGATTAATCTCTTATACATCCCGTTTTTGTTGATCAGCTCCGTATGAGTTCCGGTCTCCAAAATTTCACCTTTATCAATCACGACAATTGTATCCGCATGCTGTATGGTACTCAGGCGGTGCGCAATGACGATAGAGGTCCTGTTCTTCATCAGGTTGTTGAGTGCCTCCTGAACAAGTTTTTCAGACTCCGTGTCCAGTGCAGACGTTGCTTCGTCCAATAACATGATCGGAGGGTTCGCCAAAACGGCTCTTGCAATACAAATCCTTTGACGCTGTCCGCCCGACAGGCGGTTTCCGCGGTCACCAACAAAGGTCTGGTAACAGTTTTCTGTGTGCAGGATAAACTCATTTGCATTGGCGATTTTAGCAGCAGTAACCACTTCCTCTTCTGTCGCATCTGGCTTGCCGTAGGCAATGTTGTTGTAGATGGTATCGTTAAAAAGGAATGACTCCTGATTTACTGTTCCCATCTGGCGGCGTAAGCTATCTGCAGTGATGTCCCGGAGGTCGTAGCCATCGATTTTTACGGAACCTGTTGTCGGGTCGTTAAATCTCGGGATCAGGTCCATAATGGTGCTTTTTCCACCACCCGATGGGCCTACGAGGGCAACTGTTTTTCCTTTCTCCACCTCCAGGTTGATGTTCTTCAAGACCTGCTTCTCACCGTAAAAGAAACTTACATTTTCAAATGTCAGCGCTTTATGGAAGCTAGGCAGGTCGATCGCATTGGGCTTATCGGATAACCCGGGCTTGGTGTCGATCAGGTCAAGCACGCGTTCACCAGCTGCAATACCGGTATGGATGGCACTAAACGAATCACTAATCGCCTTTACGGGCTGCATCACTTGGGAGAATATGGCGATGTACATGATGAATTCTGAAGGAGAAAACTCATTGTTGCCGCTAATCACGAGGTTACCACCGTATAGCACAATAAGCACGACCACCAGCACGCCGAGTGATTGGGAAACCGGAGAGGCCAGCTGCTGCCGGCGTACCATTTTCCTGTTGATGTTTGAGTAGTACTCATTCTCCTTGTGAAACTTCTCTTTGGTGCGCTCGGTAGAATTGAATGCTTTAATGATCTTGATACCGCTTAAGGACTCATCCAGGAAGCCAATCATCTTGGCGAAAGATTCATGTGCCGCTGTTGCCTGTTGCTTTAAACGCTTTACGATTTTACTGATGATGAAACCGGAGACAGGGATGACCAGCAAGGCGAACAACGTAAGCTTTACGGAAATGCTAAGCAGAACAATGATGTAAAATATAAGCTGCAGGGGCTCCTTAAAGACCACCTGAAGAGTATTGGTCACGGTAAACTGAACCACCTGTACATCTGAAGCAACCTTGGAAATGATGTCGCCCTTACGTTCGTTGTTGAAATAGCCCAGGTGAAGATCCATTACATTGTTGAATACCGATTTCCTCAGGTTTAAAAGGGTATGCACCCGAAGGTCCTCCATGAAACGCTGGGAAAGATACCGGAACAGGTTTGACAGCAAGACAGAGGTGAGGATAACGGCACATACGATCTCCAGGGTTTCGGACTTGCCGTTAACGTTCATCGAGTAGTCGATGTATTCTTTAAACTTGCCCAGAAAATCAAATGCGGAAGAAGCTTTTTCTACCAGATTGGCCTTGCCGGGGGTCTGATCGTCCTGCACAAACAGGGTATCCAGCAGGGGGGACAGGAGTGTGAAATTAAACGTATTGAAGAATACGGATAACAGTGTAGCTATAATATAAGGTATTGCAAATTTCTCTATCGGTTTTGCAAAGGAAAGCAGTCGGAAGTAAACCTTCATTAAATAACAAATTTATCAAAGGTACATCTTTTTTTATTTTGCCAATTGCAGGTGTTCCGGGTAGTGGTCTATCTTTCTACGATCTTGTAGTTCCTGTACTCGCCGATCCTCCAGCCTGTCCAATCCTCAATCTTCTGCAGGAGTTTTCTTCTAAGGTCGTTCCCTGGCTTCAGCGATTTGGTTAGATCTATCTTCCATCCGATTGTCTGAATTCTTTTCTGCATAACCAGGGGATGCGTGCCGGTAAACTTCACCAGCCGATCTGCATTGCTGTAATCGAATTCATAGGTCTGGGGCATGTGCTGCTCCATCCATTGTTCATCGTGGTAGAAGGTATTGAAATTCCGTATCTTGTTGTTGAGTCCCTGTGGAGGTTTCGCCCAACCGTAGTGATAGACATAGGCATCGATAAGCTTCACCTGAATTTTTCTTCCATTTAGCCGGAAGCCCTGGGCATCCCGGTAGGACTGAATGCCTTTGATGTTTTTGACCAGTCTGATCTCCCTTCTGTACCATCGTCTGGAATCGCCCAGATAGTCGTAGGAGCCGTAGAAGTGTATGTATTTAAAAAGCAGGCCTTCTATGTTCGCCTTATTCAAGCTCAGTTCCATTTCCTGACGGATCAGGGGGTGATACTTTTCATGAACGAGTTCATCGCCCTGAATATAGAATGCCCAATCAGAGTCCGGTGAAATGGCGGCAAAAGCTTTGTCGGTCTCAACCGCAAATACTTGTCCGCCGGCCTTAAGCGAGTCGTCCCAAACGGAATCTATAATCTTTATTTTCGGAGAATCGATGTCTTCAATAAGCTTTCTGGTATCATCCTCAGAATTGCCAGCAACAACTATGAATTCATCGCAAAGTGGCAGAATGGAGGTTATGGCCTGCACAATGGGATAGTCATTCTTAACTGCGTTCCTGATAAAGGTAAATCCTGATACTTTCATGCTTTTTAAATTGCCTGCAAGATAAGCAAATCTGACGGCTGCGATGCTTTAGGGCATTTTTAGGACCGGCTTGCTGAGCTGTTGTTTCTTCCAGTGCTCACCTTTATCGTACAGCAGCTTACTTAAAGGATACTTAAATTTCAGGTAGCCGTTGTAATCGGTTCCTAAAATCCGGTGTGGAATGCCGGGATTTTCCTGAAGGGACTGATTGATGGCATCCGTATAGACTTGCGGCCCG
>JARKUW010000230.1 GCA_029851965.1 Bacteroidota bacterium | reverse complement strand
CCCTTTTTAAAAGAATCATCCAGATAAGCCAGTGTTTGTGGCTGCCACTTGGCTGTGCCCCAATCATCCAGATCAAAGGCCGTGCTGTAGTGCAAACGGTCCGGAAAATCTTTAACTAGTTGCAGTGCAACCTTCCGCTGTGCCTTTACCGAAGGGTAATAGGCTGTATTTACATTTACCGTGATCAGTTTAAAGCCATCGTCTTTGGCTTGCTTAATAAACGTCGTATCATAAATGTTAAGGTGTACATGCGTATCGTATTTCTCAACGCGGCTGAAGTCCTGCATGGTGTAAAATTCCGCTTTCGCGGGTTCCTCGGCGGACGAGCCGGACTTGGTCTGCGTACAATTCTGCAGAAAAATGCACAGCACCCCTATGCAGATGGATTGAATTCCAGATAATGGTTTCATAGGCTTATTTGGTTTTAAAATTAGAATGCTTTAGATCTTTGTGTATTCAAATTAAACTGCACCTGCGGCAAGCCACTTTTGTGCATTCTTGTAGTATATCTTATCCACGACTTCCTTTGGTAGCTTTAAACCTTTAAGATTGCCGTAAGCAGGAAGGCTAAATGGATCATCGGTGACAAAGAACTTCCAGTCGCTCAACCATTCTTCATGTACATTTTTCTCCAATGCCGCAGAATCTTTCGCAACGTTAACCTGTCGGTCCGTACCATAAACCAATCGGTCCTGGTACTTCACGAAAAAGTCGTGTGTTTTCTGCCAATTTTGTAGGGTATGAAGTTGTATAAAAGGCATTCTGGACAGGTCTACCCGCATGTTGGGATACAAATCCAGTCGCTTTGCCAGTTCATCAAGGCTCCACTCCAGACTGCCCATATGCGCGCCGACAAACTGTAACCGGGGATGTTTCTTAAGCATATTGTCCCGTGCGTTGACCTGATCGTCATAAGACGGATATTCCGGATGGAGATACATGTGGTATTCAGGATGTGAACCATAATACCCCGCACTAAAAGTCATCTTTTCCAGCGGAAGCCAACAGTCCCTGGGTTCACCATTGTGCCCGATCAGCGGGATCTTGTTTTTCTCCAGGTAATCCAGTATGGGATCAAGCCGGGGATCATCCACCATCACGAACTTCCCGTTAGTATCCCGGAGATCCATCCCGATGTTCTTCCATATTTTTACGGCTTTAGCCCCATTTGCAAATGATTGCTTTAAACCGGCAATCGTCTTCTCCGCGAAGTCACGATCATTCCAGCCTGCAACCGGGAAGGTAGTTGCAAACGCCATCTGCTTGGGAAAGTTCCTCGTCTGCAGCACAGCGATTTCTTCCTGTTCTACCCTGGGCACACCGAAAGGGCGGTCATCCACAATATCCAAAAACGTAAAGTTGTCCTTTTCAGCAGCTTTTACAAAGGCCGGCTGCGCCGTGTTGAGGTGGATGTGGATGTCAAACTTCTTAACGGTGCTGTAATCCTTAACGGTATAATAGCTTTCTGCTACCTTAGCAGGTGGGCCCGCCGAGCGGTCCAGCACCGGGGAAACGGGCGACAAGACAAGAAGGGAGATCGGAAGTAAACTGGCGGAGATAATTGCAATCGCTTTGTTCATCTCTAAGGATTTTGAGTCAGGTTCGGGTTAAGCTTAACTTCGCGATCCGGAATAAAGAATACAATACGCGGACTGGTCGGGCTGATGGTTTGATTGTAGCGGTCCACACTGTGAAATCCAGGATACGCCCGTACCATCGGAAGGTCATTACGGTATAAGTCACCTGTACGCTGACCCTCAAAAGCAAATTCCAGCCTGCGCTCCTCCAGCACAACATCAAGTAAGGTGGACTTACCTTTTAAATCGACTACGGTATAAAGATCCACTCCGCTGAGTCCGGCACGCTGGCGAATCAAGTTCACATCATCAACAGCCAGCTGCGCATTTCCGGATTTGGCATTTGCCTCTGCCCGGATTAGATACATCTCTGCAAGACGCAGAAATACCGGAGAACTTAAGTTCGCGACACCTTCCTGCCAGTTGTACTTATTCACAAAATATTTCGGAACATTACCGCGCTTCAGCGTGTCGCCGGTAGCGGTTAGCTGGAGCTGAATGAAGCTGTGCCGTACATCGTTCGGATGTTGGTCAAGAAGTTTGATGTATGCCACTGAAGCATAAAGTTCGCCCCAGCCGGTGGACAGGGAAATCGGGTCATTGTAGTACATCGAGCCAATCGCTCCTTTCAACCTGTTATCCGCTACCGTATGCCGGATGGCAAAAATCGTTTCTGAATTGCTTTCCGGGACGGCCGTGAAATAGGTCTTGTAGGCTTCCGTACTCAACAGCCGGTAACGGTTGGAGTTGATGACCAGATTGGCAGACTCAATTGCTTTTGCATTGTCTTCAGTAAACAGATATAACCTCGCCAATAAAGCGTTGGCAACTTCTTTCGAAGCAAAGCGGGCGTCTTTCTCGGAACCCATAAGTTCCCTGGCTTTAAGCAGGTCTGCGATCATGAAGTCGTATACAGCTGCAACACTGCTGCGTGGAGGCAGAAGATCACCGGTGGTACTGCTGAGAATCGGTATACCGGGACTGACTCCACCATCCTGGGCGTATGGACGTCCAAAAAACCGGACTAGGTCAAAGTGGGCCATTGCACGCAAAAAAAGGTTTTCTCCTTTCAATTGATCTGAAAGCGGCGACTCACCATCATTTATCTTTTCAATGATCTGATTGGCGGAAAAGATCACCTTGTATGCTTGGCGCCAAAAAGATGTCGTTATGTTGTTCCCGGGGAAGTCTGTATAGTTATACACATTGTACAAAGGATCAGTCGTCGTTCCGCTAAGTGCCACATTATCACCGGGGTATTCACTCAAAATATGCTCAAAGCGGGTGTAATCTGCATGAACCAGTCCGGCATAACTTCCATAGGTTGCCGTTTGCCAGTCATCCGGAGTCGCCAGCGCATTTTCATTCGATTTACTATCGTAAGGCTCAAGATCTTTTTTACAGGCGCTGGTAAAAAGCACTGAAATGGCTATGATCAAAATCCGTTGTTTGTTAAATGTCTTCATATCCGTTGTTTTATAATACAATGTTAATACCGAACATAATTTTTCTGCTGATGGGATACCGGTCTGCTGAATTCCCGCCCCCAGGGCCTAAACTTATTTCAGGATCCATACCTGAATAATTGGTGCCCGTCCATAGGTTATCGCCGCTCACAAAAACGCGTGCGTTTGTAACTTTAAGTTTCGACAGGAAATTCTTCGGCAACTGATAGCCGAAATTCACATTCCGCAGACGGATATAACTTCCATCCTCCAGAAAACGTGAGCTTACCCTATTTGAGTTCTTGTTGCCTCCAAAGACCGCCTTGGGGTGAGTGGCAACATCACCAGGTTCTTGCCATCTGCTCCAATTTTCCATTGGCACCATGTTATTGGCAGTTTCATATGCACCATCAGAATCAAAGCTAGATCTGGAAGCGTTATAAACCTCATTGCCACTTACAAAATTGAAAAATGCACTTAAAGAAAACGCTTTGTATGTGAATGTATTGGTAAATCCTCCGGTAAAGTCGGGAGAAAATGAACCTACAAACTGGGACGTAGCATTACTTAAAGCATTTGTTGTGGTTACCACAGTATTGCCACTGGCGTCAGTAGTAATCCGCTCCCACAAGGGATCTCCGTTTTCCGGATCCACACCCGCCCACTTTCGCATAAAAAAGCTATTCATATCATTACCAACACTTATGATTGTTGGCGGCGCAAAACCGTTGTCCGTAATAATGTCTTTTCCCTGATCAAGTTTGATTACTTTGTTTTTATTGAAGGCAATGTTAAAATTGGTTTCCCATCTGAAAGCACCGTCCAAATTGACCGTGTTCAGGTTAATCTCTATACCACGGTTCCGTACAGAACCCACATTCCTTATTACAGAGGTGAAACCGCTGGTGTATGGAAGCTGAACGTCTAACAACAACGCTGCTGATTTTTTATCGTAGACATCAACATTCAATGCTATTCTCTTGAAGAACCCAATGTCCAACCCAAAATTTAGTGTTTTCGCTTTTTCCCAGGTAAGATCTGGATTGGCGAGCTGGAAGGGTGTAGACGCGGAGAATCCAGAATACTGCGAAGAAAAACTGTACAAGCCAAGGGTTTGATAATTTCCAATTTCCGCATTCCCGGTTGATCCGTAACTCGCGCGGAATTTTAACAGATCAAACGTTTTTTGATCCCGCATGAAAGCCTCATTACTTAATACCCAGGAAGCCCCAAGGGTATAGAAGTCCCCTGAACGCTGATTGGCACCAAAGCGCGAAGAAGATTCATTTATATATGAACCGACTGCAAAGTAGCGGTTGTCGTAGTTGTAATCCACCTGAACAAGCCCCTTGCTGAAGGAATTTTCATTGATGGTGCCATTTAGATTTCCGGAACTAAGGATCTGTGAAGCCGCATTCATAACATGTAGCCCAGCCACAAAGCCCTGTCCAAGGATCCGGTTTGTTTCGGTATAGTTCTTTTCTGCCTCAGCAACTGCAATAGTACTCAGGTTATGTTTTCCGAAGCTATTTTCATAAAGTAAACGGTTGGAAGTAATAATACTACTTGCATACTCCAGATCATTGGTCAACTGGCCGAGTCCAATCCCTGCCTTGGCACGCACATCATAGTAAAGTTCACGCTTAGTGTTGTTGTAGCTGGCTCGGTTACTCGATGTGAAAGTAAGATTTTTACTAATCAGGTAATCCAGCTTAATGTCTCCAGCAAGTGAAGTTCTCCTCGTATTGTCGGTGTTATATTGCCAGCCATGAAGGAAGTTGTCCTGTTCTCTTCCAAGCCAGCCTTCCTCCGTCCCTCGTTTGATGGAGCCATCTGAATTGTAAGGATTATCCCATGGCAAATTACGTGTTGCACCGACTATGGCCCCATAGTTTCCAGAGGCGTCGTCCTGATATTTCCGATAAGAGGCATCTACTCTCACCCCTAGTTTCAGTTTTCTGCTTATGTTATGTGAAATATTGGTTCTCAGGTTATAGGATTTTCTACCGGTGGTTCTCAAGGTACCGTCTTCGTTGTAGAAATTTCCTGAAACATAGACTTGCGTTTTTTCTGAGCCGCCGGAAACAGACAAGGTATAATTTTGTGTGATGCCGGTTTGAAATGCCAAATCCCGCCAGTCTGTATTTTGTGAAAGCAAACTGGCTGGCCGGTCTCTTTCAAAAACTGCGGGATCAAAGAAAGTTTTCTGGTAATCATACAACTGCTGGGAACCCATTAGATTAAAATTTCCCATTGTTGCAGTATTGAAGCCGGTCGTTGCATTAAACGTAACTTGATTGTTCCCAGCCTTACCGGTCTTAGTTGTAATGATGATAACCCCGTTTGATGCCCTGGAACCGTACAAACCGGTTGCGGCGGCATCTTTAAGGATGGTTACAGATTCCACGTCATTGGGGTTCACCGTACCGCCAATGATCCCATCTACCACGTAAAGTGGTCCTGCACCCGCCGTAATGGAACTGGATCCCCTTACCACGATGCTGGGCTCTGCATTTGGACTTCCAGAAGAACTGGATACGATTACACCCGGCGCTTTACCCTGCAACATACTGGTCACATCATTGGAAGTCACGTCCCGGAGCTTTTCACCAGAAACAACCGATACAGAACTGGACAGCTGAGAAAGAGACTTACTGGTATAACCAACTACCACAACTTCATCCAGATTGGCAACCCCTTCGACCAGCGTCACATTGATCGTTGACCTTCCGTTTATCGGCACTTCCTGCGTATTGAATCCCACCGCCTGAAAGATCAGGATGCCGTCTTCAGGAACGCTAAGGCTGAAATTACCATTCGCATCTGTTGCTACAGCGGTTTTCGTCCTGTTTTTTAGTGTTACCGTTACGCCGGGTAACGGACCTGAATTGTCGGAAACTTTACCACTAACGACGATGTCTCTAGTGATTTGATCTACTGGTGTTCGTCCGACACCTGCATAAGCAGCACTAGGCCCGATCATGATGATTGTGCTGCAAATCGCGACAATCATCCCCATCCGGATGCAGTTGGAATTAACATGAGTTGGCTGTTTTTTCATAGGGCTTTGGGATTAAAGATGTTTATCGATGTTAATATTGCACAAACTGCCGTGAGCTGTCCCCGTTCCTCGAAACAAAGCATTCGTATGCTTTGAGATTTTGCGAAAAACGATGCAGCGCATGCAAAAGCGTGAATTTATAGGCGTAGCGTATATTCCTGATCATGTGGGAGTTATTACTGATTATTTCCTTATTGTAAATTAGGTGTAAAAAAATAAGGGAAGAAACAATAACTGAATCTGAATTTAACGAAGGCTTAACACAAACGTTTGCGTAGGTTACGCAAACGTTTGTTCAATTTTATCAATCGTCTCTATTGTTACAAACGCTCGTGCATGTTTTTTAGTTAAGAGGCAATAAGA
>JARKUW010000227.1 GCA_029851965.1 Bacteroidota bacterium | reverse complement strand
GTGTTTATGCCGCCGAAGTTGCTTTTTACACGTTCATAATTGGAGATATCAATTTTCGGATCCGGATGTGTCTCTCCTGGTCCAATTACAGTAGCTACCTTTCTTACATCGTTGGCCTCAAATGAATCGTAGTATTTCTTGTCAACGTATGCATATCCCGTCAGTGATATTTCCTCTGGAAGGCAAAACGTGCTTAACCATTGTGTGTCATTTGTCGGCGTTCTCATGTTGGATCCTGCAATATATTGGATCGAGAAAATGCTTTCCTTGCCATTCTGATTATTGAAATCGTGGATATCCATAAATCTTTGCTCCAACTGATAGTGACCCGAAAGCTGATCGTAAGCCGTCAGCGCTTCGGTATATTTCTTCAACCACATCTGCGCATCTCCAAGAAATGCAAGCGCAGCACCCTTTGTCGCACGCCCTAAGTCTACCGGCGGCAACTCTTCCTGCCATGGCAATAGATCTGCAGCCGATTGCATATCAGATGCTACAGAGGCGAACACCTCATCCTGGGTATTTCTTGGATGCCTTCCATCATCCGTCGCGATAGCAAGTTCCAATGGTACCCCACCAAATTCTGAAGCAAGGTAGTAATAGAACAATCCCCTTAGAAACAGCGCCTCTCCAGTGAGCCGGTTTGCCAAACCTTCCGTAAGCACACCGTTTTCTTTCATTGTCGTGATCATCTTCATCGCTGAGTTTGCCCGAGCAATTCCCTGGTACGATCTTACCCAAAAGACATCAAGCGCACCAAAATTTGTAGGTATCTCGTAGGTGGCAAAGAATGTATCTGAACCCCAGTTTTTGTAATCCTGAGTCAGGAAGTTCGCTTGATACCACAATGCTTTAATAACATAATCGTTGTTGTCAAAAGTGTCATAGATGGCGTTGACCAACTGCAAAGCGTCATCTGGTTTTTTAAACAAAGACTGTTCTGTCGCATCCCTGGAATTCTTCTGAACAAGAAAGTCTTTCTTACAACTGGTTGGGAACAGCAATGCTGAGCCCAAAACGCATGTATATATATATTTATTAATTTTCATGATGTGAATTTTTGAGGTGAAAAAGACTGTTAAAATCCAAGATTTAAGCCCAAAGTGAAGTACTTACTTGTTGGATAACTACCGATATCCACACCGTTTGCCGTAAAACCATCTGAGCCGGCAACGTCTCCAATCTCCGGATCCAGACCAGAGTATTTGGTGATGGTAAATAGGTTCTGGGCACTTACGTAAATTCGTACCTTATTCATGAACACTTTCCTCGAAGCCGTACTGGACAGCGTATATCCGACCTGTACACTCTTCAATCTGGCAAAACTCCCATCTTCAACATAGGCATCAGATACCCGGTTGTTTCCATTTTGATCATAGGAGACCAGACGGGTATAAGATGTAGAATGATTTTGCGGCGTCCAGTGGTTGAGGTAAAAATCTTCTCCCATATTCTGGAGTCCAACACCAGCTGCAGCATCAAAATTCTGAAGATTCCGCTTGGCGTAATTCAGGATCTTGTTGCCCACAGAAGCATATATGAATAGGTTGAAATCGAACTGCTTATAGGACCCATCGAAATTCAGCCCGCCAAAAAATTTCGGAACAGGACTGCCAATAATTTCCCGGTCATCATCTGTAATTCTTCCATCACCATTCAAATCAACAAATTTGCGATCGCCTGGAGCGGTTTGTGACACCTGATAAAAAGAGCCGTTACCATATTTAGCTGAAGCAGCTGCATTGAGGGCACTGATCTCTTCGGTAGACTGAAAGATTCCGGCTGACCGGAAGCCATAGAATGCGCCGACTACACCACCAACTTGCGACTGACTGAAGTTGGTCCACATGTTCCCTCCGTAGTTTCTAAAACCTAAATTCGTGAAATTGCCGATTGAGTTAAGCCCATCTGTGAAGCTTTCAATTTTGTTGCGAACCGTCGTTACGTTCGCGCCCAGGCTCCATTTAAATTCCTTCTCACTTTCCCGGTACCCTAGTGCCAATTCAAAGCCGTCGTTGACAATGCTACCGACGTTTCTTGTAGCGGTGCTAAAACCAGTCTGACTGGGAATATTCACATTTAACAAGAAGTCACTGGATTTCCGTTTATAGTAGTCAGCAGTAAGTGTAATTTTACTGTTCACAAAAGCAGCGTCGATTCCTATGTCTGTCTGAGTGGTTTTTTCCCAGGTTAGATCCACATTGGGCAGACCGTTAAGAACTAAGCCCGGATAATATGTCTTTGTACTTCCAAACACATACCCCCTGTTGTCGTTGGCGGATGGCCCCGAACCATAAGTTCCTAAATACTGAAACAATCCAATGTTCTGATTACCCGATTTACCCCAGCTTCCCCTTATTTTTAAGTCACTGATTGCCGTCGAGTTAACCAGGAAAGATTCATTCTTAATGTTCCAGGCCGCGGAGACGGAAGGGAAGACGCCCCATTGATTACCAGGTCCAAACCTTGAAGAGCCATCACGCCTTACCGTTCCTGTTACGATGTACCTGTCCATAAACTTGTAGGTCAACCTTCCAAACTGAGAGGCTAAAGACCAGGTTTCCTGATAACCAAACGGCGCGACGGTCTGTAAAGATGCAACATTACGAAGATCGTTACTTACCAGGCCACTACCGCTTGAGCCCACGTTCCGGAAGGTGTTCTTTTGAGCGGAAACACCCCCAACAAAGTCAACGCTATGTTTATCGAAGGTCTTTACATAAGACAACGTGTTTTCCCACAGCCATTCAAGATTGCTCCTCGCACTTTGGGAATAGGATGCTAGTGGAGATGGAACCACCCGATCGTTACTTGGTGTAAATAAATAAGAGCTGCCATCACTCGTATTTAGGCCGAAAGTTGTTTTCACTTTTAAGCCTGCCACCAAACTGGCCTCCAGTGAAGTTGTTGTCAATAGGTTGTTGTACGGGTTTTGCTGATCCTGCTGCTCCATATCGGCAAACAAATTCGTCATACCTGTTGTTGCCTGGGCGCCTTTGGTATAATATCCATATACACCGTTTTCATTCTTCACCTGATCTGTAAGTGGATTTCCGGTCATGGTGGGAATTTGCCGAGTCAGGTTTCCAAGCTGATTGATGGAAGATCCCGCACGCACCTGGCGCTCACTGTGGGTATACTTTACACTCGCAGAAGCTTTCAGCCATTTAAACGGTGTGTAGTCGAGGTTCATACTTGCGTTGTACCGCTTGAAATTCGAAAATTGTACAATACCATCCTGATTAAAATAGCCGAGCGAAAATGCAGACTGCACCTGCTGGTTTCCGCCGCGCAGACCGACATTGTAATTTTGTCTTAGTCCGGTTTGAAAAAACTGATCCTGCCAGTCAATGTTCCGGAAACTGGCGGGGTCATTTTTCCATTCGGGGAGTATTGCATAGTTGTCCGTAGCAGCGACCTGCTGCGCAGCAGTAACGAACTGTGCCGCCGTCATCACCTTGTATTTTTCCGGTTCCTGCTGCACAGATGTCAGCGCATCAAATGAAATCTGGATTCCTTCTTTTGAGCCTCGCTTTGTGGTAATGATTACCACGCCATTAGACGCCCTGTTGCCATATATCGCAGTAGCGGATGCATCTTTTAGAATATCCATGGAGGCAATATCTGATGGATTAATGCTGGCCAGATTCCCTGAAATAGGATAGCCATCCACAACATAAAGCGGTGAGTTATCACCAAAGGTTCCTGTGCCTCTGATCTTCACCGATATACCTGCTCCTGGTGAACCATCATTACTTGTTACCTGCACACCAGCAGATCTACCTTGGAGCGCCTGATCGATCGTCGTTACCGGGACCTTTTCAATTTGTGCAGCAGTGACCGAACTTACTGATCCCGTTAAATCGCTGCGTTTGGTTGTACCATAACCAATCACGACGACTTCATTGAGTGCATTCTGATTTTCGCTGAGTTTCACGTCAATGGTGGTACGGCCCTGAAGGTCAATCTCCTGACTGTTAAAGCCTATATAACTAAACACCAGAGTTCCACTATTATCCGGAACGTTCAGGCTATACCTACCTTCAGCATCCGTCGTCGTGCCGACCGATGTTCCTTTAAGTTTGATGTTGATTCCCGGCATCGGTGTACCTTTGGCATCTGTAACCCTGCCCCTGATAGTAGCCGGTGGAAAATTTGGACTTGCGAGAAGCGAGAAGCTTGAAACAGTGATAAGCATCGTTATTGCAAGCGTCGTCCGGAGTACGGAAATCAGGTATTCCATGCAGACAGAACGCCTGCAAGGGCTTTGATAAAAAAAATTCATACATTTGATTTTTGGGTTTGAACTAAATTGGTTAGTCAGATAATCACATTTTTGAGGTCGATCCAAAAAGTTTTCCAGGTCCTGCCTGGCAGCGGGATCTGGTTTTTTTAGCCTCAAATTTCGGTCGAAACTATCTACATGAGGCACCTCCTTCCTTCCATGCAAAATTTCGCTTTCGGTTGTCTGCAACAAGCGTAAACAAACTCGCAGAATACGGGATTTGGGTATAGTTTGGTACTTGAAATTCTTATTGGAAACTTAATCCTGTAGAATGATAAAGAAGACCGTTCGAGCGCCTGAAAGTTCTCACAGTTATGCTCAGGACTTTTGAAGTTTGTTCTAAAAATAGACGCAAGAATTGCCTGAAGCAATCTATCGAAAAATGGCGGTTTCAACATTGCAGCTCCTGATTGGATTATATTTGGTCTATGTAAGATATAATGTATTTCACATTAAAACAACTTTCTTAACTGTAAAAACACTGGCGATTAACAATTTATGTGCAACATTCCTAAGACAAAGCCGACGAGCCTCCCCTGCGTAAGTTCTTATACATCGGAAAATGATCGATGATTTGCACTCCGTGGATGAGTGCAGGTCAAAAGCACCTGCTTTATTCTGGTAGAGTTCCGCATGATAACAGGACTTCAATTGCTGTCCAGACGGGGTTGTGACGTGGTTCTTTCGTCTGGAACCGAAGCAACCCCGAAGCAACCCCGTAGCAACCCCGAAGCAACCCCGAAGCAACACCCAAGCAACACCCAAGCAACCTCCTGGCGAGAGCAGTTCATCCTGCAACGATACCCGGCTGTTTACGGTAAGTATAACGCTACTTTTTTTAGCTGAACTGCACATTGTAGCCAATTACCAAAACAATTCCTGCACCCTGAGGTGTTAAGTAATAAACTGACTTATGAATTTTCACACCAGAAAATGGGTAAAACCAGAAGATCTGAATGCGAATGGAACATTGTTTGGCGGAAGCCTCCTGCGCTGGATCGATGAAGAGGCCGCAATCTATGCAATTGTTCAGCTCGACAATCAAAGGGTCGTTACCAAGTACATGTCCGAAATCAATTTTGTGAGTTCTGCGCGCCAGGGAGACATCATTGAACTTGGTATTACCGCTACTGCGTTCGGGAAAACCTCCATCACCATGTATTGTGAAGTACGCAATAAGATAACCCGGAAAAGCATTCTTACGATAGACCGGATGGTCTTTGTAAACCTCGGTCCGGACGGATTGCCGATGCCTCATGGAAAAACACAGATCAAGTACATCGATGATCAGTTTAAGGAGGAAGGCAACTAGCCATGTTTGCCCTAATTAAAGAAACCGGCAACAAATCAGCAAATATTATTGTTTCTTTGTAGTATTATTGTACTTACACACCCAGAAAACTCGTATACATGAATTTCACAAATTTTGGCAAGTACATCCTGCTTTTAAAGGCTGTATTCAGAAAGCCGGAAAAGTTTAAGATATACATGAAGGCCATTTTTATGCAGATGGACTTCGTCGGCGTTGGTTCTTTGGGATTGATTTCTATTATCTCCACCTTTATCGGTGCAGTTATGACTTTACAAATCGCTTTCCAGCTGGTGAGTGATTTCATTCCAAAAACAATTATTGGCTCTGTTACCCGTGACTCCAGCATTTTAGAGTTAAGTCCAACCATAACGGCAATTGTTTTAGCCGGTAAAATAGGATCAGCCATCTCCTCAGAGATCGGCACGATGCGCGTAACGGAACAGATCGATGCACTTGAAATTATGGGCATCAACTCCCCGGGATACCTGATATTACCAAAAATTATTGCCGGTATAACCATGGTTCCCCTACTGGTTATCTTCGCCATGTTTTTAAGCATCGGCGGTGGATTTTTAGGAGGAACGCTGTCCGGAGCGGTTTCTGCTGCCCAGTACATTCAGGGGATTACAACAGACTTCAATCCATATACCATTACGGTCGCTTTGGTGAAAGCCTTCGTATTTGGTTTCATCATCACTTCAGTTCCAGCCTACGAAGGGTTCTACGTTAAAGGTGGCGCCCTTGAGGTTTCGCAGGCGAGTACAAGAGCAGTTGTTGTAAGCTGTATCAGCATCCTTGCGTGTGACTACATTGTAACCCAACTATTACTATGATCGAGATTAAAGACATCTATAAATCATTTGGATCGAACGAGGTACTTCAGGGCATTTCAGGAAAGTTTGAAGCGGGTGTAACCAATTTGATCATTGGCGGTTCAGGCTCGGGAAAAACGACCCTCCTGAAATGCATGATCGGCCTGCATGCGCCGAATTCGGGGAGTGTGGGCTATGATGGCCGGGAGTTTACAAACATGAACTTCGAAGAAAAGATCGAAATCCGTAAGGAGATCGGTATGCTGTTTCAGGGCTCTGCACTGTTTGACTCCATGACTGTAGAGGAAAACATCATGTTTCCGCTGAACATGTTTACAGAGCAGCCAAGGAGTGAAAAACTGGACCGCGTAAACTTTTGCCTGAATCGGGTGAATCTGGAGGATAAAAACAAACTTTATCCTGCCGAGCTATCCGGCGGAATGAAAAAGCGGGTTGGTATTGCCCGTGCAATTGCCATGAACCCGAAATACCTGTTTGTGGATGAGCCCAACTCGGGGTTGGACCCAAAAACCTCCATTGTTATTGATGAACTGATCAAGGAGCTGACAGAAGAATACAACAGTACCACCATCGTGGTTACCCACGATATGAACTCGGTAATGGGTATTGGTGACTACATTTTGTTTTTACATGAGGGCAAAAAGTTCTGGGAAGGATCAAACAAAGAAATTGCACATACAGATATTCAGGAGCTCAACGACTTTGTCTTCGCCAGCCGGTTTATGAAAGCCGCAAAAAAGAACTTTTAATTTACTTTTATATACTTTAAATTTATGATTAGCCTGTTAAGCCCTACACACTGGAAAGACTATGAGCTGGTAGATTGTGGGGATTTTGAAAAACTGGAACGTTTTGGAAATCTTATTTTATCAAGACCAGAACCTCAGGCGGTTTGGAAGAAAACAATATCTGAACAAGACTGGAAAAAACAAACCCACATCCGGTTCAAAGGGCGGTCGGCAACATCGGGAGAATGGATAAAATCATCTGCACATCTTCCAGACCGCTGGAATGTGGAATATAAGAATGAAGAAGTGACCATTAACCTACGACTGGGTCTGACGTCCTTTAAACACGTCGGCGTATTTCCGGAACAGGCCGTGAACTGGGACTACATCTCGTCCAGCATTAAAAAATTTAAAACACCTCATCCAAAGGTGCTCAACCTTTTTGCATATACCGGTGCTGCATCTCTGATTGCAAAAGCAGCGGGCGCAGATACGACCCACGTAGATTCCATCAAGCAGGTGGTAAACTGGGCGAACGAAAACCAGGAGCTTTCCAACCTTAAAGACGTACGATGGGTTGTTGAAGACGCGCTGAAATTTGTAAAAAGAGAGCTGAAACGTGGAAAAAAATACAATGGTATCATCCTTGATCCGCCTGCATTTGGCCATGGGC
>JARKUW010000226.1 GCA_029851965.1 Bacteroidota bacterium | reverse complement strand
CATGTCCGATGAAGGAAATGCTTAAAAATGCCTGTTTCAACGCAATCAAGCATTTTGTAGATCAGGAGGCCGAGGTTCACATCAACGTTACTTCGAGGGTGACCAAACCTATGGATACCACTCAACTGAATAACATCAAAAACATCCTTTTGGTTTCCTCCGGAAAGGGGGGCGTGGGTAAATCAACGGTGGCGAGTAACCTGGCGATTGCCCTGGCTGCCGACGGTGCTAAAGTAGGTTTGATTGATGCAGACATCTATGGTCCTTCGGTGCCGACCATGTTCGGTCTGCTTGGTGCCAAGCCCAACGCACGGGAGACCGCAGAAGGCAAGACGCTGATCCTGCCGATAGAAAAGTATGGCATCAAGCTGCTGTCTCTGGGTTTCTTTGCGGATCCAAATCAGCCGGTGCCCTGGAGAGGGCCGATGGCTTCGAATGCGATTAAACAGCTTTTTAACGATGCCGACTGGGGTGAACTCGATTACCTGGTGGTGGATCTGCCTCCGGGCACAGGCGATATACACATCACGATCACCCAAAGTTTTCCGATTGCCGGTGCCGTGATCGTAACCACGCCACAGCAGGTTGCTCTGGCAGATACCAGAAAAGGGCTGGCGATGTTCAGGATGCCTGGCATCAACGTGCCAGTATTGGGAGTGATTGAGAATATGGCCTATTTTACGCCCGCAGAACTGCCGGGAAATAAGTACTATATCTTTGGAAAAGATGGCGGGAAAACACTTGCTCAGGATTTTCAGGTACCGTTCTTAGGGGAGATTCCAATTGTTCAGGGCATCACCGAGGCCGGAGATAGTGGTACGCCGATTGCGCTTAATCCGGAAAGCCCGTTATCGTTCGTCTTTGCGGAGATCGCCGGCAGGGTAGCGCAGCAGGTATCCATTAACAATGGCAGCACTGTTAATTGCTAAATATTTAGTAATTTTATATTTTAATTCAAGTATTGATGAATCTAACCGAACAAGTTGAGCAAGCATTAGAAACCATCCGTCCGTATTTAATCGCAGACGGGGGTGACGTTGCTATAGAAGAGATTACGGATGAAAAGGTCGTTAGGTTGAAACTACTGGGAAACTGCGGCTCCTGCAAAATGAGCTTTATGACCATGAAGGCAGGCATTGAGCAGGCAATCATGAAAGCTGTGCCGGAAATTACCGCCGTGGAGGCCATAAATCTGGCGGAACCCGCCTGATCATTTAACACATTTTAACGTTACCACATCCCAAATCAAACGTACTTTTGTAAAATGAAGTATATTCTTTCCCTGATCTTCTGTTTACTTTCTTTTGGCGCATTTGCTCAGCAAAATGCTGCCCAGGAGAAATTGATCCAGTTTTCAGGGATTATTACTGATGTGGACAGCAATAAGGTCGTTCCTTACGTCACCATAACGAACGTGAGCGACAATAAGAAATATGCGGCCAATCATCAGGGATACTTTTCTTTTATTGCCCACCCGGGCGATATCCTGCAGTATAGCGCTGTAGGTTTCACCAAAGTGGAACTTCGTGTGCCTGAGGAGGTAAAAGAAGACCGTTACACGCAAATGGTGAAGATGAAATCTGAGATCATCTACCTGTCTACGGTGAACGTATTGCCCTGGGCAACTGCAGAGGAGTTTACCAAGGACTTCATGGCGATGAAGATCGCTGATGATGATTACGAGATCGCCCGCAAGAACCTTTCCCGGCAAAGCCTTACCGGCATGATTCAGACGCTTTCAAGAGATGCAGGAGAGATTTCCGGCATCAACTGGCGCATGAATCATGACCGTGAGTTGAATAAGAACATGAGGCAGACCAATCCGCTGTTGAATCCTTTCGCCTGGGGCAGGCTGATGCAGCAGATCACCAATGGCGATAAAAGCCGTAGATCCGAAGACTAACGCTTTTACTCCATCTTATAAATCTTCTAACGTTTTTTGCTTTGCTGCGGGAAGCGCATTTTGTAATCTGTACGAATCTTCCCTTTTGATATAGAATCCAGTTTAGACTTAAGCATCCGCTTACGCAATACGCCCAAAGTATCCGTGAATAATTTACCTTCAATATGGTCGTATTCGTGCTGGATCACCCTTGCTGGCATCCCGGTAACCTCCTCTTCATGCTGCTGAAAATTCTCGTCATAATATTGGATGCGTATGTTCGGCTTGCGGAAGACATCTTCACGAACATCCGGAATGCTCAGGCAGCCTTCATTGAAAGCCCAGGGTTCACCCGTTTCTTCGACAATCTTCGCATTGATGAATACCTTTTTATAGCCGGTTTTCCCGTCCTCATCTGCGCCTGTGTCTACGATAAATAAGCGGATCGGCAATCCAACCTGTGGCGCGGCCAGTCCCACGCCGCTTGCCGCATACATGGTGTCAAACATGTTGCTGATCAGCGTTTGCAAGTCCGGATAACTTTCGTCAATGTCCGTACAAACTTTCCTTAACACCGGGTCGCCATAAGCTACAATTGGTAATTTCATTGAGAATAATTTTATGAGTTTTCAGTCAGTTGGAACTTGAATTCCGCTGCAAAAATACGAATATTAGCCCAAAGGATAAAAAGTGAGGGCACTAAGATTAGATTCATCGAGGGTCTGATTGGCAATTTCAGCCATATCTGAACTGCTAACGGCCTGTATCTTCTTGAAAACTGTCTGTAGATCATCAATCTGATCGTAATCAAGCAGGCTTTTTGCCATGGAGATAATCAACCCGATCCGGTTTTCTTCACCCAGTGCAATTTGCCCGATAAACTTGTTTTTTGCTTTTTGAAGCTGATTTTCTGTTAGGGGATGCGACTTCAGCTTATTGAACTCTTTATAGATCAGATGGAGCACTTTCTCTGTTTTCTCTTTGTCGGTCCCGAAGTATAGTGTGAAAATGCCGGTATCACTCAGGGGGCTGTAGCCGGTTTCAATGGTGTAGGCAATGCCATACTTCTCCCGGATCTGCAGGTTCAGGATGGAACTCATTCCGGTACCACCCAGCAGATTGTTTAGCAGCTGAAGCCCGGTCTTGTATGGATGGTGCATGGAATAGGCCTGCATACCCAAAACTACATGTGCCTGCGCGATTGGCTTCTCGGCAACAATGTTGACCACCGGTGATGCCTCAGGGGCTGTCCGGCTGAGTTGGTGAATGTTGGTCGGGATACTTTCGTAGTATTTCGAACCGGTTTTAATGAGCTTATTAAAAGTGTAATTACCAATCACGGCAACGACGATCTTATCCGTATGGTAGTTGTTTTTTATAAATCTAAGAATGTCTTCACGGGAGAGTTTGCTGACAGAGTCCGTCGTGCCCAGGATATTTCTGCCCAGCGGATGACCGGCAAACACAAGATCTTCAAAGTCGTCGTATATCGCTTCTTCCGGCTGGTCCAGATAGGAGGCAATTTCATCCAGAATCACACTCTTTTCCTTATCGAGCTCCTCCTCCGGAAAGGTGGAATGAAAAACGATGTCGTTGAAGAGCTCAAGTGTACGGTCCAGGTAGGGATTCAAGAATGACGCATGAATGCAGGTGTACTCTTTGGTGGTATATGCATTTAAATCCGCACCGACGCTTTCCAGGCGGTTTAAGATCTGGTTGGTACTTCTTTTCTCCGTCTTCTTAAAGATCAGGTGTTCTATAAAGTGAGCCAGGCCAGACTCCTGCTCGGATTCATCTCTCGATCCGCTGTTGATCAGGATACAGGCATGGGAGATTGCAGATGCCGAAGGTACGTGCAGTAAACGAATGCCATTGGGTAAGGTGTGAACGTTGTATTCCATCAATATGCAAAGATAGACATATTGCGGCGCATAATGTGCCCATACATGGCGTCAAATCCCTGTCATAATGGCAAGATTTGAGATTGGAACACACCTTGTTACGATGTTATCGTAATTAAAACAATTTACTTTTTATGAGCATAGAAGAAAAAGGAAGTATTTCCATACACACCGAGAACATTTTTCCAATCATCAAAAAATTCCTGTATTCAGACAACGAGATCTTTTTGCGTGAGCTGGTTTCAAATGCAGTAGATGCGGTTCAGAAAATTAAACGTTTGGCAGCCTTGGGCCAGTACAATGGCGAATTGGGCAATCCACTTGTGGAAGTTGCCCTTGATGAGGAGCAGAAAACCATTACCATTTCTGATAACGGTCTGGGTATGACCGCCGAGGAGATTAAGAAATACATCAACCAGGTTGCTTTTTCTGGTGCGAGTGAATTCGTAGAGAAGTTTAAAGACGCGAAAGATGCCAATGAGATCATTGGTAAGTTCGGATTGGGTTTTTACTCTGCCTTTATGGTGGCAGACCTGGTAGAGATCCAGACGCTTTCTTATCAGGAAGGTGCTGAACCGGCCAAATGGACCTGTGATGGCAGTACCAGCTACGAGATCACCGAAGGAAGCAGAACCACCCGTGGTACATCCATCATCCTGCACATCAATGCAGAATCCGAAGAGTTTTTAAGTAAGCACAAGCTGGAAGAGATTCTTGATAAATATGGTAAATTCCTGCCTGTTCCAATTAAGTTTGGTATGGAGACGATCCAGGAGTCCGATGGTGAAGATGAAGAGGGCAAGCCTAAAACCAAGTCTGTTGAAGTTGATAAGATCATCAACACAACAAACCCGATCTGGACCAAAGCACCTGCAGATTTGTCAGATCAGGACTATTTGGACTTTTACAAACAATTATATCCTTTCTCAGAAGATCCATTGTTCTGGATCCACCTGAATGTCGATTATCCATTTAACCTGACCGGCGTTCTATACTTCCCGAAAGTGAAGAACGACTTCGACATCCAACGCAACAAAATCAAATTGTACTCCCGTCAGGTATTCATTACTGACGAGGTGAAAGATATCGTTCCGGAATTTTTGATGTTATTGCATGGTGTAATTGATTCACCAGACATTCCACTTAACGTTTCCAGAAGCTTCTTACAGGCGGATAGCAACGTTAAAAAGATCAACAGTTACATCACCAAGAAGGTGGCGGACAAACTGGGTGAACTGTTTAACAAGGACCGCAAAGGTTACGAAGAGAAATGGTCTGACATTGGACTGTTCGTGAAATACGGAATGGTCAGTGAAGAGAAATTCTACGACAAAGCAAAGGATTTCGCACTTGTAACCAACACGAAAAACGAAAACTTCACTTTAGAAGAATACCGCGAGAAGATCAAAGATCTTCAAACAGATAAAAACGGTCAGGTGGTCATGATCTATAGTAATGATCCGGATAAACAAGACAGTTTCATTCAGTCTGCAAACAAGAAAGATTACGATGTCCTGGTGATGAACTCGCCGATCGACAGTCACTTCATCAATTCTTTAGAGCAGAAGCTGGAGAAAACATCCTTGAAACGTGTAGATTCAGGTGTTGCAAGTAAATTGATTGAGAAAGATGAAACACTGGAGTCTGTTCTTACAGAAGATCAGTCTAAAACCGTGAAAGAAGTCTTTGAAAAAGCCATCAGCAAACCGGGTTATCACGTGGAGATCGTTGGCCTGAACCCCGAGGAGCTACCGGTTACCGTAACCATGGACGAGTTTATGCGCCGCATGAAGGACATGGCTCAAATGGGTGGTGGAATGGGCTTCTACGGCAACATGCCGGACAGCTATAAGGTGGCCATCAACGGAAATCACAAGTTGGTTAGCCGCATTCTGCAAACAGAAGATGCTGATGCACAAGCTAAACTTGCGAAACAGGCCGTTGATCTTGCTTTGCTGGCACAAGGTATGTTAACCGGAGCGGACCTGACAGAATTTGTAAGCAGAAGTGTGGAGTTGATTTAAGCTGTTCCAACAGTTAAATCTGCCAATCGGACCACAACATCTTGCCTTCCCGGCTGATGATTAACGAGGTTCCAGATTGAGTTGATATTAAAAGGCCCGGCATAATGCCGGGCCTTTTCCATGTTATCTCCTTCTCTTTCGCACAATGCCAAACATCACAATTGCAGAAATAACAAAGACCGTAAAGATCAGCGCTTTTGCGGATGGCTCCGCCGGCACGTACTGAACTCCTTTTTTGTTTGTTTTTGCAGGCTCATTAACGTAGCGTCCGTGTTTCGGTATCGCAAGTTCCTGGAAGTTATTGACCAGTTTATCGAGTCCGGCATGCAATTCTTCACCAGATACCGGCAATCCATGGCCGGTGGCCGCGACCTCCGGCTTAAGATCTCTCAGTTTTTTAACGGATAGTGCCGCGTTTACCCAGTTTGTAGTAAAATATTTCGGTGGGCCACATATTTCTTTCTTTTGCAGCATTACGCTCAGCCCGGATTCTTGCTTGGTGGTCACGAAAGCATCTCCTGCAATCAGCACCTTATCTCTTCCGCGGTAGAGGGATACATGGCCCGGAGCATGTCCGGGTGTATGGATGGAAATCCAGTCTGGCATATATGGGATCCGCCCGTCTTTTGCCAGCGCGTGAATGTGCGTGCCGAGCTGGATGGGCTTTTTAGGGTATAGGAAAGAGATGAGGCTCATCATTCCCCCGCCAACCGTAGGATCTGGTGGTGGATAAGAAGAATGACCGGTCAGATAAGGCATTTCCAAAAAATGCGCATATACCTGCACCTTCCAGGTTTTCAGGAGTTCCTTCAATGCGCCGACATGGTCGAAATGTCCGTGCGTTAATATGATGGCTTTTGGTGGGTTGTCTGCGCCGAAAAGACTTTCTGCCATTTTCCGGATCCGCCCCGCACTGCCGTGTAAACCCGCGTCGATCAACACCCATTCCTTATCTCCGGTTTCAACCATGTAGACGTTAACAAAAACAATGCGCATTCCCCAAATCCCAGGAGCCACCTGGAAGTATTCTTCGTTTTTCATGAGATATCTGTTTTTAGGTTTTTGAAGCCATCTGATCCTTGTGTTGCCGGCAGTAGGCGTCTACTTCGGAGTGATTTCATCGGTTCGGTTAACTTAATGTGATGATTAAACAATAAAAACAGGCTCTGGTTTTAAATTAGCGGGTTTACAAATCACAAAACGTCGCTTTTTTGCCCTGAATCTTTCCCGTATCTTTGTCGGAAAGAACCTGCATATGCTTAGAGGAACCTTCTTAAAGAAACATCTGGTTAACATACTGCTGGTCACCTTCCTGCTGGTGATGTTGTTTGTGCCAGCGGCGAAAGCCTTCATGCTGCAGGGACTGATGGAAATCGGGTTGTTTAAGCCGGATGCCGGGACGGCTGCCCAGCCGGGGCCACCGGCCAATCTTTCCGGTATCCGCTTTAAGGATATCAAAGGGAAGGTCGTTGACCTGGAATCCCTGAAGGGCAAAGTCGTTTTCCTGAACTTCTGGGCGACTTGGTGCCCGCCCTGTCTCGCGGAAATGCCATCCATCAATAAACTTTACAGCAAGTTTAAAGACGATCCGAATGTGGTCTTCATCCTTGTCGACGCCGATAGTGAACTTGGAAAGGCACAGCAATTCATGGACAAAAAGAAGTATGGCATGCCGGTTTATGCCGTTGCCAGCGACATTCCCGAGCAACTCTTCAAAGGCTCGCTGCCCACAACCATTGTTTTCGATAAAATGGGCCGCGTAAGTTTCAACGAAGAAGGTGCTGCAAACTATGCGCATCAGAAGTTTGTTGACTTCATCGGGCAGCTCAGGGATATGAAGAACTAAAATCAAAATCAATAACTATGCAACAACCTTTTGACATCACCGTTGGAAATACGCATTACGCCGTCTTCCCGGAAGGTGAGGATACCTATACCATTTTTAAGGACGGAAAAGAATACATGCAGATCCTTAAGGATACAGAAATGCAGTGGCTGAAGTTGGATCCGGAAACGGCGATCCCGCTCTTTGAGCCCAATGAAGAAGTCAATCAGATTGGCAAGGAGATATCCGAACACAAAGAGGAGGATGAGGAGGATGAATCGGAAGACAACGACATCTTCACCCTGTAAGACATTTCTATGCTTTAAACGGTAATCCAGTTCATAAGCGCCGGTATGCTGAACATACCATGTATCGTAACCCTTTTTTATCCCGCCCAATTGTCCCGGTCCAGGCTCCTGTAGTGAATGGCTTCGGCAAGGTGCTCCAGTTCGATGCCCTCACTTTCTGCCAGATCTGCAATGGTTCTGGAGACCTTCAGGATGCGGTCATAGGCCCGGGCTGATAAGCCCAATTTTTCCATGGCCCGTTTAATCAGTGCCCTGCCGGCATCGTTGATGTCACAGACCCTTCTCACCATATTGGGGCTCATTTGTGCATTGTAGTGCACACCAGGATGCTTAATAAAGCGATTGTCCTGGTAGCTCCGGGCCCTGATCACCCGCTCCCGAATCACGCTGCTCTTCTCGGAAATTTGTGCCGAGGCCAGTTCGTTGAAATTAACAGGTGTAACTTCAACATGGAGGTCAATCCGGTCCAGCAATGGTCCGGAGATCTTACTCAGGTATTTTTGCACGATCCCGGGCCCACAGATGCATTCTTTTTCCGGATGGTTATAGAACCCACAAGGGCAGGGGTTCATGGATGCTATGAGCATGAAACTCGCGGGATACTCCACACTCAGGCGTGATCTGGAGATGGTCACCCGCCGGTCTTCCAGGGGCTGCCGCATCACCTCCAGCACAGACCTTTTAAATTCCGGCAGCTCATCCAGGAACAACACACCATTATGCGCAAGGGAGATTTCGCCCGGCTGCGGATTAACCCCGCCGCCAACCAGGGCCATGTCCGATATGGTGTGGTGCGGACTGCGGTATGGCCGTTCTGTCATCAGCGCATCTGCTGCATTCAATTTACCGGCAACGGAATGTATTTTGGTTGTTTCCAGCGCTTCCTGAAGGTTCAATGGGGGCAAGATGGTGGGCAAACGCTTCGCAAGCATGGTTTTTCCGGCACCTGGCGGACCGATCAGAATGAGGTTGTGTCCGCCTGCGGCGGCAATTTCCAGGGCCCGCTTGATGTTCTGCTGCCCTTTTACGTCGGCGAAGTCCTGTTCATAGCTGCTGACGTTGTTGTAAAACTCGTCCCGCGTATTTACAGTAACGGGCTCGAACATGGTCTGGCGGTTAAAGAAAGCAATAACTTCCGCCAGGTTCCGCATACCGTAAACCTCGAGGCCGGATACGATGGCGCCTTCCCTGGAATTATCGAGTGGTAAAACGAATCCTTTAAAGCCGGCTGCTTTGGCCTGGATGGCAATCGGAAGTGCACCTTTTATGGGCTGTAAGCCGCCGTCTAAGCTTAGTTCTCCCATGATGAAATACTTGTCCAGGTCTTTACCTTCCAGTTGACCAGAAGCCGCCAGAATACCCACCGCAATGGGCAGGTCATAAGCAGATCCTTCCTTCCGGATGTCTGCAGGGGCAAGATTGACAACGATTTTTTGCCGGGGCATCCGGAGCCCGGCCGTTTGGATGGCACTCTCAATCCGGCGCAGGCTTTCTTTTATCGCATTGTCGGGCAAACCGACAATGTGATATTTGTTGCCGCCACCAATACTCACCTCGATGGTAATGGTGAGGGCATCAACGCCAAAGACGGCGCTTCCAAAAGTCTTTACCAGCATAGATTATACATCAGATCTCCCAATGTTATATCAGCCGGATGGTACCCTGGTAATAAATCTGAAATTACATTTTGCCCTGAGGCATCTTCGGCATGCCGCGCATCATTTTAGCGGCTGCGGCAGGGTTAGAAAACTGCTTCATCACTTTACGCATGTCCTCAAACTGTTTGATCAGCTTGGTCACCTCTTCCACTTTGTTCCCTGATCCGTTCGCAATACGCAGACGTCTGCTCTGCTGAATGGCGTCCGGGTTTTCGCGTTCAAATTTGGTCATGGACTGGATGATCGCTTCGATGTTCTTAAATGCATCATCTTCTATTTCTACATTCTTCATCATCTTGCCGACACCCGGTATCATACCCATCAGATCCTTCATGTTACCCATTTTCTTGATCTGCTGAATCTGGTTGTAGAAGTCGTTGAAGTCGAACTTGTTCTTGCGGATTTTCTTCTGCAGTTCTGCCGCTTCCTTCTCATCAAACTGCTGTTGTGCACGTTCAACAAGGGAAACCACGTCACCCATTCCAAGAATCCTGGATGCCATACGATCCGGATAGAAGACATCCAGTGCCTCCATTTTCTCACCCGTACCGATGAATTTAATGGGTTTATTTACGACAGATTTAATCGACAGGGCTGCACCACCGCGGGTATCACCGTCTAACTTCGTCAAGACCACACCGGTAAAATCCAGCCGGTCGTTAAACGCTTTTGCTGTATTCACTGCATCCTGTCCGGTCATCGCATCCACAACAAACAGGATCTCATGAGGCTTTGTCTGCTGTTTTACGGCAGCAATCTCATTCATCATCTGCTCATCAATGGCCAAACGGCCGGCAGTATCTATAATAATGACGTTGTTGTTCTGTCTTTTTCCTTCTGCAATACCTTCAAGTGCAATGCCCACCGGATCTTTAGATTCCAGGTTCGCGAATACAGGTACCCCAATCTGCTGCCCAAGAATTTGAAGCTGATCAATTGCTGCCGGACGATATACGTCGCCAGCCACCAGCAAAGGCTTCTTGCCCTTACTTTTCAGGAAGTTTGCCAGTTTACCGGAAAACGTTGTTTTACCAGCACCGTTCAAACCGGCGATCAATATAATGGTGGGGTTGTTTTTAAGATCCAGATCGGTCACCTCACCACCCATCAGAGCAGTAAGTTCATCGTTCATCACTTTGGTCAGCAACTGACCCGGTGATACCGAGGTAAGTACATTCAGCCCCAGAGCTTTTTCCTTTACCTCGTCTGTAAACGTTTTGGCTGTTTTATAATTTACGTCGGCATCCAATAAGGCTTTACGAATTTCCTTCATGGTTTCAGCCACGTTGATTTCCGATATGCTTCCTTGTCCTTTTAGAACTTTGAACGCGCGATCTAACTTATCCTGTAAATTTTCAAACATTGGTTTTAATGCTTAGTGTTAATTTGTGCAGGTGCAAAGTTATTAAAATTTGCCCGTAAATACAGGCAGGCAAAAGCATCTTTTACGGCCAATTGGCTGTTTATGAAATAAAAAACCCAGAAAAAGCAGAAGCAAATGGCAGCCGAGCCAAATACCAGCAGCGGCGAATGCAGCTACAATGGCCGGCATAAATTAACCTTAAGCGATCGGAAGGCACTGGTAAAGCCAGTAACCGGTTAGCAAGCCTCTAAAAGAAGCAGCTTAAAAAGATTTAATGAGAAAGGATAAACCTTACCGGGGGAAGACGAACATCAGACCGAGCGCGAGCGTCTGACTGGCCTGAATCCTGGCTGCCGTATTCTTATCGTACAAACCAACGCCGGTAACGGTCACGTTCATGAAACGATTCACCTTAGCCCTCACTTCTACATCAAGGCGGTGGTTGGTGTAATCAATTCTGTCATAGGGCACGAAAACCATATAACGCGCCTTCAGATTCACATTCTGAAAAACTTCCTTTTCAAAATTAGATACCACCTGGAAAGCCAGGTCATTGTTGAAGGTGGAACCAATAGGTACACCAAAGTTACTTTGATCCGGTCTATTTTTGTAAAGTGCAGTATCCAGGGAAAACGTTTGTCGTGCTGTACCGGTACCAATACGCGTAGAGAAGAATTTGCTTGGACGGTATTCAAAACCCAGGGATTCTGTCAGGTAACCCGGTGACATAAATCGGGATATTGGAAGGCGGGTTTCCCGGTTTTCAGGACCTGACATCGAATAGATGTATCCCAGGTCAAACTGGGATTCAAAGTTAATGGAACCGAAAAAATACCAGTTCTTAGACAACTGTATCGCCGCTTTATTATCCCAGAAGATCCTGTCTACGGTCTTTTTCTCCAACTGGTTCTTATTCCGCACTTTTCCGTAGTTCAGGATCACCTCAGAGGTATAACTGTAATTTTCTTTTACATACTCCGCTTTGTAATTGATCAATCCGGCGAGTGCAAGTGAGTTCACCCCACCATTGTTCCAGTTGTTACTAAAAGCAGCCTGATTCAGGTTAATGCCAATCGCGGTTGTGGTTTTCCAGTAGTTGATCTCTACATCCATTGTCGTAGGTTTGATCACGACCGGTGTAAATTCAAGGTTGGCGGTTCTTGAAGGCAGGGGGCTGCGTTTCAGTTCAATACTCAGGCCCTTCGTGTTGATTGGAATGGTATCCATCACAAGTGCATTGGTATCCACCTGAACAGGAGTCGTATCGGCCACCTGTGCTTTAAGATCCGAATAACCAATGACGAACAAGAATACACATAAATAAAAACCCTTCATTACTACAAAGAAAATGAAAAATGTGACTTATTAAAAGTTAATGTCCATTTTAATTACAACTGATCGATTTTAACTTTAGGTAAGGGGGCGAGTCGCAGGAGTTTAGGGTTGCGTTTGTATGCCGCATAGCTGTTCTTCAGGTAGATAATAAACGCGTAGTCTGAAGCCATCAGCACAAAGTCGTAGCTGGGGCGGTATTGCTGCATAAAGTCTTGTAGTTCAAAACCTTCAATGCGCAAAACCTGCTGCACGTAATCCGGCTTAAACTTAAAATCAATAATTTGTTCCTTGTAGTCTTTTTCCAGAATGCTTTGCAGATGCCGGGCATTCTTAACCTTTTTACTCAGTAGATTGTAGATGGCATCTATGCCCAGCCCAACGCCGGATTGTCCTACATTGAGCAGGTCTTTGGAACTGCCGCGGTCGGTCGCATACTTGTAATCCTTAAGTGTTTTTTCGTATTTCTCTTTTGGCGTCAGCGACTTCCCGATGATCTCCACCTCCCTCAGGCGGATAGACAAGGATTTCAGCTGGAAGAATATTGTGTTTTGCCCCTTGTAGATGAGCGTATCCACCGCATATCCCTGCAGGGCAGCAAAAAGCGTATCTCCGATCATGGCCTGCGTAGAAAATTCACCTTTGGTGGTGTTGTACATTCCTTCGTCCGAGTGGGAATTGTAGATGTACACCTTCGCCAGGCGCTGTTTGGATTCCTGATCCACCACAAAGCCCTGAACGGTCTTCTTTTGCGCGAAAAGCTGACCTACAGAAAGGCAAAGCAAGAATAGAAAACAGGAAAACTTCATCAGCTTACAAAGCTACAACATACACAAACAGTGCAGTGTACATTAACATTATTTAACGATCTGAAGCTTTTGGCCGATCTTTATGCCGGCATCTGTCAGGTTATTTATGCCCTGTAGTTCATCTATGGTTAAATTGTACCGCTTGGAGATGTTAAACAGCGTGTCCCCTTTTTCAACGGTGTGATACCGGACGTCGCTGATGGCGGTTGGCGTCGGTCCAGGTGTGCTGTTTGCCGTTTTTACGGCTGCAAGTACCTGTTCAGTGGTAATTACTTTTTGTGAAGGCGGAACTTCAACCGGCGTAAACTTCTTTTTCTCCTGTGGAATGTTGGCGTTGATCTCAGAGAACACCTTGTCTTCACGGCGAAGTTTCTGTGCTTCCGATTCCGGCTGATCATACTGGTAAAGCTTATAGCGGTCGATGATATTGATCAGCATATCCGGGTATCTTGGGTTCGTTGCATAACCAGCCTGTTTCAAGCCAATCGCCCAGTTTTTATAGTCGTTCTTGTCCAGCTCAAACAAGGCGCTGTATCTTTTACGTTTCAGAAACTCAGAATGGTCGCGGTAAGATTCACGGGCATCGCTGTACACCCGGAAACAATCATTGCGGTTGTCGTCATCTTTATAATAACCTTTTCCTTTCCAGTCGGATGTCACTTTTACCCCAAAATGGTTGTTTGCATATTTGGCCAGGCTGCTGTTTCCATTACCAGATTCAAGAAGGCCTTGTGCAAGCGTAATACTAGCGGGTATTCCGTTGCTGTTCATCTCCTCAATGGCAACATCTTTAAATTTTTCAATGTAGGAAAGTGCCGAGTAAGATGGAATATTCGCATTTCCTTTGGTTGCACTCTTCTCGATCTGGCGGTTATTGCGGCTGTACTGCCGGGATTTACAGGCACTGATAAAAACCAGGGCCATCAAAAGTAATATTCTGTGTTTCATTCTTGTCTACTACTAACTGTTATCGGGTTGCAGCCTTACCAGTTTAGGTTTTTTTACCGCTAAACGTGCTACGGGTACTTTCCCAAGCTTTTCTGGCGGAAGGACGTCGTATTTAAAAAGTTCATATTTCTTAATCAGTCCGATGACCTGAGATGACCAAAGTTTGCTGTGGGCGTAACCGCCTTTTTGAATGCCTTTGGCCCAGCCGAGATAATCGTCGTGATCATACTTATCAAACAGAACATTAAAAGCCGATCTGCTGTGCATAAACTCAATAAAATGAAGGTACGAATCTTCTACACTTTCATAGCCTTTGTAGGATGATTTTATCTTGCGGTTGGCGTTGCTGCCTTTGACACCGAAATGGTTGTTGAGGTATTTGGCGATTTTGCTTGTTCCGGCTGCCGATTCATGGATGGCGATGCCCAGGATCACACTCGCCGGAATGTTGTTTTTTTTCATCAGCTCCTGCGCCAATGGCAGGTTCTCTTCGATGTAATTTCTCGTTGTTTGTGCGTAAGAAGCGAAGGTAATGCAGGTACTACTTACGAATAGCAAAAGAAGTTTTCTCATTAAGGATATTATTTGTTTACAATGGTGATGAAGCCACAGGCATCAATCACGTTACTTTTTCCGTATGATAAATAATCCATCTCTGACGGGTAATATCAATTTTTCTACCCGGTCATCCACCGCTATCTTATCATTAAATGTACTAATATTTCTGGTATCTTTATCTTGTTGATTTTGAAGTACTTTTCCGCTCCACAGTACGTTGTCGACTATAATCAGCCCGCCGGGCCGTACACGGTCGAATACAAGGTCGTAATAGGTACCATTATTTTTTTTATCGGCATCGATAAAAACCATGTCGAAGACTTCATCCAGTTCATTTACCGTTTGCGTCGCGTCACCGAGGATGTAGTTGATCTGATTGTGGTAGGGAGAATCTGCGAAGTTTCTGCGAACCATATCTTCGAGTTCCACATTGATGTCCAGGGTAAATAATTTTCCGGATGCGGACAGGCCCTCTGCCAGGCATAACGTTGCGTAACCGGTAAAAGTTCCGATTTCCAGAATGCGGTTTGGGGTAATCATTTTGCTCAGCATGCTTAACACACGGCCCTGGTAGTGGCCGGAGAGCATGCGCGGCATCAACACTTTAAGATGTGTTTCCCTGTTGATCCTTTGAAGCAGTTCGCTTTCAGGCTCGCAGTATTTAAGTAATAAATGTTGCAGGTCTTCCTGGATCATATGCATTTTGTAACGTTAATAACGCCGCCCCTCCATGAAATATTGTAAGATGAGTGTCGCGGCGATCGTATCCACCCGTTCTTTGTTCTGGCGGTCTATCTTTTTCAGCCCACTTTGCATGATGGCCTGCTGGGCAATTTTGGAGGTAAAACGTTCATCCACCCAGTGCTGCGGAATGTCCGGAAAAGTCTTTTTCAGCGTTCTGGAAAATCCAACCACATGGGGCGCAGAATCCGAAGGGCTGCCATCCATTTGTTTGGGATCTCCAAGAACAAAAGCCTCTAC
>JARKUW010000218.1 GCA_029851965.1 Bacteroidota bacterium | reverse complement strand
GCCAGTTGCCGGAAACAGTCCTGCCTTTTACAGCTGCCGGGTGGGATGGCAATGATATCGCAGACAAGCTTGGACAGTACGATCGCATTCCAGGTACAGACAGCGATGCAGTGCGCTGTGTGCAGGCTGTCGCATTGGTTAGTCATGTATTGAATGGTCCCGGGGCAGCTATCGACTACCTCAGCGCCATTGCGCTTCAAGGCATTCTGCAACGCCCTCTCCTGGGCGCCCGTGAGCAGGCGGCCAGGAAGATGATTGATTTTGTGAAGCTCAGAATTGCCAATCGCGACGCTACCTATGGGCATATGTATTGGGCGATGGAAGCGGTGCATGATTTGTTTTACGCAGACGACAAGGGCACGCCGGCAGCGGGTCCGGATATGGTGCGCGGTCAGTTTTCGCCGCCAATGGATGCTGCGCAGGAGATGTTCAATATGGATGTCTGGTGTGCCAACAAGGCCGAGCTGCTGGCACAGGCTTCTGCTTTAAACGCAGGAGAACAATTGATGGTGAACCTGTGGACCATAAATTTTAATGCGACCTTTGATCTTGCCGGGTTTCCGCAAACACAAAATTCCGGCACCTACAGACAGACGGATGAAAATGGCAGAAATGGTAAAAATGTCTTTATAAGACGCATAGACACCACGCAAAAGCCAGCTTCAAATAAAATTGACATCAACAGGGATGGGAAAGCAGGCCACCAGATGCTCATCTTTAAAGACTCGGCCAACCAGCATATCAAGATGTATGAGCCCGAGATTACCTTATCAGGCAGTCACCTGTTTGATCTCAGCACAGATGCCTCAGCAATTGATACGTCGGTCTTTCATGATCAGCCGGCCTTTGAGCTCTACAACTACGTGCAAATCTGGGGGAAAATAAGCCCTGCGCCAGCAGCCTTTCCAAGTTCACCATAACCTTCTTTAATCGATATACGTGAAAGAAGCCGCGGTTTCAAGAGGCGTTCGCAATATTCTCCTTTGTTGTCTGTGCAGCACCCGTAGTCTATTTCCCGGACCTTCAGGGTAGCACGCTTCCCTATCTAAACGAAACGCTTCGCTAATGCAAAATGGCTACCGATAGCTATTTCGGACCTGATTAGAATGGTGTAAATTTATTACCTCCACTTCTTATCTGCATCCGCATTCTTTCCCTTGCTTTTCTTCTGGAGTAAAAAAGAACATCAAAATTTAAATGATATGGTACTTACAGATTTCGAAACCCAGGAAGAAGTTGATATCCAGGATATCAGTGCTTCTTTGTCTGGTGGAATAACCCAGTCGGATATTCCTGAAAAAAAAGCTGTTGAAGAACAGCTCGAAGCAAACTACCAGCAAGCACTGGCGGCGCAGACGAAAAATTTCGGCATCAATGATGCACCTGCAATGTTCATGGGCGGCTTTGGCAAAAAGATCCTGAAGGAAGTTAAAAAGGTCGTCTGTTCCAAAGTTGACGAAAACACAGGTTCTGATCAGATTCTTGAGCTGGTCGTTGGTGCATTAACCACCATTATCCCCGGTGGCTTATTGATGAAGCCTGTCGTAAACATGGTTACGAAACTTATCGTCGGACAAGGAATTTCGACCTTCTGTGAAGTTGAAGAAACCAAAAGCTAATCCCTCACACACCATATACCCGATGTATGGAAAAGGTTAAAAAGGCGCCAACAAACGGACGGGTGTTGAATGCCCGTCCGGACGCCATTGATTTCAGAGATAAAATATATTCGCCAACATTGATCGAAGTGCCCGACCAGCGCACAATAGCGGATTTCCAAAAAGTCAAAGTGCCCATTTTAGATCAGGGACTAGAAGGCGCCTGCACCGGGTTTGGATTGGCCACCGTCATTCACTATCTGCTGCGGATGAAGCGGATCCCATCCATGGATCTCGTCAGCCCGAGGATGCTGTACGAGCTTGCAAAGAAGTACGATGAATGGGAGGGGGAAGATTATATCGGTTCAAGCGCGCGTGGTGCAGTTAAGGGATGGCACAAGCATGGCGTTTGCTTGTCGGAACTCTGGCCATACGATCAGTCGAACCCGGACAAAGAGCTTACACCCGAGCGGACGCTCAGTGCCGCTAAATTCCCCCTTGGGGCCTATTACCGGGTTAACCATAAAGATATCGTGGACATTCATACGGCATTGGCGGAGGTCGGTGTGCTCTTTGCAACCTGCCGCGTACACGATGGCTGGTTTGCTGATCTGGGGAAGGAGGGATATATCCCATACGAAGGGCAGGAGGTTCGCGGGGCGCATGCCTTTGCACTCATCGGATTCAATCAAGATGGCCTCTGGTTTCAGAATTCCTGGGGTGAGGAATGGGGCAAGCAGGGCTTCGGGCTGATTACTTACGACGACTGGCTGGCGAACGGTACAGACATCTGGGTGGCCCGTATGGGGGTACCTGTTTACCTGCAAAGCCCGAATAGTATAGCCAAGTCGTATTCCGTCGCATCATCTGTACGGGATGGCCTTTCGTTCAAGGAACTCCGGCCGCACGTCATCAGCCTGGGGAACAACGGTCTGCTAAAAACGACAGGCACATACGGTAACTTCCCCTCGGATGTTGAAAGAATTTTTAAGTCGTATATTCCGGAAATAACCAAAAACTGGAAAAATAAACGCATTATGCTCTATGCCCACGGCGGCCTCGTCTCGGAATCAAGTGTACTGCAGCGCCTGGCGGATTTCAGGCAGACACTTCTTGCAAAAGAGATCTATCCCATCTTCTTCGTCTGGAACACAGACCTTTGGTCAACAGTAAAAAATCTTTTAAAGGATGCGCTAAGCAAGCGCAAGCCCGATGATAAAGTAAGCTCGGCCTTCGACTTTATGCTCGATCGGCTGGACGACGGCCTGGAACCTTTGCTCCGGCTGCCAGGCAGGTCTGCCTGGGCGGAGATGAAGGAGAATGCCTTCAGCGCTTCTGCTTCCGAAGGTGGCGCAACACTTGCCTTAAGGTGTTTGCACGAATATATGAACGAACATCAGGAAGCCAGCATTCACCTGGTTGGCCACAGCGCCGGCAGCATATTTCTTGCGCCTATGGTTGAACAGCTGGGTAAGTTGGGGCTTGAGATTGAAAGCTGCACCTTATGGGCACCCGCATGCACATTAGACTGCTTCGATCAGTATTATGGTACAGCAATTGAATCACATCACATCGGAAGTTTCAACCTCTATACGCTGACCGAAGATGCAGAGCAGGACGACAATTGCTTCCGGATCTATAATAAGTCGCTGCTTTACCTGGTTTCAAACGCTTTTGAGGAGAAAGCCCGTGGAACTGGTATTCTGGGCATGGCGAAATACATTTCTGTTCACGAAAAGCTGCAGGATTGGATAACAAATGAACGCGTTTCATGGATATCATCGCCCAACAATTTAGAAGCTTCGGACGCCTCACAAGCGAAGCGGCATGGTGAGTTTGACAATGATGTGCACTGCTTCAGGTCGACAATCGCCAGGATTATAAAAGAGCAACCTGCCATCAAATTTGGAGACTCCGGCACGGTATCCCAGGCCAGGCCAGTTGATGGGGCAGAGGCCGGATCCAGGGCCGGTGCTGTTCCGGAAAACAGCAATGTGTCAGAAGAACCTGCACGGTCTGTCGCGCCTTCCCCGCACAAAGCCCAGGTGAATTCCAGGCACACTGCATCAGATTTTGCCAACCGGCGGCAGATCCTGAACGAAATCTTCTAAGGGCACCTATTGGGATGCTGAGGGCACGACCAGGAGAAGTACCTCAACTAAGAAAAGTACATTTCCGCTTCTTCCTGCCTTCTTATTTTCAACCCTTCTACTTCCACAAGCATGCCGTCTACATGCGCTTTATTCCACATCATGAAGGCGTCCTTAATCTTTGGATCCTCCTGATCAACCTTGATCAGCCTGAGGAGGGTGGACTTCTTCAGTGCACCGATTCCGACGTTATAAGCGAAGCTGACCAATGCGTTGTATTGGTTTTGTCTGACAACAACTGGATTCAGAACGGCATTCACTTCCAGGCTCTTCCTGAGTACCTGTCCTTTTAAAAGGGTTTCCGCCTGGTCAAGTGTTATGGTATCATGTGCTTTCACGACCCGGTTGTCACTGTACCGGATCGTACCGTATCCAATTGTCCATACACCTGCTACATCTTTGTAGGCGTCAAGTCTCAGCCCTTCCTTCATCTTTATAAAATCTATGCATTTATCATCGGGCCTTAGCACGTTGATTTCGGCAGCAGACCTTGTTTCCGCAGGAGATGTCGTCTTCGTAACGGGCTTCGGCGTCCCGATTGTCTCTTCAAGGACGAGCCCGCCGCTCCACAGGAAGTTCCCGTTTGCGTCCATGTACCAAACCGGGTTGTTGTTCACCTTCTCACCATTTTTGACGATTCCCTTGTAGTCTACCGTTGCGCCTGCCGCAAGCGTCTGTACGATTGTACTTTTCGTATTGGGCTTACTTCTTACATTGAGCCTGACGGCTGTTTGCAGGGTTCCAGTTTCGTTCGAAAGCTCATTTGGAACCACGGGTTTGTCGCCCAGGCATTCAAAATATTCCTCAACAACATCCTTCAGCAATTTATCGTAGGTTCTTCTGCTTCTTAAAAGGCCGGTAGCCGGGTCTGTCTTTCTTTGTGGATCGAGAAAAAAGTGGCCAATAACATCCTTTGCAGGATCGAGCTTAAATTCGTGTATCAGCCTGGCCAGCACCCATACATACTTCTCGTAGGCTTTATCGGCGTCTATTTTGCCGCCGAAGCAATACTCCACGCCAATTGCTGCGTCATTCGCATTAACGCCATACAGCTCATTGTCTTTCGGGACTTTGTAAAGCACATGCCATGCTTTCTCCGGTTTGCCGGTCAGTGCCGGAACACACTCGATAATTTCCTTGTCGTCAACGAAAATATGCGCTGACGCGGTTTTTGCCTTTGGAACGGTATTGCAGGTATCGATGTAGAAGCTAACATTCCCCCTTGCCGTCGAGCCAGGATTTCCGGTGTCATGGGCAACAAGGAACCTAACGCGATTAATTGGGAGCCCGGATCTTCTCCGGGAAGGCTTGGGGATATACCTCGGCGTAAGTGTGAATTTTTCTAGAAAGGCCATGGTCGTGTTATTAAGGTTAACCTACTGCAGGTTCTGTTTCCAGTTCTGCTGCGGTGTCTGCAGATGCCTCTGTAAGATTTGCGGTATTTGGGTTCGGTTTAACACGCTTGTTTTCGGTGATTTTCATTGCTGCGTAAGTGGCCGAACTCAAGCCAAGTAAAACAAGGTTGTTGTTGCTGATAACGGGCATGATGTCATTCAGTTTATCCGGACCGGGTGTCTCACCTAAATTGCTGAGTACATAGACAATGAAGTAGATGCCGAAAATGATGTTGAATATGATCGTCTGAAACCGGTGGATGCTCGCACCATTCTCATCGGAAAGGATGTCCAGTACGAAATTTCTTCCTTCCGCATCCTGATGCCGTTGAATGTTTGGATCTTCCTCATCGGAAACATCAATCACCTTCGCTGTGGTGATGGTCGCCGCGCTGATTCCAATCAAGATCAATGTAGAGGTGTTAAAAGTGGGGGCATCCTCACACCGGATTAAGATCGTGATAAAACAGCTCAACACAATAACGGTCCACCAGGCAAGTTGAACCCTTGCCCAACTGTATGGCCGGGGCTTCGCCGCACTGTTATCCTTAAGCATGCAGTATTTTCTGCTGCAGTGGATTACTCCGTAGGAAAGCGTTGCGAAAATGATCCAGAAGTAAAATTGAGGGCCCATACCATTTTACTTAGATAGTGTAAAAAGTTGATCAATTTACCGTTTCTGACAGCAGCAGTAAATAGCCATTTCTAGCCATTTTACCACAGTGAAGATTTGAATTGGTAATGATTTACATGCACCCGCTGACTTGTGTTGTTGGAAGAGCGCCTTTTACCGCAGTAAGGTTAAAAATGCGATCCGGCCTGCCTGGCGTAAGGTGCCTTTGAATGGTACTCAGAAAGAAGCATTTTGACGGGCTTTGAGCGTGTAGACAGCGGCTTTGTTTCTTATGCGAATTATACCGGCATCAAAGACGCACTTCAGGCACACCTTACCCGCTGTTTGTCCGGGTAAGGTGCGGGTAAGGTGCGGCTGAGGTCCCTGTAAAGTCTGCCTGAATCCATATGGTGTCACAGCGCTGTTTCGACACCTATACGGCAATGATCTCCGGAAATTAAATGGTTGAATGTAGCGCTCCGGTGTCAACATGTTTCCCCGTCTAGCCGCCATGCAGAAGTTGCACTCCAGTGTCTCAGTTAATGTAATTGGTTTCCCTTATCTTTAGGTTGAACCACAGCAAATTATATGAAGAAAATAGGGTTTCTAATCTACTTTTTGACTTTAGCCATACGTATATGCTTCGGACAGGAAATCGCAACGGACTCCAGGATATCCAGAGCACTTAGTGTAAATTCAAAAGCAAATCCATCCACAATTTTATTTACGGCATCACGAAAAATGATGCACTGCTCAGCGAGCCACTGTTTCAATCAACACTTTTCTGGAAGCCGGGCATCGTCACAAACCCCGCTGGAGAACCAAACTTCTCCTTTATCACCGGGGATATCACAGGTCCGTTCCGAATCATTGTTCAGGGAATTGGAACGGATGACACCATTTCCGGCGCAGGTGATTTTACAGTTAAATAATGCTTTTTTGCCATCCCGGGCGACACCGTTCTTTTCTATGAAAGGCCGTTAGTATGATCTGTAATGCGGTTTTTTAGTGTTGTCTCCTATAAATGAAGTTACTGTAAATTCTAAATTCCGGCAGTCGATTTGCCGGTCAAAGGATAGAATTTTCACTTTAACGTAAATATTATTTGTAATCAATCTAAATAAGTATACCTTTGAAAATAAATGAGCCGCTCAGGTGCAACTGAACGGCTCTCCCCAAATGAATGGGG
>JARKUW010000216.1 GCA_029851965.1 Bacteroidota bacterium | reverse complement strand
GGTCAGGTACCGGCCTGCGCCAGCTCCCGTTGCGGTCCCAACGGCAATCAATTTGGGTCACTTTGCCGAGGTAGCCTTTGTTAATCATTTCCTTCACCTTAAAATACAGCGGCGTATACCGGTATTGATGACCGACCTGCAGAATCTGCTTTGGTTTTGATCGGACGACATCCACCAGGTCGAGGGCCTGCCCAGCGTTGTAGGTCATTGTTTTTTCCAGATACACGTGCTTTCCGGCCTGCATCGCATCTTTAGCGATCTGAAAATGCATATTCAGGGGTACAGCGATAAGTACTGCATCAACATTTTTGTTGTCCAGGACCGCCCTGTAATCTTTTGTTGAAGTGGCCGAAGGCATCAGCTTCCGGGCATGCTCCAGGCGAAAGTCCAGCACGTCGCATATTGCTGTGATCTGGTACTGGGCTGGAAGCTGCAGCAGCACCTGCATCAATCCCGTACCCCGGTCTCCGCAGCCAATGACAGCAACGTTAATACGCTGCCCCGCCAGAAAAGGCGTTACCGCTTTAAGAACAGTGCTGTTTAAAAGCATTGATCCGCCGGTTAAGCCGGCATTTCTTATAAAATCTCTTCTGATCATTTCTTTTTCAATTGTTTAAATAGGCGTCTAAAGCCGGTTGAGGCTGTATCCGCAATAGATCCGTCTTCTTGCTGGTATATCAGGTATATCTCCATCTCCGGATGGGACTCCAGGAATTTAAATGAATTTTCAACGCCCATCCCCATGAACACATTGTCAAATGCATCTGCGGTCATGGCTTCTTTTGCAAAGACCGTTGCACTGATCATTTCATTCTGAAATGGATATCCCGTGAGCGGGCTGATCAGGTGGCTGATTTTTTTACCAGGACTCGTGTAATATTTATGGTAATTCCCGGAGGTGGTAATTGCACCTTCAGGTATCTCAATCAGGGTCTCCATGGATTCCAGATCTAATCCATCTTCCCGGGGCGACTGAATACCAATGGTAAAGCGTCTGTTGCTGGGCTTCTTAACACCTTTTACGCGGATCTCACCCCCAAGCTCAACCAGGTAATCATGGATGCCCCGCGTTTCGAGGAATGAAGCAAGCACGTCAACGGAGTATCCCTGTGCGATACCGTTAAGATCTATCTTCACTACCGGATCCGTCTTAAGTAAAGAATCCCGGACAAGCATGAGCTTATCGGATCCCACATGTTTTTTCAGCGAGCGGATCAGTTCATCGCCAGGCAAGGAATCAGCCGGCAGGCGTCCGAAGTTCCAGGCTTGAACCAGAGGGTACACCGTGATGTCGAACATCCTTCCGGAATCCCGGTATACATCCAATGCACGTACTGCGACCTTCCTGAAATGACTATCCATCCGGATGCCAGTCTTCGAACTGTTGAAGCGGCTGATGAGTGATTCACTCTTGTACAGCGACATCGAAGCATCAATTTCATTCAGGATGCTGTCAATCTGCATGGAGGTAACGGGCTTCCCGGTCGTATAATACGTAATTGTGTAGGTTGTTCCCTGCCCATATCCGGACAGGTTATATGATTTATATTCCTCCTGTGCGTTGTGTTTTATCTGTTTGTGGGGAAAAGCACCTGATTCCCCACGACCAAAAAACAGGGATATTATTCCCAGACTTAGATAGATCAGATACATCATGTCTCCAATGGAAGTTTAACGTGTGATGCCGTCTGTTTCAATGATGTTTCTACCGAAGATATCGTCTTGTTTGTGGTTATGGTTTTACCCGATAGCGGAAAACAGGCCTTCAATCCGATGTGCGATCCCTTTTTCACCAGAGTTTGAGCCCGCAATTTTCGACATCTTGGGATGCCAGCCGGGTGTTGTTCCTCTGTTGCGATACAACTGTTAGTGAAAATAATGAATCTGTTTTTCCCCTTCAACACACTTACTTCAATAATCCGTTAATTTATAACATTAGCCTTTAAAAATCCAACTTCAGAGAAATTGAGACAAAATTGATACGGTTGATACCAGCATCCACAATTCTTCGATATCTACCTTCGTTACTATTCTATCGCTGTCATCATTAGTGTGTTGAAATTCCTATAAATATGTCGAAATCCGCTACCAAAATTATCGCGCTGCTCCTTGTGTTTTCATGTTTAAGCTTCGTCGCCGCTGCACAAGCAGTCCGGGAGCCTCAGAACAACCCGCCGGAATGGTCTAAACCCTATCCTCCCTTCAGAATTGCAGGAAACTTATATTATGTAGGCACCGATGACCTGGCCTGTTATCTTGTGGCTACGCCCAAAGGGCACATCCTGATCAACACCGGACTGGCATCATCAGCGTCTATGATCAAAAACAGTGTCGAAGCGCTTGGCTTCAAACTACAGGACATTAAAATTTTATTGACCACACAAGCTCATTTTGACCATATGGGTGCGATGGCGGCACTGCAGAAAATGACGGGTGCTAAAGTCATGGTAAATAAAAGTGATGCAGCAGTAATGGAAGACGGTGGTAAGTCTGACTATGCGCTGGGCGGCCCGGTGAGCAGTTATAAACCTTTAAAAGCCGATCGCCTGCTATGCGATGGTGACACCATAGCCCTGGGTAATTCACGGTTAGTCATGCTGCACCATCCCGGACATACCAAGGGCTCCTGCAGCTATCTGTTTGATGTTAAGGATAAACAGCGCAGCTACCGTGTGCTTATTGCCAACATGCCGACGATCGTTACGCAGGAAAGCTTTTCGGATATCCCCGCCTATCCGAAGGTTGCAGATGACTTTGCATATACATTGAACGCCATGAAAAAGCTGTCGTTTGACATTTGGCTCGCAACACATGCCAGCCAGTTTGGCCTTCACCAGAAACACAAGCCTGGCGCGGCTTACAACCCGGCGGCTTTTATAGATTGGAAAGGCTATGACATGGCCTTGCTCGCGCTGCAAGAACAATACGACAAGAAGGTGGCAAGCAAGTAGATGTCTTTACCGCACGATACCGTCTGTAAAACCAAGCAGATGATCTTCTTTTTTTATGGATATGCTTTTACCTGTTACCTCGATGATGCCGTCTTTCACAAGCTCATTGATCGTGCGGAACAAGGATTCATACGACGTTCCTGTAAAGGAAGCCAGATCTTGCCGGCTCAGTTCTACATTGATCACACCCGTCTGGTCTAATCCAAATTGCTGTTTCAATGCCTGCAAGGCCTCCGCCACTCTCCCCTTGACAGACATATGTGCCAGATTGCGCATTCTTTTTTCCGACTCGCGCAGTTCGCTTGCGAAGAAGTGCATGAGTTTAATTACAAAAACATGATTTACGTTCATCGTTGTCTCCAGGAATTCCGTATCCACGAAACACACCACCGTTTCCTCAATGGCGGTTGCAGAGATTGGATAAAAACCTGAGCCACCAATGCCGAGGTGGCCAATGATGTCTCCCTGTTGGGCAAAGCGCAAGATCAATTCCTTCTCCTCATCCCACTTCTTGTAGACTTTTACTTTACCGCTGTAGACAAAGTAAATTCCATTTACCTGATCGCCCTCTTTAAAAATGTGCATGCCCTTCCGTACCGTGAGGTTCTTTCGGTTTGCCGCTATCGCCGGCTTCCAGTCCTTCAGACAGAATTTACATAAGAAGCAGGTGTCCAGATCACAGGTATTTTTCATTTTTATATGGTGATGAAGCTGTTGGAACTAACATTCAAAGCTGCATGCGCGTGCTTGCTTCTGGTGACGTCATTGATCTATAATGTCTGTAACACAAAACCATAAAACATTGCACACGCAATAAGAATGTCGAATCATTTACAAACAAAAGTACTAATTTTATTACTTTTGCAACATTATACAGCAACAGATCAACACCACCTCCATTTCCGATGAGATATTCTACATCTAAACGGCTTCTCAGGTTAAAAGACACACTCGACAAGCCCGTAAGTTATAACCCATTTGTCTACAACAAAACGATCCTGATGTGGACGCTGCTGGGTGTTGTCGGCGGGATAATAGCCGGTGCCTATTGGATCGTTCTGGAACACCTCACTGAATTCGCAGGGATCATCCAGGGGGTATACGTCATTCCTTTGATGACCCTTGCCGGGCTCATTGCAGGCTTCATCATCCATAAACTGGGGGATCCGGGAGAGATTGACCTGATGGTAGACAATATTCATTTCAAGGGCGGGCGGCTGGAACCTAAAAACAATCCATCTATGATCCTGTCTTCCCTCGTATGTATTTCGGCTGGCGGAAGTCTGGGTCCTGAAGCACCCCTGGTTCAAGTGGTTGGATCTACAGGAACCTATATTGCCCGCAAACTCGGGTTTAAGGGTGAGGACGTCCGTTCCATTACGATTGCGGGAATGGCCTCTGCCTTTACGGCACTTTTCGGTGCACCGCTGGGCGGAAGCATGTTTGCATTGGAAATTTTGGATCACAAGCACGTCACCAGGTATTACAAAGCCTTTATGCCCGCACTGGTTGCGAGCTGCTCAAGTTATCTCGTTTTTGTGCTGATCACGCACTTGAACCTCGGACCTACATGGGATTTCCCTCCATATCAGGACCCTAAGATCACAGATATCTTCTATGCTGTTCTTTACTCCATTGCAGGTGCTGCAGCCGGCTGGCTGTTCATCTTCCTTGTCAAGAGGTTCAAGAAGATCTTCAAATCCATGACCTTCCCAATCTATTACAAACTCATGATCGGCGGGTTCATACTTGGTTTAATCGCTTACTACATTCCTTTAACACGCTATTTCGTGCACGACCAGCTCAGCGAGGTTCTGCGCGGAAGTTTAACCATACAGTTCCTGTGTGCGCTGCTGATCATGAAGCTTATAGCGATTGCCATTACCGTTACTTCCGGCTGGCGCGGCGGGTTTATCATTCCCCTGCTATTTAGCGGAACGGTGTTGGGCCTGATCATTTTCCAGCTATTTCCAGGACAGAACCTGACTCTGATTACCGTCTGTTGCATGGCCGCACTAAATGCCTGCGTTACCCGCACACCGGTGAGCATCATCATCCTCCTGGGAACAATGACCGGCTTCCAAAATATTGTGCCGATCATCTTTGCAAGTCTGACAGGGTATTTCCTTGCGCCAAAATCTCCTTTGATACAGGCACAATTGGGCATTAAAAAATAAGTTTATTCCACAAGAGACTACAGATCAAGCGAGCGCCTGCAGTTCAAAAGGCAAGTAGCAGATTGAGGTCTTCAATCAAGTGCTAGCACTCAAAAAAGCGTCGTCTCCCTGCACGCGGCAACCACAACATAAAAAGATGAGGAACAGATTACGGCGTAATGCCCGGACAGCAAAATATATATTCTACAAGGAAACGCTCATTGATTTCAAAGAGCATTTCTGGACATTCCTCGGCTCCTTTTGCGGCATAGGCTTGATCGGTTTACTGCACAGTGAATACTTCAGTGCATCAGATAACCTGTTCTTAATCGGTTCCTTTGGTGCATCGTCTGTGTTGATCTACGGCGCGATCAACAGCCCACTTGCCCAGCCCAGAAACCTGCTCGGAGGCCATGTGATTTGCGCCTTAGTTGGCGTTACGGTGCACAAGCTGATCCCCGGCGAGCTCTGGCTTTCTTCAGCGCTTTCTGTCTCCATTTCGATTGTGTTGATGCAGGTGACCAAAACGCTTCATCCCCCGGGTGGCGCCACCGCGTTAATTGCCAACATTGGTTCCGAAAAGATCATATCAATGGGTTATCTCTATGTACTGAGCCCGGTTTTCTCCGGCGCACTGATCCTTTTACTTGTTGCCATTTTCTTTAACAACCGGACCTCACACCGGAGCTATCCACGAAATAAGCAGTGGTTTCATTTGCATAAGCGCTATAAGAAAAAAGGCGTTTGAAAATCTAGGTCAGATACCGCTTGGGCTATGTAGCCTGCAATACCGGAGGCACAGTCACTTTCTTCCTTGATCGCATATAGATCAGCAGCAAGGTGAAAAGCACCACCAGAATGATTGGAATAATCAGCGTTAACTTCAACACTTCGGGTCCAGCCATGCTCTTCGCCTCCTGAACCGCAGCGCCCATCGGTGAATCCAGGGGTGCAGCCAGGTAAGTCGCTGCGACCGCATCCGCCGGCAAGTGGTTTACAATAAGATCGTCGTAATGCTTGCCCATAAAAATACTATAGATGGAGACTGCGAACATTCCGGCACCTCCGATCAGGTTCAATCCCAGTGCGCCCGACTGCGGGATGTTTTCAGCCACAAAGCCAATCATCGTAGGCCAGAAATAACATACACCCACTCCAAATACAAAAGCCGCAATGAAAATTGCATTGCCGGTCAGTGTGCTTAACAGGTACAAGCCCAGGGTTGCCACCACCGCAGAGATTAACAGCACGCCTTGTGGAGAGAACTTATGGACCACTGGCTCCGCGAATCCACGGCCAATCACCATCACGCCGGTTGTGAGCGTCAATATCAATATCGGATTATCCGTCACGTTCTTCAGCAGTACATCAATCCACTGACCGGTGAACAGCTCCGTTACCGCAGTACCGAACATGCAGATAAACATGAATATGAAAAGTGGAGAAACGACCGCTTTGTACATGTCCCCGGTGGAATAGCCTGAAGAAACGCGTTCTGTTACCGGGAATTTGAGTGTAAAAAAAAGATATCCGTAGATAAGCGTAGGGATAATCATCATGGCCACCTGCACCTGCCAGCTTATCCCTATGGAATTGAACAGAAGCACCATTAAAGTACCCAGCATAATTCCCCCAGGAAACCAAAGGTGAAAATGGTTGAGTTTGGTGGTTTTGTTCGTCGGGTATAACGAGGCGACCAGTGGGTTACATGCCGCTTCGACCGTTCCGTTAGCGATCCCGATCAGTAGAGTAGAAATGAACAGCGTCCAGTACCCACCAGCAAATACAGTCATTAAGATTCCGGCAATGTGAAGTACAAATGCCATTACAAGCAATTTCTTCATGCCAATGGCGTCGACAACGAAACCACCGAAAATTATAGCCAGCGGAAATCCCCAGAAGGCTGCGGCAGTAATTACGCCGAGTTCCTTGTTACTCAGGTGAAAGTCGGTCCCCAGCTTATTCATGATGCCGGCGCGGATACCGAAAGAAAGTGCCGTTACAAGTAACGCTAAACAACTTCCCCAAAATAATTTGTTACGTTCAATAGATTCCATAGTTGGTAATTAAGTTGGTACAGGCTTAAGGATATATTTGGCTACTGATCAAATGGACGCATAATGCCTTATAAAAGGAAGAAATTAACTCCACATTTAATCATTGTTAATCAAGCTAAACAAAAAATTTTGAAAGTAAAAATATTATTTAACCCATTGACTCTTTGTATGCTGAGTTGCCGCAGTGAGCGCAAATGTATTGCAAACCTGGCAGGTCTTCAGCAAGTACATCAGACAATAAAAACAGCCTTGAAAACAGACGTTGTGCCTGCTAAAGCATCAGCGTTCATTTCTGTGGTAAGAATTTTGCTAGCTACGCTGCAAAGAAGAAGTATCCGGTGATCAAAACCCTATGGCCCGTACAATGTAAGGCACATGGACTATCGGCTGCCGGAACACCTATAAAACCCCT
>JARKUW010000210.1 GCA_029851965.1 Bacteroidota bacterium | reverse complement strand
ATGAAGCTGCGGAAGGTGCTCACGCAATTGCTGTACTAACAGAATGGGATGAATTTGCTAGTTACGATTGGCAACGCATTTTTGATAGCATGAAGAAGCCTGCCAAGATTTTCGACGGACGTAATATTCTGGATTGTGACAAGCTAAGGAAAATAGGATTCAAAGTACAATCAATCGGAATCGACTAACGTTATATAACAGAGACGTTTGTATCTAATTTTGAGGTACCTATCAATAAAGTAATAAATAGCTGTAATCGGAGGATTGCAGCTATTTTCATTTTCAAATAGATGCACGGTTTGAAGCTTTGAAAGAATGACAATTGGTCCTTTCAATCCTTAAACATATCTTTAACGACTTTTGATAGCGCATTTGGATTCCGGCCATGGCTATTCAATTTAATAGAGCTTAGATATGCAGTTGGAGGATTACAACTTTAGAATTGCCGTGATCGGCCTTGGATATGTAGGGTTACCACTCGCAGTTGAATTTGCGAAGAAGTATGCTGTACTTGGATTCGATGTTGACATTGCCCGCATTGAAGAACTTCAGTCGGGTGCAGACCATACCCATGAGGCCGATCTATCTCAATTGAACGCAGTTGTTGTACAATCGAATGATCATACGGCGGGGTTGTTTTTTTCTTCCAATCAGGAACACCTGGCATCCTGTAACACCTATATCGTTACTGTACCCACCCCCATTGATGAATTTAAATCCCCCGACTTGCGCGCATTAACCCGAGCTTCTGAAATGCTCGGGTCGGTGTTGAAACAAGGTGACCTCGTCATTTATGAATCTACTGTTTATCCAGGATGTACGGAGGAGATTTGTGTGCCTGTTCTGGAACATTTTTCCAGTCTTCGGTTTAATGATGATTTCTTTGTCGGGTATTCGCCGGAGCGGATCAACCCCGGCGACAAAATAAATACCCTTACCAGGATCAAGAAGGTGACCTCTGGATCTACACCTGAAACTGCCGACAAAGTCGATGCCTTATACCGTTCGATTATCACGGCTGGTACCCACAAAGCACCGAGCATTAAAGTTGCGGAGGCATCGAAAGCCATAGAAAACGCTCAGCGCGATGTCAATATTTCTTTCGTAAATGAGCTTGCCCTTATTTTTGACCGTATCGGAATTGACACCAACGACGTGATCGATGCGGCAGCTACCAAATGGAACTTTTTGAAGTATAAACCAGGACTGGTGGGCGGCCACTGCATCGGTGTCGATCCTTATTATCTTGCACATAAAGCCCAGTCCTTGGGTTATCATCCGCAGGTTATCCTTTCCGGACGACGTGTGAATGACAACATGGGATCCTTTGTCGCTGATAAGGTCGTCAAACTGATGATACAGAAGGACCATAAAATTAAGGGCTCGCGTGCGTTGATCATGGGCGTGACCTTTAAGGAAAACTGTCCGGACGTTCGGAATACCCGCGTCGTCGATATTTACACCGAGCTAACAAATTTCGGTTTAAATGTGGATGTGTATGATCCCTGGGCCAGCATTGCGGAAGTAAAAGGGGCCTACGGCATTGAAATCGTAAATACCATAGATACGACGCTGCTTTATGATGCCGTGATTGTAGCCGTTGCCCATCAGGAATTTCTTTCCTACGATTTCCTGCGAATCAAAGAGAACAATGGTGTTGTTTTCGACACCAAGGCGATCATTGACCGCTCACTGGTAGATGGAAGGTTATAGCGTTCCATAGCTTCACGAATGTTCACAGATAATTCCCAAATTGATATTCAAAAGATTGGAACACGTAAACAATAGTATCCTGGCGGTGGTATATTGTCGACCTAATTGCATGCTTTGAAGAAAATAAAAAAGAGGTTAAGGTTCCTGATAGATTATAGCGTTAACAGGCTCATCCCAAAACGATCAAAGGTTTTGATTTGTGAGCCCTGGAATATAGAGAGCAACTGTATTGAGGTTGCAAACCATATTGCGGAACATTACAAGATTCCGGTGGTATATGCACTTCCTGCAAAGCTTCATGGTTATGCCCGGAAACTGCTTTCACAGGAAATCAGTGTAATTGATCAGGAGGGACTGGAGTTTAAACGGGCTTACTTTACAAGTAAGTACATCTTCTCTGCACATTGGAAATTTCCGCGGTTCTATACCGGAAATCAGACTATCGTAAATCTATGGCATGGGGTAGGCCATAAAAAAATTGGCTTAATGCGCGGTTCATCCGGCATCCCGGCCGACTTCACCGTAGCTACATCTAAGCTGACGAAAAAGGCATTTGCGCAATCTTTTGGTGTTCCCGAGGAGAGTGTTTTAATATCCGGATATCCGAGAAATGACATCATGCTTCGGGCGAAGAAAGAACGAGACACATTGAAGTCCCGGTTAAATGGCAATCTAAGTGACTACAGTAAAATTATCATGTGGCTTCCAACTTTTAGGACGGACACCGCGAATAATCTGACGAACGGCAAACCAGTAGATAATCCCTTTCAGATTGAAGACTTCAACACGGCTGAATTCAACAGATACCTGGCCGAACACAATGTGTTGTGTATCGTTAAACCCCATCCGCTGGATTTTCAAAAGACAGACGGTTTAAAGTTTAGCAATGTGCTGGTGATCAACGACGACTGGATACTTGCACAGGGTATAACCTTATATCATCTTGTGGCCTGTACAGACATTATGGTGTCGGATGTATCCTCCATCATCTGTGATTATATGTTGCTTGACCAGCCGGTCATTTGCTTTAGTACCGATTTTGACGCATACCGGGCGAACAGGGGTTTCTACTTTGAAGATATTGAAGCCTGGTTGCCGAGTAAGTTGGTCAGGACCCAATCGGAATTTATGAACTATCTGGATGGTATCTTAACTACGGGCTCAGACCCCTGGGAGCGACAAAGGAGGGCACTCAAGGAGGAGTTTTTTACCCATCACGACGCAGGAAGTACCGCGCGATTACTGCGCCAGATATTTCCTGAACACTAATGTTTCGGACGAATGGATTCTCACAGCAAGTTTAGCGGCTGTTCTCGCGAAAGTAGCTTAGTAAAGTGTTTACGAACATGGTACTTCTCGGTATTTCCCGCTTTTTCCGCATTTCATTGCACAAAGCAGTGAGTGACCAAGCAATTAAGCTATTGAGCTGTTAAGTTTATGTTAAAATTACGTTAACACCAGAACCAGTTCAACCAGATACGGAACCATATATTTCGATGAAGCAACTTATTAAGAGAACCATTCACCACCTGCAATATGCTGTCAACAGTTTTTTCCCCAAACAGAACCAGGCGTTAATTTGCGAACCCTGGGTGATTGAAAGCAACTGTATTGATGTCGCAAATTACATTGCGACGAACTATGACTTTCCCGTTTATTACGCACTTCCGAAAAGGCTGATTGCCCACGCAAAGAACGTTGTCCTTCCTGGCGTTACCATTGTCGAAATAGATAGTCTTCAGTTCAAATCGTTGTTTTTTACCAGCAAATACATATTTGCCGCCCACTGGAAGTTTCCAAAGTACTACACAAGTAAACAGGTCATCGTTAATTTATGGCACGGCGTAGGTCATAAGACGATTGCAATGCTAAGAGGAAAGAAAGGTATCTTCGCCAATTATACGGTAGCCACTTCGGAACTAACCCAAACGGCATTTACCGAGTCATTCGGCGTGCCGCGGGACACAGTTTTGATTTCAGGTTATCCCAGAAACGACATTATGCTGCGTGCAAGCGAAAAGAAAAATCTTCTAAAAAAGCAACTTAAGGGAAATTTATCTGCGTATGATAAAATAATAATCTGGCTCCCGACCAGGCGGAAGGATCAGGTCGGAAGCAATACGGTAGATGGCATTCCAGTAGACAATGCCTTCCAGATTGAAAACTTTGATGCCGGTAAATACAACGAGCTGTTGGTTAAACACAATGTGCTTTGTGTTGTTAAGCCTCATCCTTTCGATTACCGGGAGGAGGAAGAACAGCAATACAGTAACATCTTAACTATCAATGATGAATGGATCTGGTCGCAGGGCATCACATTGTACGACCTGACGGCGTGTACGGATATTATGGTGTCGGATGTTTCTTCGATAATTGTTGACTACCTGTTGCTGGATCAGCCCGTGATCTGCTTCAGCACTGACTTTGACGACTACAAGAATTCCAGAGGTTTTTATTTTGAAGACATAGAGAACTGGTTGCCTAGTCAGCTGGTCAGGAACGAAAGCGAGTTTTTGAACTATTTAGAAATCATATTGTCAACAGGACTGGATCCCTCAGAACAGAAAAGATTGGGCTTGAAAAAAGCCTTTTTTACCCATTATGATGCGGGAAGTACAAAGCGGCTGCTGGAGACAATTTTTAGTGCGAATTAGATTAACTTCATATAGGATTACATAAATTTATTACAATGAGCAAAAATATTGCTGTTATACTTGCTGGTGGGAGTGGACTGAGAATGGGGCTTGACCTTCCAAAACAATTTCTCAAAGTGGCAGGGAAGGCTGTGTTGGAACATACAGTGGATGCATTTCAAAACCATAAAAAGATTGATGAGATTGTTATCGTCTCCAATCAGGCGTTTATTCACCTTGTTGAGAACTATGTACTAGCCAACAATTGGCCGAAAGTTAAAAAGATCCTGAATGGCGGAACAGAGCGTTACGATTCAAGTATGTCTGCAATTAACGCCTATTCAGATGAAGAGGATATCAACCTGATATTTCACGATGCGGTGAGGCCACTGGTAAGTGACCGGATAATTGATGATGTTATAGAGTCATTGAACAGTTACGAGGCTGTAGATACTGCTGTCGATGCTTCAGACACCATTATACAGGTGGATAATGACAGCAATACAATTTCGATGATCCCCAAAAGATCTGTACTTCGACGAGGTCAGACGCCACAGGGTTTTAAGTTGCAAAGTATTAAGAATGCCTACGAACTGGCGTTAAAAGATCCAAAATTTATTGCTACGGACGATTGTGGGGTAATTTCCAAGTATCTTCCCGACGTGCCGATCTACGTGGTAAAAGGGGAGGAAGCCAATTTTAAACTCACCTATAAGGAGGACATCTTTCTCCTGGATAAGTTGTTTCAAATGAAAACCACCAACATCGGGCATCATCCGGATATTACTTGCCTGGCGAACAAGGTGGTAGTCATTTTCGGAGGAAGTCTTGGCATTGGGGCCGAAATGGTGGCCATGTGTAAGGAAAACTGGGTCAAAGTACACTGCTATTCGAGATCTAAAAACAACTGCGATATACGCAATAATGCGGATGTGAAAAAAGCATTGGCTGAAGTTTATGAGAAGGAAGGACGAATAGATTGTATCGTTAATACTGCGGCAATCCTTTCAAAGGAACCTTTGGCCTCGATGACGGAAGATCAGATTGACGATGTGCTGGATATCAATTTGAAGGGCGTAATAAACGTGGCGCTGGAAGGATTCCCGTACCTGAAAGAAAGTCGTGGACATTTGTTATTCTACACCTCAAGTTCATATACTCGTGGACGTGCTTTTTATAGCTTGTATTCTGCAACCAAAGCTGCTGTCGTTAATTTTGTTCAGGCAATTTCCAGTGAGTGGGAGCCGCACCACATTCATGTGAACTGCGTAAACCCGGAGCGCACCAAAACGCCAATGCGTCTCTCTGCTTTCGGGATGGAACCTGAAGGTACGCTGCTAAGTGCTGATGTGGTAGCAAGGGTATCCCTGGGTGTTTTATGTAGTGAGCTGAACGGGCAGATCGTTGATGTAAAAATATAGAGCCGGCAGAATACCGATCGTTTACAAGGCGAATGGCACTCTCTGTAGGTCGCTTTCGCCCTGTATTCTCAAATTTTCTCGTGAACGGACATTTGATTGCACATAATGGCTCAAGCTGTCCAAAGGCTTTGAGCATCTGGGTATATTTAGCCACCTAATTAATGATTATGGAATTTGATATTTATTTAAGGGCCCTTAAGTCGGAAGATGCTGTTTTTATCAATGAATTAAGAAAAAATTCTGAAATGGAGGAGAAACTTGGTTCCCAGACTAAGTTTGTTTCTTTAGAGCGGGATCAAAAATGGGTTCAGGATTTGATTATGAATGATAATCCGACGATTTTATACATGGCCATTTGTGAGAATGGATCTGAAGACATCATCGGGTATGCCTCACTTTCTGAAATCGACTATCGCAATGGAACCTGCTTTGCCAGCGGCGTGAAGATTGTCTCGTCTTCTCCAAGGAAGCTTTATGGGTTGCAAGCAATTTTATTGGGCTTTAAAATGGCGTTTGATGAACTTCGAATGGCTAGAGTTAAAGCGATTGTTCTGGAGGAACATACGGGGTCTTTAAGATTGATGGAGCGCGGGGGCTTTAAAAGGGAAGGTTTAATGCGAAATTTCGTGTACAAGGGAGGTGAGCACAAGAACTGCTGGCTGTTGGCTGCTACGAAAGAAGATTACTTGTTGATAAAAGAAAAACATAAACTATGATACCTATAACTAAAGCCTTTTTGCCGCCTCAGGAAGAATATGCTCATTATCTTTCTGGGATTTGGCAGCGGAACTGGCTTACCAATATGGGACCGCTTGCCAGCAATCTGGAAATGACGTTAAAGAATCATTTAGCTGTTAGTCATTTACTCTACGTGACCAACGGAACTGTTGCACTTGAACTTGCCATGAAGTCTCTTGACCTCCAGGGTGAAGTAATTACCACTGCTTTCAGCTTTGTTGCAACAACCAGCAGTATAGTCTGGAGCGGTTGTAAGCCGGTGTTCGTCGATATTGATCCGGATTCCCTCAACCTGGATCCGACCAAAATAGAAGAAGCAATTACAGATAAAACAGTCGCCATTCTTGCTACCCACGTTTACGGTAATCCCTGTGATGTTACTGCCATTCAGGAGATCGCAGACCGATACAATCTCAAAGTTATTTACGACGGTGCTCATGCCTTTGGTACAAAAGTATCCGGAGAATCCATTTTCAACTTTGGAGATATTTCGACCTGCAGTCTGCACGCCACCAAGTTATATCACTCCACCGAGGGCGGTCTATTAATTACTAAGGATCCCGATTTACTAAAGAAGCTCGCGTTTATGCGCAATTTTGGCTTTGATGGGCCTGAAGCCTTTGCAGAACTTGGCATTAATGGGAAAAATTCAGAGTTCCATGCTGCAATGGGACTGGCTAACATTAAGTATATAGCCGATATTAACCAAAAGAGGAAGGCTTTAAGCGAGCATTATGATGAAAACCTTCAGGGTTTAAAAGCCCGGCGACCTGTATGGCATCCAGAATCTGAGAACAATCATGCCTATTATGCCTTGATATTTGACGATCAGAAGCAAATGCTGGATTCAATTGAGTATTTGAAAATTCATGAAATTTTCACCAGAAGGTACTTCTATCCTTCATTGGCCGTGTCATTACCGTACATGACCCCGCAACCCCTGACTGTAACCGATGATTTATCCGGACGTGTCCTGTGTTTGCCTTTGTACCCGGATCTCACTATGGAGGAAGTTGATTTCATCAGCAGATTATTGTTAAGGCTTCAAAATAACAGACCTTTATCAGCTCTTATATAATTAATGCTGATCAGCAAAGATATTCCTATCCAGCGCCCCAGATTTAACCAGTATCCAGAAAAATGAAGATTTCAGTATGCATAGCAACTTATAACCATGAGCGTTTCATTAGGGAATGCCTGGAAAGTATTGTCACGCAAAAAGTCAATTTCAAGTTTGAGATTGTAATTGGTGAAGATGCATCAACCGATGGTACACTTGCCATTTGTCGTGAATATGCGGATAAGTACCCAGGTTTAATTCGACTGCTAACGACTCCAGTGAACCTGGGGATGGTGAAAAATGGGCTCCGTACAGCCGCTGCGGCCACAGGGGAGTACATTGCCATTTGTGAAGGTGACGATTACTGGACGGATTCCACAAAGCTGCAGCGCCAGTTTGATTTCCTTGAAGCCAATCCGGAATACAGTATGATAGCTGAAAACGGACTGGTCCTAAATACGGTCGAGGGCAAGGAGTTTACTTTCAATACCAGGGCTGAGGAGTGTGACCTTGAAATAATGGATCTACTGGGGAAAAGACTGTTTCCAAGTGCTTCGGTTCTATTCAGAGCGAAATATATCAGGGAGGATTTCAAACAACCTCGATATGGTGGAGATACCTTTCTATGGTGCTATCTGGCTACAAAGGGCAAGGTAAGATACTTGCCTGTCGTCTCTTCGGTATACCGGCGTGGATTGCAGGGCGTTGTGCTCTCTACAAATAAGATAGAATGGGCCAGGCTGATGGAGCGGTGGAACGAGGAGATCTCTGGAATCTTACCGGAGAGCTTCGATAGAAAGGTATTCAAAAAGCGTAATTATTCCGAATACCTGAAGGCATTCTATTTTTGCAGTAGCGTAAATGACACCCGTAATGCAATATTGTCCATCAGAAAATGCTTCAGCTACCAACCCGGCCGCACAATGATTACGCTCTCAAAGTTTTTCCTGAATAAACTTCGGTTATCCAAAGTTTGATGATCCGGTTCAAATCCCGGCATGTTTTTGCGGGCTTGCAGTAATTTCTTCAGCTTATAGCCAGTGCGAGTATGGCAAACTGGAAATTTTTGATATTTTTATTTTTCTTGAATGAACAAAGTATGCGTAAAGTAATTGGAATATTTTTGATGCTTGCCTTTGCACAGCATCTGCGTGCCCAGGAAGTTGCAGCACCAAAGAAGACAATGGAACAAATGGAGCTGGAGTATCAAACTTGGACTAAGGTGCGAGACGACTGGCCCAATTTCGGGAGATACAGAGCGGACAATGCAAAGCTTTCTGCACCCAAAGCAAATGAAAATCGGGTAGTCTTTATGGGTAATTCGATTACAGATGGATGGATACGCTTTTCTCCTGAATTTTTTAGTGCGAACAACTATGTGGATCGGGGCATAAGTGGGCAGACAACACCGCAGATGCTTGTTCGCTTCAGAGCAGATGTTGTTGCCTTAAAGCCAAAGGTGGTTGTTTTGTTGTGTGGCATTAACGATATCGCAGGTAATACCGGCCCCTCTACCCTGGAGATGATTGAAGACAACATCTCTTCTATGACGGAAATTGCCAAAGCAAACAACATTAAGGTAATTTTATGTTCTACGCTTCCAGCCTTCGATTTTCCTTGGCGTCCAGGTTTGCAGCCGGCAGGTAAGGTTATTGCCTTAAACACCTGGATCAAGGCCTATGCCGCAAAGGCTAAAGTACACTATCTGGACTATTTTTCTTCCCTGGTAGATGAACGAAACGGTATGCAAGCCCGCTATAGCGAGGATGAAGTGCATCCTAACAAGCTTGGGTACAGTGTCATGGAGCCGTTGGCGAAAAAGGCGATAGATGAAGTGTTGCGTGCCCGATAACACCGGCCATCAACAAAGTGGTACGGCGATTGGTGGACTAATTGCTCATGTGGTCTCTGAGATGCATGTACGCTGCTTCCTATATCTTAAGATCCGAATAATTTGGTAGTTTTGCAGGAAGTTTGTTGCTCTTAGGTATTGACCTTAAATAAAACTTATAACCCGGCGGATGATGACAAAGGTTCCAGTAGTAGAGGAGGAAGCCAAGCGGATACAAGCGCTTCGTGAGTTGGAAATCTTAGACACAGCCCCAGAAGAGGACTTCGATAATATTGTTGCTCTTGCCTGTCAGATTGCAGATACACCAACTGCCATTTTGGGTCTGTTGGATGAGTCCCGCTTTTGGTACAAGGCTAAGGTGAACTTTCCGGGAGAAGAGGACAATTCAATTGATTTTTTCAATACTTTCGATACGAATGATCAGGAACCAGTGATTGTTTGTGATTGTCAGCTCGATGAACGCTTTAAACATCATCCCTTTATTACTGGCGAGCCGTACGTTCGATTTGCAGCTTTCGTGCCACTGTTCACAGATGAGGCTTTATTGATGGGGTATCTGACTGTGACCGATGTAAAACCCAGATCGTTAACGGAAGACCAAACGAATGGGCTCAAAATGCTTTCAAAACAGGTAATGAGCTTGTTCAAATTGAGACAAGAACTCTTGAAGTCTAAACGTCTGGAGAACGAGTCGATGATAGACCTTATGGACCGGAAGCAGGTTGCTAAAGAATTGGATAAGCAGAAATCATTTTACGAAAATATTCTGAATAAAATTCCGACCGATATTGCGGTTTTCGATCCGGATCACCGCTACTTGTTTGTAAACCCTTTCGCAATTGGGAACGAAGAATTGCGCAAGTATATCATTGGAAAAGACGACTTTGAATATGCCCGATATAGAAACAGGGATGACTCGGTGCCACGAAAGCGCCGGGAGCAGTTTCTAGAAGTGAAAGCAACAGGCAAAGAAATCAGGTGGGAAGATACCATCGTAAATCCCTCTGGACAACCCATAACACATCTCCGCAGACTCTTCCCTGTTTACGACTCCAATGGCGAGTTAACAATGCTTATCGGCTTTGGTATTGACATTACAGAGCGAAAAATCCTGGAAGAGAAACAATCTGTCCTGGTCAAGCAGCTCTCTGCTCAGAATACTCAATTGCTGGACTTCTGTAACATTGTGTCACATAATCTTAGAGGTCCGCTGATCAATATGTCTATGTTGGTCAGCTTCATTGAGGAAAGCAACGATCCTGAAGAAATCAAGCTGCTGGTATCCAAGTTAAGTCCGGTAATCGAAAGTTTAAACACCACTTTCAATGAGTTGGTAGAATCTATACAGGTTAGGCAAAATCTAGAAATCGAATCGGAAACTGTCGTACTTAGGGATACGCTGCAGCGTGCATTGGATGGATTAGAGATGGAAATCGAGCGATCTGGTGCGGAGATCACTGTAGAGATGGACAACGCACCAACGGTCAACTTTCCTCCAAAATATTTGAACAGCATTTTCCACAATTTGATCAGCAATGCTTTGAAATACCGGTCACCGGATCGTCCGCTGAAGATTGAAATAAAGACGAGAAAAAATGCAGGATCTGTATTGCTGACCGTGAAAGACAATGGACTTGGCCTTGATCTGGAGAAACATAAAGACAGCGTATTTAAAATTGGAAAGGTTTTTCACAAGCATCCAAACGCAAAAGGACTGGGACTGTATATGACCAAAGCGCAGGTGGAGGCTATGGGAGGTAAAATTTGGGTAGAAAGTGCGCCGGACAAAGGAGCAATTTTTTATATTGTATTCACAAATCAAGTACAATAAGGAATGAAGCAAGTGTTTTTGATTGATGATGATGAGGTGTTTGTATTCCTAACAAAGAAAATTATAGAACGGGCCGATCAGGACGTTCAACTTTCGGTGTTTCCAAATGGGCATGATGCGATTGAATATCTTAAAGCCGCAGCTTTAAATCCGGAACTTCTTCCGGACATTATCCTGCTGGATCTGAATATGCCGGTTATGGATGGATGGGAATTTTTGACTATTTATAAGACCTTTAACCTTTCTCAAAAGAAACGCATCGCCCTGTATATTGTAACTTCTTCGATTTCCCCTTATGAGGTAGAACGTGCCAGAAATATTGAAGAAGTTCAGGAGTTCATCATTAAGCCTATTGCGAAAGAGAAATTCAAAGACATTATCGCTCACTAATTATAATTAAATGTTTGACCAAAGTGCCGTTGACCTTGAAATATTAAAAAAAAGAGCCTTCAATCTGAGATGGGCCACAGTGCCAGAAGGTGTTATTCCATTAACTGCTGCTGATCCCGACTTCCCTAGTGCACCTGAAATCGCAGAAGCCATTATCCGCTTTACTAAAGACCGTTACTTATCATATGGTCCCTCAGCTGGATTGCCCGAGTTCAGAGCGCGTGTTGCACAGTTTTTTAGAGAACAACGCAATGTTCCAGCATCTTCGGACTTGTTGTTCCCTGTAGATAGCGCTGCATTCGGGATTTACCTGATCTGTAAAACTTTCCTGAACGCAGGAGATGAAGCCTTGATTTTTGATCCTGTAGATTTTTTATTCCGCTATTCCGTAGAGACTCTTGGTGCCGTTGCTGTCCCTTTTTCGATTCCCCCCGGAGACGCTCCCGTAGATTTTGAAAGAATGGAGCGACTCATCGGAGATAAAACAAAACTGATCTGCCTCTGCAATCCACTTAACCCGACAGGGAAGGTCTTCACTAAAGCAGAATTATCTAGAATAGGCGAACTTGCAGTTAAATACAACCTCATCATCTTATCGGACGAGATCTGGAGTGACATTATCTATACACCTCACGTTTTTACGAGCATTGCTTCAATAAGTGAGCAAATCAGAAACCAGACCATTACTGTTACGGGATATAGCAAGTCCTATGGTCTGGCAGGCTTACGCATCGGCACCGTAATGGCATCTACTCAGCAGCATTACAGCATGCTGTTTGAAACATCTCTATACCAATCTACAATACATGGCGCAAATGTGCTTTCACAAATAGCTGTTACCGCGGCGCTGGACAGTTGTGGCTACTGGCTAACGGGTTTTGTTTCCCATTTACAGAAAATGAGGGATCTCGTAGTGTCAGAACTGAATACGATTGAAGGATTCAAATGTATCGCTCCGGAAGGTTGTTATGTTGCCTTTGTAGACATAACCGGGACTGGTAAAAGCAGTTCCGAAGTTCAACAACTGCTATTTGAGAAGGCAAAAGTATCCGTTGTGCCGGGATCAAAGCAATGGTTCGGACAGGGTGCAGAGGGTTACATAAGACTGAGCTTTGCTACATCAGAAGAGATCTTAACACAAGCCTTAGACAGAATCAAATCTACCATACACGCATGATGAAGGTCGTAATCATAGGCGCTGGTATTGCTGGGCTGGCCCTTGCAAATTACCTTGATAAAGACGGCATAGAGGTGGTTTTGAATGAACGTGCGGCTGATGGTCCTGGCGGTGGACATGCATTCCTGATGCATACCGATGGGCGCTCGGTTTTAAAGGAGCTTGCTAAAGGTTCAGCCGTAAATCTGCCGGGAAGCATGGTTAATAAATATAGCCTGCGGCGTCCTGATAATACGGAGGTTCAATGCCTCCGCCTGAACAACTGGTATTGCATCAGAAGGACTGAACTTACACAGTTCCTAACAAAGCTCCTGTCACCTGGTGTTCTGCGGGATAACAGACAGTTCACACAGTTTGTCTATCTCGATAAAAAAATCGTTGCTGCTGCTTTTGCGAATGGTGAAGTTGAATATGGTGATGTGTTCGTGGGCGCTGACGGAGGCTATTCTAAGGTGCGTGAAAGTACCATTGAGATGGCTGATTTCCAATCCGGACGGGTGAAGGAGATCGTCGGTGTGGCCATCAACAAAGATATCGCCTCGGCTCAAAAAGGAACATTTAATAAATTTCAGAGTGATGTAGAAGGGCTTTCCTTTGGTATCATTCCAACCTCTGGAGAAGAGCTTGTCTGGTTCATGCAATATGATCCACTGATCGCCGACGTGGCGGATTCTTCACCAGAATCGTTGTCTGCTTTTTGTCATCAGCTGATGAAATCTTTTCCTTCTTTGGTGCAAGAAGTTCTTCAGAGCAATGATTTCAACAATACCTACATATGGAACACGCGCGATTTTAACCCATTATCAAAGTTTTATCACGAAAATGTGGTTTTAATAGGGGATGCTGCTCATCTGGCGCTGCCATTTACGAGTGCAGGCACAACAAATGCAATGGTTGATGCAAGAATTCTGGCAACCATGCTGCGTGAAAAACAAAACTATCATGTAGCCTTTGATGCATACCATGCCACCCGGTCAGAAGAAGTCGCAGCACATCTAAATCTCGGCCGCGGAGTGCGGGATATGTTTCTGGATCCAGTGAAGCATGTGGAAAGTGAAATTCCAGTTCCATTAATCTCCGAAGAACTAGAATCTGAAATGATGTCAATCGAAAGACCGATTGATGTCTTGTATTTTACGGATCCGATTTGCTCTACCTGCTGGATTATTCAGCCATTGATCCGGAAAATGAAACTGGAATATGGCAGCTACCTGAATATACGATACTGCATGGGCGGGCTATTGCCTTCCTGGAACGATTACAGCAGCGGCGCCATACGGAAGCCAACTGATGCCGCTGAACACTGGGAGATTGCTTGTGCCTGCCATGATATGCCCTTGGATGGAGACGTGTGGATAGAAGACCCACTACACTCATCATATCCGCCATCAATAGCTTTCAAGGCAGCGCAGCTGCAGGATAAAGAAAAAGCAGTCGCCTTTTTACGGCGGATTCAGGAAATGGTATTCCTGGAGAAAAAAAATATTATGAAGTGGGAACATTTACACCAGGCGGCCTTCGACAGCGGACTGGACGCTGCGAAATTGCTGAGGGATTTTGAAGGTCAGGCAAAGGAACTCTTTGATGAAGATCTGGCACTTGCAACAATGATGGATGTCCACAGTTTTCCAACCTTGTTTTTTACTGACTTAACCGGTAAGCAGATAAAAATAAAAGGTCTGCAACCGTACGAAAAACTGGAGGAGGCCATTCTTACTTTAGTGCCTGAGGCAAAAAAAGCGGAGGTGAGCTCGGATCCTAAAAGCCTGTTTTGCCAATATCCGACCATGACAGACAAAGAATTTTCAGTTCTAAGCAATGCATCTAAAAAGGATGCGCTGAAAACGCTCCATTTGTTGAAGACCGATGGAAGTATAGAGAGTGCTGAAAGTAAAAATGGAAGACTCTGGATAAGTAAATTCGATTGCTCAAGCTGTGGTCAGTAGACGCTGAGAATGGCACGGTGATGCCTTGTTTTTACATGTAAATCAGGAATGCCGCCCTGGGAATATCCTTTTTAACAATTTTGTCGTTATCTTAATGTGTGGACGCGAGATTCGCTGAGCTTACGGAATGTATAATATTTAGTTAAACCCCTTGAGATATAAGATCATTATCGCACTTGTATTTGCCTGTTGCGCTTTGCTTTTGGCATGGGCAGTAAGCCGTGCTGCATTCACAGAGATGCTCAGCACGGTAGAAAACATTACTGCCCCGAACGAAAGGCTTAGAATCGTTCACGATCTGGCGGGAAAGATCTCTGCAATGGACCAATTGCAGAAGAAGGAGGCCATTAAGAATCCAGGAAACTACAATAGATTTTACCGTCAGTCGAAACAAATGCGTAAGGTGCTGGATACCTTAAAAAACTTATACTCTACGGACTCCATTCAACTGGTACGCATCGCCTCAGTGGAGCAATTGTTGGTTGAGCGGGATAAGCAATTCGTAAACTACCTGAAAGTCCGGGAAGTTCTCGTGAACAATAAGTCATTTTCGCAGCAGGTTAAGAACTTTAATGCACTGGTAACCAAGAATGCTGCACGCACAGATAGCACGATTGTAACGTCGGAACAAAAGACCATGACCACGACACTTGTCCCGGAGCAGGAAGATACGCGTAGCTTCCTTGGGAAGCTTTTCAGCCGGAGAAAGCCTGCTGAGCCAGAAAAATCATTCCGCATTGTTAATGAGGAGAATATAAAACGGGACACGATTGCGGTTTCCAATGATGGCAGAATGGTTAAGGATCTTAAACGCTCTTTACGGGCCATTGAGACCACACAGAAGCAAAATAGCGCAAGCTTTATTGACAAAGAAGAAGAACTGGCAACAGCCAATACTGAGCTGATTAATGAGATGCTCAACATTTTAAGAAAGGTAGAGAATGAAGCTGTAGCGCAAATAGAAGAGAGTAGTATCCAGGCCAAACAGGTTGTTAATACCGGGATCTCCAGAATCAGCATGATCATGCTGGTCTTCTTTGGTTTGACGATTGTGCTTCTTTATTTTATATTAACTGATATCACGAAGAGCATTCGGTACAGGAAAGCATTGGAGGCTGCGAGGGATGAGGCTGAGTTCCACGGCCGTGCGAAGCAGCGGTTCCTGTCCAATATGAGTCACGAAATTAGAACACCCCTTCAGTCCATTATCGGCTACTCAGAATTAATCCGCCAGCAAATTCATCCTCAGCGCAAAGACATAGACGCGATTTACTATTCTTCTGAACACTTGCTACAGATTGTAAACGAAGTGCTGGATTATAACCGGATCGTTTCTGGTAAGTTTACCTTCGCCAATGAAACATTTGCCATACGCAGTTTGCTGGAAGAAGTCATTCTGATTCTGCAGCCCCAGGCAGAAAAAAAGAATCTCCGGCTGAAAACTGATTTTGAACTCGATCATTTAGGATACATTTCCGGGGATCCATTTCGTTTGAAACAGATTTTGTTAAACTTGATCGGAAATGCGATAAAGTTTACGGAAGAAGGAGAGGTTTCGCTATCTGCATTTTACAAACGCAAGGGTAATGACCTGCATTTCACATTTATCGTTAACGACACCGGGATTGGGTTCTCCGAAAAGGATGCAACCCAGATCTTCGGTGAGTTTGAACAAACAGAGCGGCCTGGCTCAAACTTAAAAGAAGGCGCAGGTTTAGGTCTGGCCATTGTCAAGGCACTGGTGGAGGGGCAGGGTGGACGTATATATGCCAAAAGTAAAGTAGGTCAGGGCAGCAGTTTTACAGTCTACCTTAGGTTCACAAATGCGGAACAGCCGAAGACCAGTCAGGTATTGCCAATGGAGGTAGATACAAATATGGAGGTCTGGGTTGTTGATGATGACCAGCTGATACTGGATCTTTGTAGTTTAATACTTGATCGTAACGGCATCCGTTTCCGTTGCTTCAATTCTCCAAAGGCGATGCTTAGTGCAGAGCTGACCAGCCAGGTTCGGTTTATATTGATGGACCTCCGTATGCCGGAGCTCTCGGGAACTGCACTTTTCGATCTTCTGAAACCTAAGTTGAGCACTGAAGTGAAGGTTTTTGCCGTTACGGCTCAGGTCCTCCCGGAAGAGCGGGCCTTATTGCTTGATCAAGGTTTTGACGGGGTAGTGATGAAACCCTTCCGGGAGCAGGAGCTTCTCGCTCTATTTGAAAGTACACTAACGGGGGATGCTTCTGTTCACGCCACAGCGGCATACAGCACCGGCACGCCTTTGGTTAAAGCCGCTACGGATGATGTTCCGGAACCCGGTTTAAGGAACAACGGTCAAACCACTGTGCTCGCAAGGAATCTACAGCATGTACATGTAGAGGAGGTGGTGTTTGATTCTTCGTACTTAGAGAAAATGACCTTTGGCGACCACGAACAGCTCCGAAAAATTTTGAACAGGTTTGTTGAAGATACGGAAGATGATATAGAAGCGCTCAAGAAAAGTGTATCCGGCGGAGATGTCGAACAAGCCAGCCTTTATGTACACCGGCTTGCCGGTAGGATTGCACAAATTGGTTCCCGCCCGTTGGCTGCCGAATTCAGAAAAGTTGAACTCCATATAAGAGAACATGCCGATCTGAAAAACGAGCAAAAGGAAGAAATTTTTGAACTGATACCTCGCCTTGCCCAGCTCGTCTTCCGGATTAGAAACTTCTAGGCCGCTTTTTAATTCTTATACGGAGATATGAATCTACTCAATCTCATAACGTTCCATTTTACTGTATAACGTTTTCCGGTCAATATTAAGCAACTTGGCTGCCTGCGACTTATTATATTTGACCTTCACGAGTGTTTCCTGAATGAGCGCTTTTTCGTTGGCCTCGTTGATCGCTTTAAGATTTGAACCGCTTGGTTTCTGCGGCTGGTGTATAGCCAACATCATTTCTTCCGGCAAGGAATCAATATCAGCAATTTCACCCGGCGTTAGCAATACCATCCGCTTGATCACATTCTTTAATTCTCTAAGGTTGCCTGGCCAATCGTATTGATTCAGGATTTGGAGCGCTTCTTCTGAGATGTGCTTTACCTGCCGCCCAAGGTCCCTGTTCGACATTTCGATAAAGTGATTTATGAATAAATCCAGGTCCTTGCCGCGGCTGCGAAGTGGGGGAAGCTGGATCTTAAATTCATTGATGCGATGATATAGATCTTCCCGGAAGCTTCCGTTTGTTACCGAAGTCAGCAGATCATCGTTGGTGGCGGCAATGATGCGCACATCTACCGGGATGGTCTTCGTACTTCCCAGCGGCTGGATTACGCGTTCCTGCAAGGCACGCAACAGTTTTACCTGAACTTCGTAGCTGAGATTTCCGATTTCGTCCAGAAACAAGGTGCCGCCATCCGCCACTTCAAACTGCCCTTTTTTATCTGTCAGTGCGCCGGTGAAAGCACCTTTAACATGCCCGAACAATTCACTTGCGGCAAGATCTTTAGACAAGGCTCCACAATCAATGGCCACAAAGGGGTGTTGCGAGCGTTTGCTTTGCTGGTGTAACGTCCGTGCCGCATATTCTTTACCGGTGCCACTTTCGCCTTGAATGATAACAGAAATGTCCGTAGGAGCAACCAGGTTAATGTGTTCGTATAGTTTTTCAGCCGAAGGACTGTGTCCCTTAATGGTATCTGCATGCTGAATGGGTTTCTCCGAAGCCGGCCTTGATCCAATATCGAGACCCTTTTCGATGATCATCAGCAGTTCGTCCGGATTTACAGGTTTGGTAATGTAGTCAAAAGCACCAAGCCGTATGGATTTAACAGCAGTTCTGACGTCATTGAAGCTTGTCATAATCACCAAGGGTGCAGTCAGGCCTTTTTCTTTCGCTTTAGACAGCACGTCAAGCCCGGTCCCGTCCGGCAAACGGTAGTCTACTAGAAGCAGGTCAAACTCTTGTTGCTCGATAAGCTTAAGCGCATCTTTTACCTTGTAGGCGGTAAAAGGTTCGTATTTATGCTTTTTAAAAAACCCTTCGAGTAACTGAGAAAAGGTAAGATCATCTTCAAGAATCAGTATTTTTGCCATCGCATGTTCCTTAGTAAATAGCAAAAATACAAAAGCCGGAGGACTTCCGGCTTTTGTGAGGTATTAATGTTATAATTATGGGGATGTTTATTCAACTACTACGCCATCTTTTCCTACTTTTAAAGACGCGGCTTGTCCTTCCTTGTTGCTTACATCTACCTGATACCATTCGGTTTTGTCGGCACCAGTAACAAGGTAAGCTGCTGATGGAGTGAAGTCTTTATATTTGTCAGACTTCAACGTTGTTTTTACAGCATCAGGAAGCTCGTCTACCTTCACCTGAGTTTTTGTAGTACTATCTTGTTGTAATGTAATAACCGGAGATTTCACTTCACTCGCTTTTACAGTGGTTAAACCTGCAAATGCTAAGAATGCTGCTGATAAAATGATCTTTTTCATGTTTTATTAATTTATAGTTTAGTATTAGTATTAGGGTGATGCCAGTACATACTACACAACTGTGCCAGCACCCTTAATAACTTCAACTAACTGAAAATCAAGACAATAAAAAAAGACTCATTTAAATGGCATGTTGCTTAAGGCAACACATTGGGGGGAATTTCTATTAAGACGCTATGGTTTTTGTAGTTCTGCTGACCGCATGTGCCTTCACTGTATTGATGATCGACTCTGCATCATAGCCACAAAGCGCCCAAAGTTCCGGCTGTTCTCCATGTTCTACAACTTCGTCTGGAATACCCAATCGAATTACATGTGCCTGATATTGGTTGTCGGCCATAAATTCCAGTACTGCAGATCCCATTCCGCCTTCCAGACATCCATCTTCAACCGTAATAATTGTTGGATATCGCTTGAATACATCGTGTAACAGGGCTTGATCAAGAGGTTTTACAAATCTCAAGTCATAGTGTGCCGGGTGAATGCCCTCGCTGCTTAGTTCCTTACAGGCGTCAACTGCGAAGTTTCCAACATGACCAATTGTCAGGATAGCTACATCTTCGCCGTCACAAATCTTCCGGCCTTTTCCAATTTCGATGGCCTTGAAAGGCCTTTTCCAATCTGCCATGACGCCAGTACCACGTGGATACCGGATGGAGAATGGTCCCTGATTTTCCAGTTGAGCGGAATACATCAGATTGCGCAACTCTTCCTCATTCATCGGGGCAGCAACAGTCATGTTGGGAATACAGCGCATAAATGCAATGTCATAGGCACCATGATGTGTAGCACCGTCAGAGCCGGCGAGGCCAGCGCGGTCCAGACAAAACACGACATTTAAATTCTGAATTGCCACGTCATGTATTACCTGGTCATAGGCCCGTTGCATAAAGCTGGAATAGATATTACAAAAGGGTAGTAGCCCCTGAGTGGCCAATCCCGCGGAAAATGTAACTGCATGTTGCTCTGCAATCCCGACATCAAAAGCACGGTTTGGCATTGCTTTCATCATGATATTCATGGAAGAGCCTGAGGGCATCGCAGGGGTAATACCCACAATGTTCTTGTTGGCTTCAGCCAGCTCCACAAGTGTATGGCCAAATACATCCTGATATTTTGGAGGCTGCGGTTTTTCCGGTATCGATTTCTTTATCTCTCCGGTTATTTTATCAAAAAGGCCCGGAGCATGCCACTTGGTCTGGTCTTTTTCAGCCAGAGCGAAACCTTTACCTTTTACAGTAACGCAATGCAACAATTTTGGGCCCGGTATATCTTTAAGATCCCGGATGATACTGGCAAGCTTCTTCACATCATGCCCATCAACCGGTCCGAAATATCTGAAATTAAGCGCTTCGAAAAGATTGCTTTGCTTCAATAATGTACCCTTGATGCTTTTCTCAATCTTCTTTACAAAGTTGTGTGCATTGGGCCCAAGTTCGGAAAGCTTAATGAGGACACTGGAAATGTCGTCGCGGAAGCGGTTGTATGATTTCGATGTAGTAATGCTGGTCAGATATTCTTTCAATGCCCCGACATTCGGATCAATCGACATACAATTGTCGTTCAGGATAACCAGCAGGTTAGAATTTGCAATGCCGGCATGGTTCAATCCTTCGAAGGCCATTCCGGCAGTCATCGCTCCATCACCAATAACGGCAACATGCTGACGATCTTTCTCTCCTTTATATTGCGATGCAACAGCCATGCCTAGTGCTGCAGAGATTGACGTAGAGGAATGTCCTACGCCGAACGTGTCGTACTCACTCTCACTCATCTTAGGGAACCCACTGATCCCGTTAATTACCCTGTTGGTATGGAAAACAGACTTTCTGCCGGTTAGGATCTTGTGCCCGTAGGCCTGGTGACCAACATCCCAGACAAGCTTGTCATATGGCGTATCCAGTACATAATGTAGCGCAACGGTTAGTTCCACAACACCAAGACTGGCACCAAAATGCCCGCCGTTAACACTCACGACATCAATAATGTATTGGCGTAATTCCTGACTGATTTGTTCTAAATCATCTTCGTTATACCGCTTTAAGTCTGCGGGATAGTTGATATGTGGTAGTAATGGATGGGTAGCGTCTTCCATGCAGTTTTTATAGAAAAGATGTACAAAGTACGTCATTTTGTTTAATATATTGAGAACTATTTCTTTAATACTGGGGTTTTGCTTCCTCGACTAATCCTAAAAATGAGTATTTTTACCCAAAATATACATCAATAAATGGAAAGAGATTCTTTAATTTTTAATTTAATTAACAGGGAGTTGAGCCGTCAGGAGAACGGACTTGAGCTAATCGCTTCGGAAAACTTCGTTAGCAAACAGGTAATGGAAGCGGCCGGTTCGGTTTTAACCAACAAGTATGCCGAAGGACTTCCGGGTAAGAGATATTACGGTGGATGCGAGGTGGTGGATGAAGTTGAAAATATCGCAATAGATCGTGCAAAACAATTGTTTGGTGCGGCTTGGGTTAATGTTCAACCGCATTCAGGTGCACAGGCAAACGCAGCAGTGATGTTGGCGGTAATCAAACCTGGTGATAAAATTTTAGGTTTTGATCTCTCTCATGGTGGCCATTTAACCCATGGTTCTCCGGTTAACTTTTCAGGTAAATTGTATCAGCCACTGTTTTATGGTGTTAAACAAGAAGATGGTCTGATCGATTATGCAAAATTAGAAGAAATTGCACTTGCAGAACGTCCCAAGTTGATCATTTGTGGTGCTTCGGCATATTCCAGAGAGTGGGATTACGCGTTCATCAGAAGTGTAGCAGATAAAATTGGTGCACTCGTGTTGGCAGACATATCCCACCCTGCAGGGATGATCGCCCGTGGTTTGTTGGATAACCCGCTTCCACACTGCCATATCGTTACAACCACTACACATAAAACCTTACGTGGCCCACGTGGCGGAATGATCATGATGGGTAAGGATTTTGAAAATCCTTTTGGACTGAAAACGCCAAAAGGAGAAACCCGTATGATGTCATCCGTGCTTGATATGGCTGTTTTTCCTGGTACTCAGGGTGGTCCGCTGGAGCACATTATTGCTGCGAAAGCCATCGCGTTCGGTGAGGCATTAAGTGATGAGTATCTGACTTACATCAAGCAGGTTAAAGCCAATGCCAGCGCAATGGCGAAGTGTTTCGTGGATAAAGGTTACGGCATCATTTCAGGAGGTACCGATAACCACATGATGCTTATCGACCTTAGAAATAAGAACATTACCGGGAAGGTTGCTGAAAACGTGCTTGAACAGGCAAGTATTACCGTAAATAAGAACATGGTGCCTTTTGATGATAAGTCACCCTTTGTAACCTCCGGAATCCGGGTGGGTACTGCTGCAATTACAACCAGGGGCTTCAAAGAACAAGACATGGCTGCAATTGTTGATCTTATTGATCGCGTACTTACAAATGCCGGTGATGAAGCCGTTATTGCTGGAGTAAAAAATGAAGTTGTTGCATTGTCTGCCCAATTTCCTTTATATAAATAGTCTTAGTAATGTCTGAGAATACTACAACGCCATTGTATACAGAACAGGAACGTTTATGTGCGCTGTATAGCTATGATGTTTTAGATACAGAAGCGGAAGCAGAATATGGAAACCTGGCTACGCTTGCTGCTCAGATATTCAATGTGCCTTTTGCATGTATATCCCTTGTTGATCAGGAACGGCAATGGATTAAAGCTTCGGTGGGTCTGAATATTAGCCAGAGCCCCCGAAGCTCTTCTTTTTGCCAGTATACAATAGCGGGTTCTGAGATATTTGAAGTTCAGGATACCAGACTCGATGCGCGTTTTGCCGACAACCCGTTTGTTTCAGGTGATCCATACGTCCGCTTTTATGCCGGTGCTCCACTGATCGATGCCGATGGCTACACGTTGGGGGCATTGTGCATCATGGATCGTTCTCCAAACAAAATAAACGATGAACAAAAACGGATTCTTGAAACCCTTGCAGGTGAGGTAGTCGCACGATTATCCCTGAAGAAACGAAAACAGGAACTCCACACAGAGAATCTCCGTTTGGAAGAAATGTTGAACATTTCAGCGTTGTCTCCCGAAATCCATAGCATTCTGGATAAAGAAGGAAATGTCTTATTCATCAATGCAGCAGTGACCAACTTGCTTGGTTACTCCGTAACGGAGGCGTTGAAAATGAATTTTTGGGAGGTTTGCTACCCGGAAGATATGCGGAAAGTGAAGGCAACGCTTGCCGAAGGCCTGGCCGGGGGGCAAAAGCAGTTTGACCTGCAGTTCAGGGTTGTGGGAAATTTAGGTCTTGTACGCTGGTTTAGCTGGAGTATGGTTACCAAGAATGGTCGCTGGTATTCTTATGGAAGGGACATAACGGACATAAAGCAGGTGCAAAGTGAATTGATGAAGCTTTCCTTTGTAGCCAGTAAAGTTAATAATGGCGTGGTTATTAATGATGCGGAAAACCAGGTTACCTGGGTAAATGAAGCGTTTGAAAAGATCACTGGGTTTAACCTGGAAGACATCAAAGGTAAACGTCTGGGTGATCTGATCAGTGGCCCGGATACTGACCTCGCACTGATTCAATATGCAAGGGAACAGGCCAAGGAAAATCAATCGTTTACAATAGACCTCCTCGGGTATAAAAAGGATAAGACACCAATCTGGCTTTCCATATACAATACGGTTGTACTCGATGAACATGGAAGTGTTGACATCGAAGTCGAGATCATCTTAGACGTTACCGACAAAAAGCTTGCGGAGCGTGAGATGTTTGAAGCGAAGGAGCAGGCACTGCAGCTTAGCGAAGCTAAGGAAATGTTCCTTTCGGTGATGAGTCATGAAATCCGGAATCCACTGAACGCAGTAATTGGAATGACACACCTGTTGCTCGGTAACGATCCAAAGCTATCCCAGATTAATGATCTGAACATTTTGAAGTTTTCTGGTGAAAATCTACTGCATATCATCAACGATATTCTTGATTTTACCAAGATCGAAACCGGAAATCTGGAGCTGGAGCATCTTCCTTTTAGCCTGAAGGCGCTGGCAAATGATATCATCAACTCGTTGCAGGTGAATGCGAATAAAAATGAGAATCAGATTGAGCTCCACTTCGATGAACGGGTGCCTGCGGAGTTGTTGGGAGATAAGACCAGGTTATACCAGATTCTGATGAATCTGCTGGGAAATGCAATTAAATTCACCCATAAGGGTAAAGTGGAGTTGCAGATGGCCATGCGGGAGGATCAAAATGATCAGGTAATGATTGAATTTCAGGTCAAAGACAATGGAATTGGCATTCCCGCCGACAAACAGTCTTACATTTTTGAATCTTTTACACAAGCTAAAACTGACATCTCCAGAAAATATGGCGGTACCGGCCTCGGTCTGGCCATAACAAAAAAGCTGCTTAATTTGTACAATTCGGATATCCATGTTTCAAGTACAGAGGGGCAGGGGACTACCTTCACGTTCACACTTGCACTCGACAAGGTTTCTGAGGACAAATCCAGAATCGGGTTAATAAATCGTAATGCCGAATTTGCCGGAAGAAAGGTTCTCGTTGTGGATGACAATGAAATAAACATTCTTATCGCGAAGCGGATCTTAACCAATTGGGGCCTTGACGTAGAAGTTGCTTCCAATGGACATGAGGCCATAGATAAGGTGATGTCTACCACATTCGAGATCATCTTTATGGATATTCGAATGCCGGGCATTGATGGGTTCGAAACGACCAACATCATTCGTGATCTTGATGGCGAACATTACAAGACTGTTCCAATCGTGGCACTTACGGCATCCAGTATGCACGATGACCATAGTAAATACGAGACAAGTGGCATGAATGGTTATATAATGAAGCCGTTTAACCCCGATGACATCAGAGCAGTTCTTTCAGATATTCTGCTGGACTAAAAATTGCTTGTCTGCAAAAGTATCTGCTCTCAGTGAGCCTTAAAGGAAAAGGGCCGAATTTCTTTGAAGAAACTCGACCCTTACCATCTAAATTAACGCTCTCGTAAACAATAACGTTTGCCAATGTAAATTGTTTCAAAGAAATTTATTTTTTTTAAGCCTGAGCCATTTTACTCTGCAAACGCAACAGCTGCGATACTAAGTCTAGAGATACCTGCACCATGTAACACCAGTCCGCAGGATTCAAGTGTTGCGCCTGTCGTAATTACATCATCAATCAACAAAACATGCCTGTTCATTAATACTGAACTATCGGTGATTTGGAAAACAGATTTCAGATTCTCATATCTGCTGAACCTTCCTTTTCTCGTCTGGCTATCTGTAGCCTTGAGTTTAGTTAGTACGCCGCTGAGCACTTGTATGCCAAGCGCCTCCCCAACACCATCCGCAATACATTTACTTTGATTGTAGCCACGTACACGTTCTCGCCGCTTGTGCAGCGGTACAGGAATGATCAGGTCGATCTCTTTATACAAACTGCTTTGTAACAGTCTGGCACCCAGCATCTGCCCCAGCTGAAAGCCAAGTTCCATTTTGCCGTTGTATTTCAAACGGTGTATCATCGTTTGGACATGACTTCCTTTCTTGAAAAACAACATGGCCATAACTCCACTCACCGGCAGCCGGCCCCAGAGCTGCTTCGCTACCTTATTGTCTGAAAAGAGATGGAAATCTGTATACGGAAGGTCATACAAACAATTGGTACAAAGGTTACGTTCACCTGTAATCATGGATTTACCGCATGCATTGCACAATTCTGGAAATAATAGGCTAATGAGGTCCGCTAAAGTCCGCGTCAATGCATTCATCAAACCAATCTATATCCTTTCAGACACCTGGTGGTAAGAAAATGTAAGATTAGGATTATGCTTCTTCTTTTACGGCAAGCTGACCGCATGCCGCATCGATGTCCTTTCCACGGCTCCGCCTGATGTTCGTATTTACACCCTGGCTCTTCAGATATTTAGAAAATGCATCTATTTTGTCGCCTTCCGCATTGATAAAGTCGGCAAACTGAATGGGGTTGTATTCGATCAGGTTAACTTTACACGGTACATGCTTGCAGAATTTCGCAAGTTCCATTGCATCTTCAATTTCATCATTGAAGTTGTTGAAGACGATATACTCGTACGTAACGGGATTCTTCGTTTTTGAAAAGTAGTATTTTAATGCTTCCGACAAGGCCTTTAAAGAGTTATGCTCCGTAATAGGCATGATCTCGTTGCGTTTGCGGTCGTTTGCGGCATGTAAGGACAAGGCCAGATTAAATTTAACCCCATCATCGCCCAGCTTCTTAATCATTTTAGCGATCCCCGCGGTAGATACAGTTATCCGCTTGGAAGCCATGTTCAGGCCGTCAGGAGCAGTAATGCGCTCAATGGATTTAAGAACATTGGCATAGTTAAGCAAAGGCTCACCCATGCCCATGTATACAATGTTTGTTAGCGGACTGTTGTAATTCTTTTTTGCCTGCTGATCAATCAAAACCACCTGATCGTAGATCTCATCTGCGTTAAGGTTTCTTTTACGATCCATATACCCCGTAGCGCAGAACTTACAGGTGAGGCTGCAGCCAACCTGTGAACTAACACAAGCAGTCATTCGCTCCTCCATCGGAATTAAGACGCCTTCGACAATGTTGCCGTCATACAAACGGAAGGAACTCTTGATGGTTTGATCGTTGCTAAACTGTGAACTGTTCACCTCAACCACGTTGATGGCGAAATTTTCGTCGAGCTTCTTCCGTAAATCCTTAGAAAGGTTACTCATTTCGTCAAAGGTACGTGCAGACTTCTCCCACAACCACTGGTAAACCTGTTTTGCCCTATAGGCAGGTTCCTGCATTGCGGTAAAATGCTGTTGTAACTGGATCAGATCCAGCGCACGAATGTCTGTTTTCTTTGTGTAAGCCATTTAGGCACAAAGATAACCAATAATTTTTAATGTTTTGGGCCCCGGCTCTTGCCTGGTGCCCCGGATTTACCCTTAGAAGGGCGTACAGGTCTTTTCGCGGGGCCATTGGTCTTGTGCCAATCTGGTGTTGAGGATGCACTTGCAGCTCTACCCGCCGGCTTACGATTGTCGGCATTCGCACCTTTTTTTACGCCTGTTCGCGTACTGGCGCCACGTGCCGTATCGGATTTTCCCGCGCCCGGTCTTGATCGTCCAGATGTTCTACCTGCAGATCCACTTGGCTTAACGTTTTCTTCAAACAGTGCTGATGGCGCTTTCGATGCGGTTTTCTTAGGTTTAGAGGCACTTTCAAGCGAGCTTGATTTTTCCACCAGCTTAAATATGGTTTCCTGTTCCTCAGGCGTAAGTTCCCGCCATTCGCCTGTCGGGATCCCTTTTACCGTCACGTTCATTATACGCGTCCGTTCCAGTTTTGTCACTTCAAAACCAAAATGTTCGCACATTCTTCTGATCTGGCGGTTCAATCCCTGAACGAGCGTAATCTTAAATATGAAAGGACTCTCTTTTGAAATTTTACATTTCTTGGTCATTACCCCCATGATCGGAACGCCCTTCGACATGCCTTCGAGAAAAGCAGGTGTAAGTGGTTTGTTAACTGTTACCAGATATTCCTTTTCATGGTTATTGCCAGCACGAAGAATCTTATTCACCAGATCTCCATTGTTGGTTAAGAAGATCAGACCCTGGGAATCTTTATCCAGCCTACCGATTGGGAATACACGTTCGCTATGGTTCACATAGTCCACAATGTTGCTCGGAACACCGGCCTCGGTTGTACAGGTAATGCCTACGGGTTTGTTAAACGCAATCAATACAGAATGTTCAACCTGCTTGGGTTCAATGGTCTGGCCATTTACCTGAACAACGTCTCCAAACAAAACTTTATCGCCTACTTTGGCTTTGCGGCCGTTAATAAATACAGTTCCCTGCTCTATATACCGGTCTGCTGCTCTCCTGGAGCACAAACCACTTTCACTTATGTATTTATTTAATCTTGTAGCCGAATCAGACATGGTAGGAATATATGGAATTTTTTACAAAGGAATCAATTAATACCCATATATGCTATCAAAAAGTTGTAAACGCCGGAAATAAACAGGAGAACTTTACGGCTTTGCACTGATCCATCCCACGTCTTCCAAAGCATCACGAACCAGAAGATAATCCTTAAAGCTGCCCAGCACATTCACTGAAGATCCGGTCCTAAGCACCTTCTTTACAGCTGCCATTTGCGAGGGCTGATCATACATAGACACCTGATTGTCGGCCAGCAGTATCTTGCGAACCGGCGTCTTAATGGCTACAACATCGGCGCTTCGCAGATAGCCAGCTTTCCCGTCGGGCAAGGAAGCCTTATACCAGGAGGACGTTGCGGCCTCAGCGCGTATAATGGTAGCCGCTGCGATACTGGCCAACTGCTCACTGTCTGAGTACG